>WLOY01000082.1 GCA_009699015.1 Actinomycetota bacterium | reverse complement strand
TGAACCGACCCCGTTTTCGCGGGCATTCTTAATTGAGGCACCGAACATGTTTCGCGGGCAATTTGACTTGAGGCACTACGGTGTCCGGGTCGCTCTGTGAGGTTAGTGTCTGTTGATTAACTGCCAGTCATGCTCGTACTACGGTCCGTCTGAACCTGGGTAAACCCTTGACTTGGACCTGAAACGCATCAATAGTATCGGTCATTAGATCAAGTCACTTGTCCATGTCGAGGGTTCATCGACTGATCCGAATGAGGTAGAACATGGCATTCCGCCGCTGGGTGTCTCCCTCACAGGATCGGCGCGGGTCGTAACCGAATGAGCCCGGAAGCCATGATCGACTCTCAGACCCGCCCCGCTGATGACGTCGCGTTACGGGTGCAAGGCGTAGCCAAGTCGTTCGGTGCAACCCGGGCCCTGAAGGGCGTGACGTTCGAGGCGAAGCGTGGAGAGGTGCACTGCCTCCTCGGGGGCAACGGCTCAGGTAAGTCCACCCTGATCAAGATTCTGGCCGGGATCCAGTCGGCGGACGAGGGACAGTTCCAGATCGGGACGAACCTGATCGATGCGACCTCTGTGAGCCCGACCCAGTCAAGCGACTTGGGTGTTCGCGTCGTTCACCAGCAGAACTCGACGTTTGCCGACCTGAGCGTTGCGGAGAACCTCTGCCTGGGACACGGATACCTCACCGGCGTCGGGGGCAAGATCTCGTGGAAGGAGACCCGGAGGAGAGCCATTGAGCTCCTCGATCGTTTCGCCATTGACGCTGATCCCGACACTCAACTGTCTGAACTCAGCCCCGCGAACCAAACGATGGTCGCTATCGCGAGGGCGCTTCAGGACCAAGAGGGCGCGCACGAGGGCGTCCTGGTGCTCGATGAACCCACCGCCGCATTGCCGGCCCACGAAGTGAACGTCCTTCTGGATGCGCTGCGTGGTTACGCCGCGAATGGCCAGACCATCATCTTCGTCACGCATCGCCTGGACGAGGTACTGGCTGTCGCTGACACGATCACAGTCCTGCGCGACGGCAATCACGTAGCGACGCTCCCGCGGACCGCCGTGGACCATGCCGGTCTTGTCGACCTCATCATGGGGCGAAGCGTGAAGAGCCTGGCGGCCGGCGAGTCGCGGTTGCCCGTCGGTCAGCTGGTCTTGTCCACGAGCAACCTTTCTGGCGGGCCGGTGAAGGACATCTCCTTGACTATTCATGCAGGCGAGATTGTTGGGATTGCCGGCCTCCTCGGATCCGGGCGCTCGTCCATCTTGAAGATGATCTTCGGCCTGCTTCAGCCGGAGTCAGGCACGATTGAGGTCAAGGGCACCCCGGTCCTTGCCCATTCGCCGAGGGATGCAATGCGGAAAGGGGTCGCATACGTCCCCGAAGACCGCGTCAGAGACTCGTCCTTCAACAGCCTCTCGGTGCTCGACAACCTCGGGATGTCGACCGTCGCCCAGTACTTTCGAAGAGGTGCGATTCGCCATCGCGAGGAGGCGAGTGACGGTCGCAGCATCGTCGACTCCTACATGATCAAGACGCAGGACCTGGACTCCCTGATGTCGTCCCTGTCGGGAGGAAACCAGCAGAAGGTCGTCATGGCGAGATGGCTCAGACGCAAGCCGCAGGTACTGCTGCTGGACGAGCCGACGCAGGGTGTGGACGTCGGGGCCCGATTCGAGATTTGGGACCTCGTCCGGCGCGCAACGGCCGAGGGAACAGCGGTGCTGGTCGTGTCGTCTGACTATGAAGAGCTTGCGGGCGTCAGCGATCGAGTGCTCGTCCTGCAGTCGGGACGCCTAGTCGCTGAAGTCGCAGGCAATGACTTGACCGACACGAATCTTGAGCGACTCACGATGGAGAGCGAATGAGCAGCCACGACAACGTAGTCGTCGATCAATCCGTGGACTTCACCCCAAGGAGCCCCGGCAACCAGAGACGTGGCAGGCGCTCGGTCGGGTACTTCTTTGAGGCGTACGCCCTCCTGTTCCTTCTCATTGCAGTGGCGGTGTTCTTCTCACTGTGGCCGACGACGTCGGATACGTTCCCGACTCTGGCAAACCTTCAGATTCTTCTGGGCAATCAAGCCGTCATCGGAATCGTCGCCCTCGGCGCGCTCATCCCCCTGATCGCCAACGAATGGGATCTATCTATCGGGGCCATCGCCGGAGTCTCATCGATCGTCACGGCGCTGGCAATGTCCAATGGCATCGGCGCGATTGCGTCTCCGGCCATCGGCCTTGCTCTTGGGGCCACCTTCGGACTCGTGAACGCGGTCATCGTCACGAAGTTCGGGGTCAATGGGGTCATCACCACTCTAGGCACGGCGACCCTCCTCGATGGCGTCACCAACCAAGTCACCGGTGGCCTCGCGATCACCACAGACATCCCGGACGTCGTGGTGAATTTCGGACTCGGGAACTGGTTCGGCATCCCTTCGGTCATCTTCGCCCTCGTCGCCGCCGCTGTTGCTGTCGCCTATGTACTGGGTTACACGCCGTTTGGCCGATACCTGTACGCGATCGGCTCCAACGTCGAGGCGGCGAAGCTCGTAGGCATTCGCGTCAGGCTCATCATTGCGTCAGCCTTCGTCTGTTCAGGTCTGCTTGCCGCAGCGGGCGGCATCCTGTCCGTGGCCAGGCAGGCCGGAGCGGATCCGCGAATCGGTGTGGGTCTGACGCTGCCGGCCCTCGCGGCAGCCTTCTTGAGCGCGGCGGCGATCAAGCCCGGGCGGTACAACGTCGGTGGCGTCATCGTGGCCATCTTCTTCCTCGCAGTGATCAACAACGGGCTCGCCCTCGCCGGCGTTCCGGCCTACGTCAGCAGCTACGTGAACGGCGCGGCCCTGATCGTTGGGGTCGGTCTTGCGGCCTACTTGGGGCGTCGCCGGACGGGCCGCACTCTATGACCGTCCATCAGGGGGCGTTGACTCTCATGTGCGGGGTAATGATCCGACCGTTGAACGCTGCCGACCGCGTAATCGGGTTGCGGGAGCGTGCCCTCGGGAAAGGTGAGAATCCATGACAGCTGTCTCGATGGCGCAGTTGACGCCGCTCAGCTTCCTTGAGCGGTCGGCGACCGTTTGGGCAGACAAGATCGCCTACGTCGACGGTGAGCAGGTGGCTACGTACTCTCAGATGGCCGCCGAGGCCGAGGAGTTGGCCCAGGCACTGCTGACGGCTGGGATTCGCAAGGGTGACCGGGTCGCCTACATGATGCCAAATGTCCCCAAACTACTGGTGGCTCATTTCGGTGTGCCACTGGCAGGGGCAACCCTCGTTGCGATCAACACGCGACTCGCAGCTGACGAGATCAACTACATCTTGCGTCACTCTGGTGCCCGGATACTGATTGTTGATGCGGTATTCGCGGACGTGGCTGCTCGAGCGGCAGTAGGACTTCCCAACCTCGAGCGAGGCATCGTCGCCGAGTCGTCCGCCTTGCCGGGGTCTGACTTGTGGATGGCCTACCCGGACTTCATCGCTGTGCGCGAGGAGTGTGACGTCGACTGGAGCGTCGACAGCGAGTTAGACCCGATCACCATCAACTACACGTCGGGAACGACCGGCCGTCCCAAGGGCGTCGTGTACTCACACCGAGGCGCGTACCTCAATGCCCTGGGTGAGCTAATCCACTCCCGGCACTCGCCTCAGTCCGTCTACTTATGGACACTCCCGATGTTCCACTGCAACGGCTGGTGCACCGCATGGGCGATCACCGCCGTCGGTGGCACGCACGTCTGCCTCCGCGAGGTTCGGGCCGATGTCATTTGGGATGCCATTTCGAATAGGGGCGTCACGCATCTGAATGCAGCCCCTACCGTCATCACGAGCATCCTCAATCATGATCGTGCAACCGAACTGAACAGGCCCGTCATCATCACCACCGCGGGCGCGTCGCCCAGCCCCACATTGATCAACCAGGCGGAAGTACTCGGCTTCGAGATCGTCCACGTGTATGGACTGACCGAGACATACGGACCGTTTTCTATCTGCGAGATCCAGCCGAATTGGATCGATGAGGCAGAGGGTGAACGTGCCGCACTGATGGCGCGTCAAGGTGTGCCGATGGTTCAAGCAGGTGCACTGAGGGTTGTGGACCTGGAACTAAACGACGTGCCGGCCGACGGGCAGACAATGGGCGAGATAGTGATGCGTGGTAACAACGTCATGATCGCCTACTTCGATGACCCCGACGCGACGGAGCAGGCGTTCAGGGGCGGATGGTTCCACTCAGGGGATCTGGGCGTGATGTACCCGGATGGCTACATCGCTTTGAGGGACCGTGCGAAGGACGTGATCATCTCGGGCGGCGAGAACATCTCCACCGTCGAAGTCGAACAAGCGATCATCAGCCATCCTGCCGTCCTCGAGGTCGCTGTTGTCGGTGTGCCGGACGAGAAGTGGGGCGAGCGACCAAAGGCGTTCGTCATCATCAAGGACGGTCAATCGGTCACTCCCGCGGAGCTGATCGAGCACGTGCGGTCGAGGATTGCCCACTACAAGGCGCCACGTGACGTCGTGATCGTGGACCAGTTGCCGAAGACGTCCACTGGGAAGATCCAGAAGTACGCACTGCGCGACATCGAGTGGGCCGGCCGCGACCGCCGAATCCAGTAAGGGCGGCCGCGGTGTCAGCCCGGTCCACGTCCGAACAGATGCTCAGGATTCGGAGCCGCGCACGGGACATCGTTGAGGCCCCCACCAGGGTGACGCTCGCGACGCCAGGGTCGACCCGATGCGGCTGCGAGACGGCTTTCGTCGGCAGGTCCAACGGAAGGTGGCTGGTGGTTGAGAGGCCGATTCATCCTGACCTGGCCCTTGAATTTGATGGGCAAGCGCGAGAGTATGTCATTCGACAAAGTCAAATGACTATGTTCCGTGAACCTGTTGCGTTGGGGGTGACGTCGAGTGCTTGAGCTGCTCAACAGCGTCAACAACGCTGCAATTGCACGCACGACTCAGGCGTTGGACGTGTCGAAGTGCACCGGACTAGCTGGGGAGGTTCCCGGATTGAATCCGTTGGTCTTCGAGTTGGGGGACGGCTCATGGTGAGACCCGTGGGGCCATTCAGCGAGGTTTCCCTATCCCCTGTTTCCTTCCTCGAGCGGTCGGAATTCGGGTTCCGGGATCGGCCGGCGTACGTCGACGAGGAGCGGTCCTACACATACGCAGAGTTCGCCGGTCGCTGTCGCCGACTCTCGGGTGCCCTGATCGACAGGGGCTATGGGTCGGGCTCGGTCATCGCCGTCCTG
The DNA here is from genome assembly GCA_009699015.1 of Actinomycetota bacterium. Lineage (GTDB taxonomy): Bacteria > Actinomycetota > Actinomycetes > S36-B12 > S36-B12 > WLND01. The sequence continues at coordinate 10,301 of WLOY01000082.1, read as the reverse complement.
GCTCCCAACACGAATGTCCTACTTGAGTGTCACTTCGGCATACCGCTGGCGGGTGGCGTTCTCAATGCGATCAACACCCGGCTGGCTCCTCTCGAGATTCTCTACATCCTGGAGCACTCCGGGGCCAGGTGTCTGATCGTTCATGAGGCGCTGTCCGAGCTCCTGCAGCCCATTGCGGCTCAGCTGGCCGGCCTCGACATCATCACCGCGGGATCGGACGGCAGTGAGTACGAGCGTGTCCTGAGCCAGTCGAGCCCGACGGTCAAGCCTGTTGTGGACGAGCTCGACCTGATCGCACTGAACTACACAAGTGGAACGACCGGTCGGCCCAAGGGTGTCATGTACTCCCATCGCGGCGCCTTCCTGCAATCACTGGCGATGGTCAGCCAGGCGAAGCTGGATGCGCGGACAAGGTTCCTGTGGACCCTTCCCATGTTCCACTGCAATGGCTGGACCTTCACGTGGGCGGTGACAGCAGCTGGTGGAACGCACATCGGCCTGCCGAAGGTTGACGGCGATCGGGTGTGGGAGAACATCCGGAAGAACGGTGTGACCCACATGAACTGCGCACCGACGGTCCTCTCCTCCGTCGTCGCAGCGGCGGGAGCCACCGCAGGCCCCGCCCCGAGGCCGATACAAGTCGCGACGGGCGGAGCACCGCCGTCGCCCGCGCTCATTCAGCAGCTCACGGGACTGAACATGAACGTGACGCACCTCTATGGGCTAACTGAGACCTACGGCCCCTCGGTTGTCTGTGAGTGGCAACCCGAATGGGACACGCAAACTGCCAAGGACACTGCGGTTCTTCGTGCAAGGCAGGGTATTTCCAATGTTGTCGGAAGGCCGATCCGCGTCATAGACCTAGATGACCGGGATGTCCCGGAGGATGGCGCAACGCTCGGTGAAGTCGTGATCCAAGGCAACAATGTCATGCTCGGATACTTCAATGACCCGGAGGCGACATCTGCAGTGAACGCCAACGGGTGGTTCCGCACGGGGGACCTCGGCGTCGTGCATGTCAACGGTTACGTAGAGCTGAGGGACAGGGCGAAGGACGTCATCATCTCCGGCGGAGAGAACATCACTTCCATTGAGGTAGAGCAGGCGATCGCGAGTCATCCAGCGGTGCTTGAGGTCGCCGTCGTGTCCAAGCCTGACGCGAAGTGGGGCGAGGTACCGGCCGCTTTTGTCACACTCAAACCCGGGAGCGAAGTGACAGACGCTGAACTCATGGCGCACGTGCGCCGGACACTCGCCGGTTTCAAGGTTCCGAAGACGATCGTCTTCCAGGAACTCCCGAAGAACGGTACCGGGAAGATCCAGAAGTTCCTCCTGAAGAAGCAGTTGTGGAGCGGAACGGGCCCTGAATCGTCGGCCCATCAACCGCCTTCGAACGGAACCCAGTGATGTCAGGCCTCGCTCCCCTCATTGGATACACCGTGCGCGAGCTCAACGCCTCAGCGCTGACATCGATGGACGACCGATACCACCCTGCGACAATCGAAGTCGCTATCTCGGGCTTTGCGGAGTCATTGGCACGACTCGGAGCTGTCCCCGTGTCGATCCCTTACGCTGCAGACCAATACGCGTTACTCGATCACCTGGATGCATTGGTCGTCACCGGCGGGCAGGACGTGTCAGCGTCGTTCAAGTCCGGCCGGCGTGATCCCGAGAACATAGTGCGTGATGACAGCGCCCACCCTTCCGTAGATCGCGATGTGTACGAGTGGCGGTTAGTGGTGGAGGCGCTGCGTCGCGGAATGCCCATTCTCGGCGTGTGTAGAGGTCATCAACTCATCAACGCCGGTCTCGGGGGTGTTCTTATCGAGGACCTTCCCCATGGTCCCATCCCGCACCTGCCCAATGTGCAGCCGCCAACGGATGGTCACGCCGACCACGTCGTGGACTTCTCTGCGGGATCGCTGGCCGCGAAGATCTATGGCGAACGGCGAGTTGTCAATTCCTGGCATCATCAGGCCGTGGCCACACCGGGACGAGGAATGGTCGTGTCGGGTCGGGCGCCGGACGGGATCGTTGAGGCCGTCGAACATGAGAACGGCCTTGTTCTAACCGTGCAGTGGCACCCCGAGTGGCAGGCGACCCCGGATGAAGCCTTTGTGTGGCTGTCAGACGTGGCAAAGAAGTTTCGCTCGGCCAAGTGACACACTCAGGAGACGACAGGACGTTGTTGAGTACCAGGATCTCACCGCGGGACTTGGCGGCACTCACCGACGCCACCCGGGACTTCATCCGCGAGGAAATTCAACCCCTTGAGGAGGCTGCCAAGGGCGACATCGAGGCTGCTGGCGGAGACCGCGTCCGAGTGAAGATGCAACATGCCGCCAAGGCGGCTGGTGTCTTTGCGCCCCAGGTGGCAAGCGAGTTCGGTGGGCATAACCTCAACATGGTTGACCGGGTCCCCATCTTCGAAGAGGCTGGATATTCGCTGTTCGGTCCGCTCGCTCTTAACGTCGCAGCACCAGACGAGGGGAACATCCACCTACTGCAGCACGTCGCCAACGAGGAACAGCGGGACCGTTACCTGCGTCCGTTGGCGCGCGGGGAATTCCGTTCGGCCTTCGCAATGACCGAGCCGGCTCCCGGAGCGGGATCGGACCCTTCGGCGCTCAGGTCACATGCGCGCCGAGTCGACCGTGGCTGGGTCCTCAGTGGGCACAAGCACTTCATCACTGGCGCGGATGGTGTGGACTTCTACCTCTTCATGGCGCGCACCAAGGGCATGCCGGGAGACCGAGGCGGCGCCACGATGTTCCTCGTGCCCGCGGATACTCCCGGCATCGAGCTGGTGAGGCATCTGGAGACGATCGATCGCAGCATGATCGGCGGTCACTGCGAGCTCACATTCACAGACGTATGGGTTCCGGACGAGGCAATCCTCGGCGACATCGACTTGGGATTCGACTTCGCTCAGTGGAGACTCGGACCTGCACGGATGACCCACGTCATGCGCTGGCTGGGCGCCGCCCGGCGCGCGCACGATATTGCCCTCGCGTATGTGGTGAACAGGCGCGGTTTCGGCCGTGCTCTGGGTGAACTCGGCATGACCCAGCAACTCATTGCCGACAATGAGATTGATCTCGCGGCGACGCGGGCCCTGTTGATGACGGCCTGCTCGAAACTCGATGGAGGTGAAAGTGCCTCGCAGGCAACTTCCATCGCAAAGGTATTCGGTGCCGAAGCCATCTGCCGAGTCGTAGATCGCTCCATGCAGATGTGTGGAGGGCTCGGGATGACCGACGACCTCATGGTTGCCAGAATTTACCGTGAGGTTCGGCCCTTCCGCGTGTACGACGGGGCGTCCGAGGTTCACCGTTGGGCGATTGCCAAACGCGCCTTTTCGATGGCGAGGACCCAGTATGGAGGGTGAGTCGCCAGTGCCTGATCACAACGCCTTGGCTGCCGGCGAGATCGCCGCGCTCGAGGGATTCATGCGGGCACATCACATCCACGTCAATGGGCGGCTCGTTGCCGAGATGATCTCCGGTGGCAAGTCGAACCTCACTTTCCTGTTGTCGGACGATGTCCATCGATGGACGTATCGCCGTCCGCCGTACTCCGGCCTAACCCCCTCGGCGCACGATGTTGGCCGCGAGTTCCACATCACGAACTGTCTCCACGGGTCCCGTGTTCCTGTGGCCCGACCCGTGCTCAGGTGTGACGATCCCGCGATCCTCGGCACTCCCTTCATCGTCACTGAGTTCGTAGATGGCCGTGTCATCCGTACGCAGGAGAATCTCTCCGAGATGAGCGATGCTGAAGTGCAGGACTGCACGATGGAGCTGATCCGCGTGTTGGTCGACCTCCACCAGATTGATCCGGCCTCCGTCGGACTTGGCGACCTCAGCCGGCGCGGGGACTACATGCGACGACAGTTCGATCGCTGGGCGGGGCAGTGGGACCTCGTCAAGAACGACGACTCCCCCGCGATTGACGCCTTGAGGAGAGCGGTCGCAGACGCTCTGCCGAAGGACTCAGCGAGCACGATTACCCACGGTGACTACCGAATCGACAACGTCATTTTCGCCAGTGACGGAACGAGCATTCTCGCCGTACTTGACTGGGAGCTTGCCGCCCTGGGCGATCCACTGGCTGATTTGGCCATGATGTGCATGTACCGGGGTCATCCGCTGGATCTCATTCTTGGCGAACAAGCTGCTTGGACCAGCGCTCGGCTTCTGCCGGCCGAGCAGATGGCTGAGCAGTACTCGATGCTGAGCGGCCGCCAACTCGACCACTGGCCGGCATACCTAGCGTTCGCGAACTTCAAGCTTGCGGTGGTCGCGCAGGGGATCGTGCATCGTGCGAGGCTCGATCCTGGCCGCACGCGGGAGGCCGCGCGAGTGCAGCAAGCGGTGCCGGTGCTCATCGAACAGGGACTCCGGTGCATCGCCCTAGCTACAGAGGCGTAGCAACGCCAGCGGTTGACGGGGACTGGAATTCGGGACAGCGAAACTCCCGGAATCCATTGACACGGGGCACGGGATCCGGCAGATTGGTCATTTGACTTAGACGGTAGACGAAGTCGAACTTCGGGAACCTCCGGAGACCTATCGAAAGGTGAATCAATGGGGCTCACGACTCTTGCCAAGAGCAGCAGCAACGAGGAAGTCATCGAGATCATTGAGCGAGATGGCGGAGTCATCATCAGTGACTTCGTCAGTCCAGAGGTGCTTGCGGCGATCCGCGACGACATCCGGGCGCCCCTCGACGCAATTGGCTTCGGCAGCGACGACTTCTCCGGAAACCGCACGCGCAGACTCGGGCGTGTGTTCCAGCACACCAAGCATGCGGTCGATGTGGCACTTGAACCCCACTATCAGGCCGCTGCAAAGCACTTCCTCGAGGTTCCCACCTCATGCTATTTCGGCTCCGACTCGGTCGAGATGGTCGCCAGCATGCAGATCGGCGTCACACAGGTTATTGAGATCTACCCTGGCGAGGGGGCGCAGCCGCTTCATCGCGACGACGCCATCTGGCAGTGGCGCCACCCTGAAGGTGGTCGACAGGCCCGCGTGCAAGTGATGCTCGCGGTAACAGACTTCACCGCCGAGAACGGCGGAACCCTTGTCATCCCCGGAAGTCACAAGTGGGACGACGAGCGAGTGCCCCAGCTGGATGAGGCCGTGCCGACCGAGATGAAGGCCGGCTCAGCCGTCATCTTTATTGGCGGCACGTATCACGCTGGCGGAACGAACAACACGAACACTCCACGGACAGGCCTCACGTTGACACTTGACATTGGCTGGCTGCGTCAGGAGGAGAACCACTACCTCAGCCTCTCCCGTGAGGTTGTGAAGGAGTTCCCCGAGGAGATCCAGCGCCTTCTTGGATGGGGAGTGTGTCCGCCGTTCCTTGGCTGGGTTGAATTCGACGGTCTTATGACGGACCCCAGCGTCCTCCTCGGCGACACCCCGCCAGTCGGGGCGGACCTCACCGGTGGATACGGCAAGAAGTGACCGTCTCCTTGTCGGAAGAGCGGAATATCGCGAGCACCATGGGCAAAGTTACGATTGAGGCAGACGCCACCCCGCTGGTCTACTTCGTCGGCACGACGTTGCGCAAGAGCGCCCAGATTTCGCGCGGTCCCGAGGCAATTGAACCCCTCAAGGGCCCCTACGCCATCGAGACCGAGGACGGAATCCAGTCGGCAACGCTCGACTTCTCCGACGATCGAGTGCACGTGTCGCATGGCGTAGCTGGGGACGCAAAGTTCACCCTAACTTTCGATGCTGCAGGGCCGTTTGCCTGGTCAGAGGGGACTGGGGCGGATGCCAACCCGACGGAGGTCGAGGCCCTTCAGCGGATCCTGAACCCCCCCCTGATGTCGTGGCGGGACGCGGCTGAGCGGTTCTGGCGCGTCAACGCTGGGGACCCGGGATTCCCCTCCCGCCTGGTCGTGCAATGCCTCGACAACAACGAAGAGTTGGTGTTTGGCTCGGGGGAGCCGGTCTACAGGATTGCGGGATCAGCGACTGAGCTGTCCCGAGTACTCGAGGGGATCGACTCCATCAGCGACTCGGCCTACCTGAACCTGATCAATGTTCAGGGATCCTTTGCACAACTCTCGGTCATGGTCGGAGCCGGATGGAAGGTGCGATTCCGTGGGTAACAGCATCGCCACGTCAGATGCGATGGAGTGGATCGAGGAGCGGGGCATCCGGACCATCCGCGTCGAGGGCACGAACCTGGATGGCGCATACATTGGCAAGGTGGTGTCGCCGGCAAAATTCCAGTCGGGCCTCACCTCTGGATTCGCCCTCGCGGATGTAGCGTTCGGCCTCGATATGGGTGCCACCCCCTACTACGGATTCGCGTGGCCGGACTGGCGAGGCGACCTCGCCGATATCTACCTGCGTCCTGACACGTCGACCCTCATCGAATGGTCACCAGGTCGGGCCTCGGTCATCGGTGACTTCTGGGGCGAGTCCAAGCCAATCTCCGTGTGTCCGCGCAATGCGCTGCGACGCATCTACGAAGGCGTAAAGGACCTCGGATTCACATCGAAAGTAGCCATCGAGGTCGAGGCCACGGTGTTCCAGGAGTCAATCTACGAGGCTCGGTTGAAGGGCTACCGGGACCTTACGCCGCTGGGAGGAACATCGGGCTCCGCGTACAACCTCACCAAGTCGAAAGACTGGGAGGAGTACCTATTCGCCGTCTCGGACAGACTGGACGAGCTTGGCATCGTCTGGGAAGCGTGGAACGACGAGTCAGCCGTTGGACAGGTCGAGATCAACATCGCGCCGGGCGATCCGATCACTGTCGCCGACAACTGGGCCCGGACACGGCAAGTAATGCGCGAGGTAGCCAACGACCAAGGTCGAGTTGTGACCTTCATGGCGAAGTGGAGTGATGAGTGGGGTCAGGCCTCGCACATCAACATCTCGCTGGAGAAGGATGGAGTGAACGCGTTCTACGACCCCGAAGGTCCGTCGCAGGACATGTTGCACTTCCTCGGCGGGCTGATGGCCACCATCGAAGGAACTACGTCGTTCGCGATGCCGTGGATCACCTCGTTCCGGCGAATGGGCGAGTTCCAGGGACCCCCAACCACCACCACGTGGGGAATCAACAACAAGTCGACGGCCATCCGCGCGATGGTGAAGCACCCTAAGTACTCCAGGCTCGAGTACCGAGTCCCCGGTTCGGATGCGAACATCTACCTCGTACTGGCCGCCGTGCTCGGCACGGGCCTTGCCGGCATCGCGGGCCAGATGACGCCGCCACCGCCTTACACGACGATGGCTTGGGGCGACCCAGGCAAAATCGGTCGCCTTCCGAACACCATCACAAAGGCCATTGAGGCACTCAAGGCCGACTCGATCTTGAGCAACGTCATGGGTTCCGAAATGATTGACTATTGGGCGGGCACGAGGACCTGGGAGTGGTGGAACTACCACAATGCCGGAGGTAATCCCGAGTCGTTCGTGACCCAGTGGGAGTCCGACCGCTACTTCGAACTGTCCTGAGCCGCAATGGGTGTGCTTAAGGCCTTCTCACTCGAGGGCAGGGTTGCCGTCGTCACCGGGGCCAGTTCCGGTCTGGGGGCGGGATTCTCGCGGGCGCTCGCTGATGCGGGTGCTGACGTTGTGCTCGCTGCTCGACGGTCGGAACGCCTTGCTTCCACGGCCGACGAAGTCCGGCGCCTTGGGCGGTCCGCACTTTGCGTCCAGACAGACGTGACCTCACCTGACGAGTGCGCACGCGCGGTCGACGACGCTATGAGCAAGTACGGCCGAGTGGACATTCTCGTCAACACCGCTGGCCTCGGTACCGCTGTTCCAGCGCTGAAGGAGGCGCCTGATGACTTCCTTCGCGTTGTAGACGTCAATCTCAACGGCACGTACTGGATGGCACAGGCCTGCGCCAGGGTGATGAAGCCGGGATCCAGCATTATTTATGTGTCGAGTGTTCTCGGGCTCGTGAAGTCCTTTGCCCCGCAGGCGGCGTACTCGTCAAGCAAGGCAGCAGTGATCGGACTGACAAGGGATCTTTCCGCACAATGGGCGGGGCGCAGGGGCATCCGTGTGAACGCGATTGCCCCTGGCTACTTCGTCAGCGAGATGACCGATGACGTGCCCAAGGATTCGTTGTCCACCTTCCTCGCCCAGCACTGCACCCTGAACCGAATGGGAACGCAGGCGGAGCTCGATGCCGCCGTCATCTTCCTGGCCAGTTCTGCGTCGAGCTACATCACCGGAGTGACCCTCGCTGTCGATGGTGGCATCACGGGTCACTGATCAGTTCACCATTCACGTCTGCCGTCGGCTGGGTCGACGGCATCACGGAGAGTCAAGGAGAGCGCACATGAGCACACGCAAGTCGGCAGTTGTCACAGGAGGCTCGCTCGGCATTGGCCACGAAATCACGCGTCAGCTTCTTGCCTCCGGCGTTGACGTGCTCATCGTCGGCCGCACGAAGGCCCGCCTTGACGAGGCCGCGGCGGAACTGTCCCCCCAAGGTGGGGATGGCGCGCAACTTCACACCATCACTGCGGACGTTGGTACGGACGAGGGGGTGGCGGCCGTGGTTGATGCGGCTGCATCGATGTGGGGTGGAAACCTGGACATGCTTGTCAACAACGCAGCCATTTTCGATGATGCGTCATTTCTGACTCTCGACAAGGTGACGTGGGACCACGTGGTGGCGGTGAACCTGACCGCTCCGTTTCTCCTGACACAGAAGCTTGCACCGCTCATGCGGGATAGCGGGGGAGGCGCCATCGTGAACATGGCGTCGATCGACGGTCATGGGGTAGACGGACCGTATGTCGGCTACAACGTGACGAAGGCAGGTCTGCTCCACTTGACTCGACAGGCTGCTGTGGAACTTGGTCCGACCGGGGTCCGCGTGAACTCCGTCAGCCCGGGGTACACCCGCACGCCGATGGTCGAATCAGCATTCAGCGAAGCCCGATTGGCCGCCATGAACGGTGATTGGGACCGTGTTCCGCTTCGGAGAATGATCAGTGTCGAGGAGGTGGCGAACACCGTGCTGTTCCTGCTGAGCGATGCAGCATCGGGCATCACAGGCGCCGATCTGCTCGTGGACGGAGGAACCGTTGCGAACCTCTACGTGCTCGAGATGCTGCCGGATTGATCCATCCCTGCTCCGGGTCCGGCGCTCAGGCGAACCCGGCTCAGGAGCCGTCGACGATTCCGCGAACAGACCGCACGGCCTCTGAGAGTCCGAATGACGAAATGACGGCCTACCAGCATGATTCCCCACTCGCGCAGATCTGGAGCCCATGTGGACAAGACCTTCCCATCCGCAGCGTCCGCCGTCGCTGACATTCCACATGGCGCATCCATCGCCGTTGGCGGGTTTGGCATCAACGGCATCCCGTCGACCCTGATCTCGGCTGTGCTGGAGGCGGGAATCTCCGAACTCGATGTGGTCTCCAACAACTGTGGGATCGACGGCTGGGGCCTGGGGCTGCTGCTGGAATCACACCGCATAGCGCGAATGACCTCGTCCTACGTCGGGGAGAACAAGGAGTTCGAACGGCAGTTCCTCGAAGGGGAACTCGAGGTCGAGCTCATCCCGCAGGGCACACTCGCGGAGCGTCTCCGCGCTGGAGGTGCAGGGATCCCGGCGTTCTACACCCCTGCGGGAGTAGGCACCCAGGTCGCCCTAGGTGGGATGCCCTGGCGCTACAAAGGTTCCGGCGGAGTCGCGGTCACGTCGCCGGTTAAAGAGACGCGGGATTTCGATGGACGTGAGTACGTCCTCGAGCTGGGAATCGTCACTGACTTCGCGCTCGTGCGCGCCACCGTTGGTGACCGTCACGGCAATCTGGTGTTCGACAAGAGCACCCGCAACTTCAACCCGCTCGTCGCAACCGCGGGTCGGATCACGATCGCTGAGGTGGAGCAACTCGTCGAACCGGGCGAGATCGACCCGCAGACCGTCCATACGCCGGGCGTATTCGTGCAGCGAGTGGTCCCCTTGACGCCCGAGCAAGCCGCAGACAAGCGAATCGAGCGGCGTACCACTAGCAACGAGATGGGAGATCGATGACGGCGAACGGACCCAGCCCATTTTCAGATCCAGCGGATGACTCCCCGAGTCCGGACGACTGGCGAGATGCGCTGCTATCGACTTTGGAGACGGACGATGACCCTGTCTCGTGAAGGGCTCGCCGCCCGTGTGGCCCTCGAGTTGAGGGACGGTGAGTACGTGAACCTCGGCATCGGTCTGCCTACCCTGGTCCCGCAGCATCTGCCCGAGGGCGTGACAGTCGTGTTGCAGTCCGAGAACGGCATCCTCGGTACGGGTCC
>WLOY01000081.1 GCA_009699015.1 Actinomycetota bacterium | reverse complement strand
TGGAGCCCTTGAGGAACAACTTCATCTTCTCGCGACGGCACCGCTTGCAGTCGGCGTCTACGTAACGCGCCATAAGTCAATATCTCCTGTGATTCTGCGCGCGGTCAGACGCGACGACGCTTGGACGGGCGGGTGCCGTTGTGCGGAACCGGCGTGACATCGGCGATGGAGCCGACCTCGAGGCCAGTTGCCTGCAGCGAACGGATTGCGGTCTCTCGGCCGGAGCCGGGACCCTTGACGAACACGTCAACCTTGCGCATGCCGTGCTCCATCGCGCGTCGCGCGGCAGCCTCGGCTGCCAGCTGCGCTGCGAAGGGCGTCGACTTGCGACTGCCCTTGAACCCCACCTGTCCGGCGCTGGCCCAAGCGATGACCGCACCCGTGGGATCGGTGATCGACACAATCGTGTTGTTGAACGTGCTCTTGATGTGAGCGTGGCCGTGGGCCACGTTCTTCTTTTCCTTGCGGCGGACCTTCTTCGCGCCCGCGGCCTTGGAGCCAGCCTTTGGTGCCATAAGTCGTTATCTCCTGGTTCGTTTGAGGAAGTGAGCCGGTCGGCCTACTTGCCGACCTTCTTCTTGCCAGCCACTGTCTTGCGCGGGCCCTTGCGGGTGCGCGCATTCGTATGGGTGCGCTGGCCACGAACCGGGAGGCCACGACGGTGGCGAATTCCCTGGTAGCAACCAATCTCGACCTTGCGCCGGACATCGGCGGAAACCTCGCGGCGAAGATCGCCTTCGACCTTGAGGTTGGCGTCGATCCAGTCGCGCAGTGCGAGGAGCTGGTCATCGCTGAGGTCCTTGGACTTCAGGTTCGGGCTGATGCCCGTGGCCTCGAGGGCCTTGACGGCCTGCGAGCGGCCGATGCCGTAGATGTACGTGAGGGCGATTGCCATGCGCTTTTCGCGTGGCAGATCGACACCGACAAGACGTGCCATGTGGCGTTCTCTCTTCTTGCTCAGCACGAGGTTTCGAAAGGGGATCCGGTCCAGCCCGCCAAGGCTGGTCTTCGGCCTCGTGACCGAAGGTGTCGTCCTCGCGCGTTCGGGTACCTGCGAGGGGTCGGGATCTCCTATGGTTCCGAAGTCCGGGTTATCTCCCCGATCGACGGTGCGAGCACGCGCTTTTGCGCTGCCCGCTCGTCAGGCTGACTAGCCCTGACGCTGCTTGTGGCGCGTGTTCTCGCAGATGACCATGACGACGCCGTGGCGACGGATGACCTTGCACTTGTCGCAGATCGGCTTGACGCTTGGGTTGACCTTCATCGTGGCTCTTTCTCGAGTACTCGGCTGCGGTGGGACGGGACTACTTGTATCGGTAGACGATTCGGCCGCGCGTGAGGTCATACGGGGAAAGCTCCACGACCACCCGATCATCGGGAAGGATCCGGATGTAGTGCATCCGCATCTTCCCGCTGATGTGCGCGAGAACCTTGTGCCCGTTGTCCAACTCCACGCGGAACATTGCGTTTGGCAATGACTCGGTGATCGTGCCCTCGAGCTCGATCGCGCCGTCCTTCTTGCCCATACCCTCAGCTTCCGTCCGCCTGAGCCGATCTCCAGGTGGAGGCTCCCTCACGGGAGCGCGGGCACACCACGTTTGATCACGCAAAGACTCCCGATAAACCGGGCGAAGTTGAGCGGACGAACGGGGAAGCCCCACATCAGCCTCCGAAGTCTACGCGGCGGCGGCCGTTCCTCATAATCCGAGGACCCTCACTCCGTTATCCGGACAACGGCTCCCCGCTTCCCCGTGGAGTGTTGGACGAGATGACCAAAAGCAATCCCAAACAACCACTCCCCTCGTCGTTTCATCCAGATGATGGATGAAACGACGAGGGGAGTGGTGAAATTTCCGAATTTTTGGTGATTTCGTCCACGCCTAGAGGTGAATGTCATCCAACGAGGTGAGCACCCAGGGCCCGTCCTCGGTAATCGCCACGGTGTGCTCCCAGTGCGCGGCGTACCGATGATCAGAGGTGACGACCGTCCACCCGTCCGTGAGCACGCCGACCTCGCTGCTGCCGAGGCACACCATCGGCTCGATCGCGAGCGCCATGCCCACCGACAGGCGCGGACCTTGGCCGGGTTTGCCATAGTTCGGCACCGGGGGATGCATGTGCATGCTCGTCCCGATGCCGTGGCCGACATACTCTTCGACGATTCCGTAGTCACCCGCAGCGTTGATAACCGCCTCGACCGCATGGCCGATGTCCGAGAGCCGGCCCCCTGCTCTTGCCTGCGCGAGACCCGCCCACATCGACGCTTCGGTCAACCTGGATAGTTCAGCCACCTCAGGGGCGACGTCGCCCACGAGGACGCTTATGGCCGCATCTCCGTGCCAGCCGTCGACGATCGCTCCGCAGTCGATGGAAATGAGATCGCCTTCGTGGAGCACACGCGAGCCGGGAATCCCATGCACCACCTCGTCGTTCACCGACGTGCAGATGACTGCTGGAAAACCGTGATAACCGAGGAACGACGGCGACGCACCCATATGAAGAATGTTGTCGTGCGCGATAACGTCGAGCTCCTTCGTGCTGATTCCCGGTCGCACCGCGTCGGCCACCAATCGCAGGGTCGACGCCACAACGAGTCCAGCCTCGCGCATCTTGGCGATCTGCTCCATGGACTTGATCTCAATGGACTCTCGCTTGCGGAACATCGAGCCAGGCACCCCTTCTGCGGTCAGGTTGCGGGTTGCGGGTTGCGGCTGGACTACGGGGTAACGCCGAGGGCAGCAAGCACCCGGCCGCTCACATCTTCAACGACACCCATGCCGCTCACCTGAACCAGCAAACCCCGCTTCGCATATAGCGCTGTCAGCGGTGCCGTTGATTCGAAATAGACCTCGAGCCGGCGCCTGATCACATCCTCGCCGTCATCGGATCGCCCCTGCTCTGCTGAACGCCCCATGAGACGGTTCACGACCTCATCGACATCAACGGTCAACTCAATGACCTTCTCGACACCGACCTCGGCACTCGACAGCATTGAATCAAGTTCACCGACCTGCTCCAGGGTCCGCGGGTATCCGTCGAGGAGGAACCCGCCACCGCAGTCCGCCTCCGCCAAACGGTCACGCACCATCGCATTCGTGACGTCGTCGGGGACATACTCCCCCGCATCCATGAATGCCTTCGCCTGAACTCCCAGAGGCGTACCCGCCGACACATTCGCCCGGAAGATGTCACCGGTCGAAATATGCGGCACTCCGATGGCCTCGGCAATCACCACGGCTTGCGTGCCCTTGCCGGCCCCTGGCGGGCCCATGATCACGAGTCGCACGGCAGTGCCCCCTTAGCGGAGGAAGCCCTCGTAGTTGCGCTGCTGCAGTTGCGACTCGATCTGCTTCACGGTGTCCAGACCGACGCCAACCATGATGAGCAGGCTTGTTCCACCGAAGATGAAGTTCGACGACACGTCCAAGAACCCGAATGCGAAGACCGGTACGACAGCGATCAGACCGAGGTAGATCGAGCCGGGCGCAGTCAACCGCGTGAGCACGTAGTCAAGGTAGTCGGCGGTCGGCTTGCCCGCCCGGATGCCCGGGATGAAGCCGCCGTACTTCTTCATGTTGTCAGCCACCTCAACCGGGTTGAAGGTGATCGACACATAGAAGTAGCAGAAGAACACAATGAGCAGGAAGTAGAAGAGCAGGTACCAGCCACCGGTGCCCGTCCCGAAGTTCTGCTGGATCCAGACCGACCAGGCAGCCGTGCTTCCGGTCAACTGCACGAAGAGCGTCGGCAGGAAGAGCAGGGACGACGCGAAGATGACCGGGATAACACCAGCCATGTTCACCTTGAGAGGGATGTAGGTCGAGGTACCGCCATACATCCGCCGGCCCACCATGCGCTTCGCGTACTGAACAGGAATACGGCGTTGCGCCTGCTCAACGAACACCACGAGCCCGATGACCACAAGCCCGACCGCAAGCGTCATCGCAAAGGTGAGCGGACCCTTGCTCCCCCAGATCGATGCGAACTGAGACGGCACGCTCGCGATGATCGACGTGAAGATGAGCAAGGACATACCGTTACCAATGCCGCGTTCGGTGATGAGCTCCCCGAACCACATGACCACCGCTGTACCCGCGGTCATGACAATCACCATGACCAGGATGATCCATACGCCCTGATCCGGAATGATCGCCTCGTTGCAGCCGCTGAACAGCGCGCCGGGTGTCCGAGCCAACGACAAAATCGCGGTCGACTGCAGGATCGCGAGGCCGATCGTGAGGAAGCGGGTGTACTGCGTGATCTTCGCCTGACCCGCCTGACCGTCCTTCTTCAGCGTCTCGAGCCGCGGGATCACCACGGTCAACAACTGAAGGATGATGCTGGCGGTGATGTAGGGCATGATCCCCAGTGCGAACACCGACAGTTGCAGGAGCGCACCACCGCTGAAGAGGTTGATCAGCGCGTAGATCGAATTCCCCTCGACAACGTCGATACATCGCTGAATAGCGGCGTAGTCGACACCCGGGGTCGGCAGCACCGACCCGAGACGGAAGACTGCCAACAAGCCCAGGGTGAACAGGATCTTCTTGCGAAGGTCCGGTGTTCGCAGGGCGGCTCCGAACGCACTGATGTGCACTGTGCCTCCCGCTCAGGTTTCGGTGTGCATGAATGGACGATCCGAATCAGATCTCGGTAGCCGAACCGCCGGCAGCGACGATCTTGTCACGAGCGCTGTCAGAAAACTTGTCGGCGCTCACCTTGACTGCAACGGAGATGTCGCCGAGCCCCAGAACCTTGACCTTTTGGCCCTTACGTACGGCGCCCTTCGCCACGAGATCAGCAACCGTGACGTCGCCGCCGGCCGGGAACAGCTTCTCGATGGCCGCCACGTTCACGACCTGGAACTCGACCCGATTCGGGTTCTTGAAGCCCTTAAGCTTCGGCAACCTCATGTGCAAGGGCATCTGACCGCCCTCGAACCGAGCCGGAACCTGATAGCGGGCCTTCGTACCCTTGGTACCGCGGCCAGCAGTCTTTCCCTTCGACGCCTCACCGCGTCCAACGCGCGTCTTCGCCGTCTTCGCACCCGGTGCCGGGCGCAGATGATGAACCTTGAGCGTCATGGTTAGTCGACCTCCTCGACGACAACTAGATGGGACACCATGTTGACCATGCCCCGGAACTCCGGACGGTCGTCCTTGATGACGGTGTCACCGATTCTCTTGAGACCGAGTGACCGAAGGGTATCGCGCTGATTCGCTGTCCCGCCGATCTTCGACTTCGTCTGCGTAACCTTCAGGCGGCTCATGATGCGCTCAGCCCTGCTGCACGTGCACGGAGCAGCGCCGCCGGAGCCACGGCCTCGAGAGGCAGCCCACGTCGTGCCGCGACCGCCTCGGGCGACTCGAGCATCTTCAGCGCCTTCACCGTCGCATGAACGACGTTGATCGCGTTGTCCGAACCCATCGACTTGCTCAGGATGTCGTGAATTCCGGCGCACTCCAACACCGCGCGCACTGGTCCTCCAGCGATGACGCCAGTACCCGGTGCAGCAGGACGCAGCATGACGACTCCGGCAGATGCCTCGCCCGTGATCGGGTGAGGAATCGTGCCCTGAATCCTCGGGACGCGGAAGAAACTCTTCTTTGCCTCCTCAACGCCCTTGGCGATCGCCGCCGGTACCTCTTTGGCCTTGCCGTAGCCCACGCCTACCTGACCATCCCCGTCGCCGACGATGACCAAGGCGGTGAAGCTGAAGCGACGCCCGCCCTTGACAACCTTCGACACTCTGTTGATGGCAACCACACGCTCGATGAATGCAGACTTCTCCTCGCGAGGACTGCGCTCCTTGCGATCCTTGCGCTCGCCTGCGCCGCTCCCGCGGCGCTGCGTTGCTGACATAGGAATACCTCTCTAATTCTTTCGAAAACCGGTTACGACTTAGAAGTCCAGGCCGCCCTCGCGGGCGCCATCCGCGAGTGCCGCCACACGACCGTGGTACTTGTTGCCGCCACGATCGAAGACAACCGTATCGACACCGGCCTGCTTCGCGCGCTCCGCGACCAACTGTCCCACCTTGCGAGCCTTAGCGGTCTTGTCGTCGCTTACCCCCCGCAGGTCGACCTCCATCGTGGAAGCCGATGCCAACGTGTGGCCCTTCGTGTCGTCCACTATCTGCGCAACAACGTGTCGCGCCGAACGGGTAACGACCAGGCGCGGACGAACCGGGGTGCCCGAGACCTTCTTGCGCACACGAATGTGGCGGCGCTTTCGGCCGACCGCAACCTTGTTGCCAGATCCCAGCTTGATACCGAAGGAGCTGCTCACTTCTTGCCCGCCTTTCCAGCCTTGCGGCGGATGACTTCACCCTCGTAGCGAACGCCCTTGCCCTTGTACGGCTCCGGCTTGCGCAACTTGCGGATGTTCGCGGCAACCTCGCCGACCTTCTGCTTATCGATTCCCTGAACTTTGAACTTCACCGGGCTGTCGACCTGGAAGGCGATGCCCTCCGGAGCGGTCACCAAAACAGAATGACTAAACCCAAGCTGAAATTCCAGATCCGAACCCTTCGCCGCGACCCGGTAACCGGTGCCGACAATCTCAAGGGTCTTCTCGAAACCGGTTGTGACGCCGGTGACCATGTTCGCGACCAGTGTTCGCGTGAGCCCGTGCAGTGCACGCGACTGACGCTCATCATTGGGTCGGACCACGATGAGGTTGCCCTCCTCGGCACGCACCTCGATCGGCATCGCGACCGTGAGGCTCAGCGAGCCCTTAGGACCAGTGACGACGACGTCCTGGCCAGCAATTGTTGTCTGCACCCCAGTCGGAACCGGGATCGGCAGACGCCCAATACGTGACATCCTCGAACTCCTTTCCGACTACCAGACGTAGGCGAGGACTTCTCCGCCTACACCCTTGCTATGTGCCTGGCGGTCTGTGAGAAGACCACCCGACGTGGACAGGATTGCGACACCCAGACCGCCGAGCACGCGCGGAATCGTCGTGCTCTTCGCGTACACGCGAAGCCCGGGCTTCGACACTCGGCGAAGGCCCGCGATCGAGCGCTCCCGCGAGGGCCCGTACTTTAGCTTGAGGGTCAACGTCTTGCCGACGACATCATCGGATGCGGACCAGCCCGCGATGTAGCCTTCACGCTGCAGGATCTCGGCAATGCTCACCTTGATCTTGGAATGCGGCATGGACACGCTGTCGTGATAGGCGGAGTTAGCGTTGCGCAGTCGCGCAAGCATGTCCGCAATCGGGTCTGTCATAGTCATTTAATGGCCTACGGCCTTCCTCGGTGTGGTTTCCATCCCGCTCTTGCGGTACGGACCTGCAACGTCGTTGGTTACCAGCTGCTCTTTGTCACGCCCGGCAGTTCGCCGGCGTGTGCCATCTCACGAACGCAAATCCGGCAGAGGCCGAACTTACGGTACACCGCATGCGGACGACCGCACTTGTTGCAGCGCGTGTAACCCCGAACCTTGAACTTTGGCTTCTTCTGCTGCTTTTGGATCAGCGCTTTCTTCGCCATCTGGCTCAGGCCTCCTTGAACGGGAATCCGAGAAGGCGAAGCAGTGCGCGCCCTTCGTCATCATTCGATGCAGTCGTCACGATCGTGATGTCCATGCCCCGGACCCGATCGATCTTGTCCTGGTCGATCTCGTGGAACATTGACTGCTCGTTGAGACCGAAGGTGTAGTTGCCCTTACCGTCGAACTGCTTCGGCGACAGGCCTCGGAAGTCACGGATTCGGGGCAGCGCAATCGACAGGAGACGATCGAGGAACTCCCACATGCGATCATTTCGAAGCGTCACGTGGCAGCCAATCGGCTGGCCCTCGCGCAGTTTGAACTGCGCGATGGACTTGCGAGCCTTCGTGACCTGCGGCTTTTGCCCGGTGATCTCGGTGAGGTCCCGGATCGCGCCCTCGATGAGCTTGGAGTCGCGGGCTGCTTCGCCAACGCCCATGTTCACGACCACCTTCGTCACCCCGGGCACCTGCATGATGTTCCCGAACGAGAATTCGCTCATGAGTGCCGGGACCATATCGGCGCGGTAGCGCGCCTTGAGGCGCGGCATCTCGCGATCTGTCGTTGCTGTCGCCATGTCAGATGTCCTTACCGGTGCGACGGGAGACGCGCACACTGCGCTCTGCCTCGTATGTGGAGCCGTCCGGACGACGCTTCTCGACCTGCTCCTTGCGGTAGCCGATACGGGTCGGGCGACCATCTTCGGGATCAATGATCATCACATTCGACACATGAATCGGCGCCTCGGTCGTGATGATCCCGCCCGTCTTCGCGCCACGGGCATTCTGACCGATCTTCGTGTGCTTCTTGATCCGGTTCACACCCTCGACGATGATGCGCTCGGCGTCCGGGACCACCTCGATGACCTTGCCCTTAACGCCGCGATCCTTGCCGGAGATGACCTGCACGAGGTCACCTTTCTTGATCCTCAACTTCGGCATGACTACAACACCTCCGGGGCGAGCGAGATGATCTTCATGAACTTCTTCTCGCGTAGCTCTCGGCCAACCGGGCCGAAGATGCGCGTACCCCGCGGCTCGCCATCACCCTTGAGGATGACCGCCGCGTTCTCGTCGAATCGGATGTACGAGCCATCGGGACGACGGCGCTCCTTGCGGGTGCGCACGATGACCGCTTTCACGACCTCGCCCTTCTTGACACCCCCACCCGGGATCGCGTCCTTGACGGTGGCAACGATGACGTCACCAATACCGGCGTAGCGTCGACCTGAACCGCCGAGCACGCGGATGCAAAGGATCTCCTTGGCACCTGTGTTGTCGGCGACACGAAGTCGCGACTCCTGCTGAATCACTGCATTCTCCTGATCGTCTGCCGGTTCTCGTGTTAGAGCCTGGCGGAACCTATTACTTGGCCTTCTCGAGGATCTCGACCACGCGCCAGCGCTTGGTCGCTGACAGGGGGCGCGTCTCCATGAGCAGAACGCGATCGCCGATGCCGGCGGTGCCAGCCTCGTCGTGCGCCTTCAACTTGCTCGTCCGACGCACAACCTTGCCATACATCGGGTGCTTGAAGCGATCTTCGACCGCCACTACCACCGTCTTTTGCATCTTGTCGCTGACCACAAGGCCCTCGCGGGTCTTGCGGTAACCGCGCTTGTCTTCCACGCCTGCCTCTTTCGCACTCATGCTGCGCCACCCTCAATCGGGGTAATGCCCAGCTCACGCTCACGCAGGATCGTATAGATCCGCGCGATGTCCTTGCGCACGGCACGAAGACGGCCATGGTTTTCAAGCTGGCCGGTCGCGCCCTGGAAACGAAGGTTGAAGAGCTCTTCCTTCGCCTCGCGCAACTTCGCGGTCAACTCCTCGTTGTCGAGGTTGCGCAATTCGCCAACCTGCGTACCTGCTGCCATTTAATCCTCACCTGCTTCTTCACGACGAACGATGCGGCACTTCATCGGGAGCTTGTGCATAGCGCGGGTGAGTGCGGCGTGCGCAACCTTCTCATCCGGGTAGGAGAGCTCGAACATCACTCGTCCTGGCTTCACGTTCGCGATCCACCACTCGGGCGAACCCTTACCCGAGCCCATGCGGGTCTCGGCCGGCTTCTTCGTGAGCGGACGGTCCGGGTAGATGTTGATCCAGACCTTGCCGCCACGACGGACGTGACGGGTGATCGCGATACGAGCCGACTCAATCTGCCGGTTCGTCACATAGGCCGGCTCGAGCGCCTGGAGTCCGAACGTCCCGAAGGTGACCTTCGTTCCGCCCTTGGCAACGCCGCGCCGTGTCGGGTGATGCTGCTTACGGTGCTTGACCCTGCGTGGAATTAGCATGGATCAGGCCTCCTGTCCTTCAGTAGCGGTGGTTGCCTCGACGGCGACCTCAGCGGGAGCCGGCACTTCCTCGACTGCAACTGCGACCGCCGCCTCGACGACCGCAACCTCCGGGGACGCCTCGGCCTCCTCGCGCGGTCGACGCGGCCGTGCCGGCGCGGCAGTTCCACGCTGACCAAGACGCACCGCCGCTGCGGCTGCCTCTCGCTCCGCGCGCGTGCCCAGTGCCTGACCCTTGTAGATCCACACCTTCACACCGATCCGGCCGAACGTGGTGCGCGCCTCATAGAAGCCGTAGTCGATATCTGCGCGCAGCGTGTGCAGGGGGACTCGTCCCTCTCGGTAGAACTCCGTGCGAGACATCTCAGCCCCACCGAGCCGACCAGAAACCTGGACTCGGATACCGAGCGCACCGCTCTTCATCGTGCTCTGCATGCCCTTGCGCATCGCCCGTCGGAATGAGACGCGGCTGCTCAGCTGCTCCGCGATTCCCTGCGCCACGAGCTGCGAGTCGATCTCAGGGTTCTTCACCTCGAGAATGTTCAACTGCACCTGCTTGCCCGTGAGTACCTCAAGGTCGCCGCGAATGCGGTCCGCCTCGGCTCCTCGACGACCAATCACGATACCCGGGCGCGCAGTGTGAATGTCGACCCGAACGCGATCACGTGTCCGCTCGATCTCGACCTTGGAAATACCCGCCCGCTCCATGCCTTTGGACAGGAGCTTGCGGATCTTCACGTCCTCATCAACATAGTCACGGTAGCGCTGACCCTGCTTCGAGGAATCTGCGAACCAGCGCGAGGCGAAGTCGGTCGTGATACCCAGGCGGAAGCCATGCGGATTTACTTTCTGGCCCACGGTCTCAGTCCTTCGTCTCGGTCGTATCGGCGGCAGGCTTCTCAGTCGCCTTTGCAGCCGCCTTCTTCGTGGTCTTCGCAGCGGGCGCGTCGCTCGACTTGGATACGGCCTTCTTTGCAGCCGGCCCATCCGTCGACTTCGCAGCCGCCTTCTTCGCAGTGGCGGCCTTGGCAGCTGGCTTCACTTCAGCCTTCTCGGCTGGCACAGCCGCTGCCTTCGGAGCCTTCTTCGCCACCGGCTTCACCTCGATGACCTCACGCCCATCGGACACGATCACCGTGATGTGGCTGCTGCGCTTACGGATCCGGTAGGCGCGTCCCTGTGCACGCGGACGGATCCGCTTTTGGGTCGGGCCCTCGTCGACGTAGGCGGCGCTCACGACGAGCGCACGCGCGTCCATCGCGTAGTTGTTCGTCGCATTGGCGATCGCGCTGGCCAGCACCTTGCCGATCGGCTCACTTGCCGCCTGCGGTGCGAACGTCAACACCGCTTGGGCGTCGCCGGCATTCATCCCTCTAATGAGGTCGATGACGCGGCGCGCCTTCATGGGCGTGACGCGGACATACCGCGCTTGGGCCCTGGCTTCCATCGCTTTCCCCTTGCTCTTTGGTTGGTGCGTGCTCGTTGTTGGTGCCTGTCCGATCTCCATGCGTGCCGTTCTGTATCGGCAAGCGCGAGAACCTACCGGCGCTTCGCCTTGCGGTCGTCCTTCACGTGCCCACGGAATGTGCGGGTCGGAGCGAACTCGCCGAGCTTGTGCCCGACCATGTTCTCCGACACGAACACCGGGACATGCTTGCGGCCATCGTGAACCGCGATCGTGTGACCGAGCATCGCCGGGATGATCATCGAACGGCGCGACCAGGTCTTGATGACGTTCTTGGTACCGGCTTCGTTCTGGACGTCGACCTTCTTGAGCAGATGGCCATCGACGAACGGGCCCTTCTTCAGACTGCGAGGCATGTCGGTTTCCCTTAGCGCTTCTTGCCGGTCTTGCGACGGCGGACGATGAACTTGTCGCTGGCCTTGTTGGCCTTACGGGTGCGACCCTCGGGCTTGCCGTTCGGATTGACGGGGTGACGGCCACCAGATGTCTTGCCCTCACCACCACCATGCGGGTGATCGACCGGGTTCATGGCCACACCACGAACGCTCGGGCGCTTGCCCTTCCAGCGCATACGACCGGCCTTGCCCCAGTTGATATTCGACTGCTCGGCGTTGCCGACCTCGCCGATCGTGGCGCGGCAGCGCAGATCCACGTTCCTGATCTCGCCCGAAGGCATGCGCAGCTGGGCGTACGGACCATCCTTGGCCACCAGTTGAACCGACGCCCCTGCGGAGCGAGCAATCTTCGCCCCACCTGCGGGACGTAGCTCGACCGCGTGAATGACGCTACCGACAGGGATGTTGCGCAGAGGCAGGTTGTTCCCGGGCTTGATGTCAGCCGCTGGGCCTGTCTCGATCGGATCGCCCTGCTTCAGCTTGTTCGGCGCGAGGATGTAGCGCTTCTCGCCGTCCGCGAAGTGGAGCAGCGCGATACGCGCCGTCCGGTTGGGGTCGTACTCGATGTGAGCGACCTTCGCCGGCACGCCATCCTTGTCAGCCCGACGGAAGTCGATGACTCGGTAGGCGCGCTTGTGGCCACCACCTTGATGACGAGTCGTGATCTTGCCGGAGTTGTTACGTCCACCCTTTTTGGGCAATGGACGAACGAGTGATTTTTCCGGCGTCGACCGCGTGATTTCGACGAAGTCGGCCACACTCGAACCACGACGGCCCGGCGTAGTCGGCTTGTACTTGCGGATTCCCATAGCTGTTCCTCTTCAGTCTGAAGTCCCGGTTAAGAAACCGGGCCTCCGAAGATGTCGATTCGGTCACCTGCTGCAACGGACACGATTGCTCGCTTCGTTGCGGCGCGGCGGCCGAAGCCAGTCCGGGTGCGAACCCGCTTGCCTGCGCGATTGGCCGTGTTGACCGACGTCACCTTCACGCCGAACACCTGCTCAACTGCGATCTTGATCTGGGTCTTGTTCGCTCCGGGCGACACGATGAACGTGTACTTGTTCTCGTCGAGGAGCCCGTAGCTCTTCTCCGAGATCACCGGTGCGACCAGGATGTCACGCGGATCTGCGATTCTCATGCCTCAACCTCGCTCTCAGCGGCAACTGCCTTGACGCTCTTGCCCGTGGGGGCTCCAGCCATGAACATGTCGAGGGCAGGCTTCGTGAACAGCACCTGATCACTCACGAGCACGTCGTAAGTGTTCAGCTGATCGGGGCTCAGCACATGCGTGTTCGGCACGTTTCGCAGTGACAGCCACGAGGTCGTCTCCTCGCGCGACACGACCAGGAGCACCTTCCCTTCCAGGTTCAGTGCGTTGATCACCGCCAGCGCCTTCTTCGTGGACGGTACCTCGCCGGTCACGAGCTCCGAGACGACGTGGATCCGGCCATCGCGGGCGCGGTCCGACAGTGCGCCGCGAAGCGCGCCCGCCTTCATCTTCTTCGGTGTGCGCTGCGAGTAGTCCCGCGGCTTCGGTCCGTGTACGACGCCACCGCCAGTGAACTGCGGAGCCCGAATGGAACCTTGACGGGCGCGACCGGTGCCCTTCTGCTTGTAGGGCTTACGACCACCGCCGCTCACCTCAGCGCGCGTCTTGGTCGAGTGCGTGCCCTGACGGGCCGCCGCGAGTTGTGCGACCACCACCTGATGAATCAGGGGAATGTTCACCTGCACGTCGAAGATCTCGGCCGGCAACTCAACGGTGCCTGCAGGCTTGCCTGCTGGGGTACGGACATCAACGGAAGTCATGCTCAGGCCTCCTTCACGGCGCTGCGAACGAACACGAGACCGCCCTTGGGGCCCGGGATTGCACCCTTCACGAGGATGAGTCCGCGCTCGAGATCGACACCTTGAATTTTCAGGTTCAAGGTCGTCTGGCGCTCGCCGCCCATGCGACCGGCCATCTTCATGCCCTTGAACACTCGGCCCGGAGTGGAGCAGCCGCCGATGGAGCCCGGCGACCGGTGCTTGCGCTGCACACCGTGCGTCGCGCGCAGACCATGGAACCCGTGGCGCTTCATGACGCCCGCGAATCCCTTGCCCTTCGTCGTACCGACGATGTCGACCATCTGGCCCACCTCGAAGGTGTCGGCACTGATCTCTTGGCCAAGGACATACTCGGAGGCATCGTCAGTGCGGATCTCAACGAGGTGGCGGCGCGGTGTCACGCCCGCCTTCTCGAAGTGACCGGACGCAGGCTTGTTCACCTTGCGCGGGTCAATTGCTCCGAAAGCGATCTGCACGGCCGAGTAGCCGTCATTATCGGGGGTGCGTACCTGGGTCACGACACAGGGCCCAGCCTTGACCACAGTTACCGGGACAACCTTGTTGTTGTCGTCCCAGACCTGGGTCATGCCGAGCTTCTCGCCCAGTACGCCCTTCACGTTGGTGCCCATTGTCTGCTCGTCCTTACAGCTTGATCTCGATATCGACACCAGCCGGAAGGTCGAGTCGCATAAGCGAGTCGACCGTCTTCGGCGTGGGGTCGAGGATGTCAATGAGGCGCTTGTGGGTCCGCATCTCGAAGTGCTCGCGGCTGTCCTTGTACTTGTGCGGCGAACGGATGACGCAATACACGTTCTTCTCCGTCGGCAGCGGCACGGGTCCGGCAACCTTTGCACCGGTACGAATCACCGTCTCGACGATCTTGCGCGCCGACGAATCGATGACCTCGTGGTCATAGGCCTTGAGCCTGATGCGGATCTTTTGTCCCGCCATGGTGGCTTGGTGTCCTTACTTCTCGTGTGCCGATGCGTGTGGATTGCTGGTCATGCTGTCTCGCCTTGCTGTGAACCCTTTGTTGCGAGCGATCGGGCGAAATCGGTGCCGGACGGCTGCTACCAGCCGCCCGGCCTCCCGACTACTTGAGGATCTTGGTAACGCGACCCGCACCGACCGTGCGTCCACCCTCGCGAATGGCGAACCGAAGTCCCTCTTCCATGGCGATGGACTGAATCAACTCGACCCGCATGTCCGTGTTATCGCCAGGCATGACCATCTCCTTGCCCTCGGGCAGGTAGACGACGCCAGTGACATCGGTCGTGCGGAAGTAGAACTGCGGACGGTAGTTATTGAAGAACGGCGTGTGACGGCCGCCCTCGTCCTTCGACAGGATGTAGACCTGAGCATCGAAATCCGTGTGCGGGGTGATCGTGCCCGGCTTGCAGCACACCTGGCCGCGCTCGACATCCTCGCGCTTGATGCCGCGCAGGAGCAGTCCGACGTTCTCGCCGGCCTGTCCCTCGTCGAGCAGCTTGCGGAACATCTCGACGCCGGTTACGACGCACTTGGGAGCGAGTCCGGGGCGGATGCCCACGATCTCGATCTCCTCGTTCACCTTGACGATGCCGCGCTCGATGCGTCCGGTGACAACGGTTCCACGCCCCGTGATCGTGAAGACATCCTCGACGGGCATGAGGAAGGGCTTGTCAACCTCGCGCTCGGGGGTCGGGATGCCGGTGTCGACCGCGTCCATGAGGGCGAGAATCGACTCGCCCCACTTGGCGTCACCCTGAAGTGCCGGGAAGGCCGCGACGCGCACGACGGGAATGTCGTCGCCCGGGTACTCGTAGCTCGACAGGAGTTCACGAACCTCCATCTCGACCAGCTCGAGGAGATCCTCGTCGTCGACCATGTCGCACTTGTTCAGTGCCACGACGAGCGAGGGGACGCCGACCTGGCGGGCGAGGAGCACGTGCTCCTTCGTCTGCGGCATCGGGCCGTCGGTCGCTGCAACCACGAGGATCGCACCGTCCATCTGCGCCGCACCCGTGATCATGTTCTTGATGTAGTCAGCGTGACCGGGGCAGTCGACGTGGGCGTAGTGACGCGCTTCCGTCTGGTATTCGACATGTGCGATCGAGATCGTGATACCGCGCTGGCGCTCTTCGGGCGCCTTGTCGATCATGTCGAAGGGCGTGAACGGGTTCACGTCCGGGTACTTGTCGTGCAGCACCTTGGTGATCGCAGCGGTCAGCGTGGTCTT
>WLOY01000080.1 GCA_009699015.1 Actinomycetota bacterium | reverse complement strand
GGACGTCGCCGCGGTGCTCCCGCGCGTGCGACGCGGCCAGACAGCGATCGTGACCCTGCCGCGGTCCGAGCGACGGGCGCAGGGAGCGTCGCTCAGCGAGATCAACTGCTACTGATGCGCCTAAGGGGAGCAGTCGCCCGGCGGTGCGAGCGAAGACACGCATGAATGACCGCGACCACCGAATCCACCAGCCCCGGCGTACCCGTTAGCCGCGCCATCGACGCGCAAACCGCGAGCCTGCTGTTCCACGATGCCCCCACCGCCTACGGCTTCACAGATGCCCCGGTGAGCGATGCGGAGCTCGCCGAGCTCTACGGCCTCATGCGCTTCGGCCCGACCGCGATGAACTCCCAGCCGCTGCGCATCACCTTCATCCGCAGCGACGAGGCAAAGGCCCGGCTCCTCCCGCTGCTCGCGGAGGGCAATCGCCCCAAGTCCCTCTCCGCACCGGTCGTCGCCATCCTCGCGGCCGACTCCGACTTTCACGAGCATCTCGCCCGATTCCTGCCGCAGGTCCCGGGTGCGAAGGTCAAGTTCGCCGACGATGCCGCCCGAACGCATGCGGCACTGTTCAATGCGACCCTCCAGGCCGGCACCGGCCTGGAGTCCCTGCTCGTCGTGAACCTCGGGCACATCGCCGAGGGGGCGGACAATCCGCGCAATCCCCGCCACGCGTACGAC
This sequence comes from Actinomycetota bacterium, assembly GCA_009699015.1. Taxonomy (GTDB): domain Bacteria; phylum Actinomycetota; class Actinomycetes; order S36-B12; family S36-B12; genus WLND01. The sequence goes on along the minus strand of WLOY01000080.1, from coordinate 15,163 downwards.
GAAGCGGTCACCGTCCTGTAGTAGCTTGACGGCAATCTGCCCCGGCCTAGGCTCAGGTCTCATGCCGACCCCTGATCGCAGCACGTCACCGACCGGCCTCATCCGCAGGGCCGTACCCGGTGACGTCGGTGAGATCCTTGCCATGGTTCGCGAGCTCGCCGAGTACGAACGGCTCGCGGACCAGGCGGTAGCCACCCCCGAGCAATTCCACGCGGCGCTCTTCGGGCCCGCTCCCGCCGTCCATGCCTTCGTCGTCGACGACGACCCCGAGGCCGGCACCCTCGCCGGCTTCGCCATCTATTTCCTCAACTTCTCCACTTGGCTCGGTGTCCATGGCCTCTACCTCGAGGACCTGTTCATCCGCCCGGCGTTCCGCGGCCGTGGCTTCGGCAAGGGCCTGCTCGCCACCTTGGCGAAGGTCTGCGTCGACGAGGGCTACGGACGCTTCGAATGGTGGGTCCTCGACTGGAATGAGGACGCCTTGGGAGTCTATGCGTCGATCGGGGCGGTGCCGATGGACGAATGGACGGTTCAGCGGGTAAGCGGGCAGGCCCTCATCGACCTTGCGGCCCTCGCGGGCCCCACGTGACCAGCACTTCCTGAGCCACCCGTTCCCCCGAACGCAGCGCCCCCTCCATGAGCCCTGACCACGGTCCGGCCGTGTGCTCCCCGGCGAAGTGCAACCGGCCGACCGGCGCGGCCATCAGGTCCGGGTCGTCCTCGCGGCTGACCGAGCGTTCCGCCGAGTAGGCCATGCCGGCCCAAGGATCGTCCGCCCAGGTGGTGAGCAGTGCCCGATCCGCATCGAACGAGAGCTCAGGTCTCAGGCCGGCGAGGCGCGCGAGCCAGCCTCCCGGCCCGCCCCTCACCCCGAGGCGATCCAGCGCTGGCGTCGATCCGGCGAAGCAGTGGGCGATCGGCTGGGGCGAGCCCGACGCATCGGTCGCCACCCAGGTCCAGTAGCCGTCCGGGACCGACAGGACTGCTGACGCAGGCGCCGGCTCCGCCAGCATGACGTGCAACTTGGCCGCCTGACCGAGTCCGGTGCGCGACCACGCCTCGTGCTTCCACGCAGGGAGCGCCGGCTCCACCGGCAAGGCACTCGAGCAGGCCAGCGGCACCGTGACGATGACCACGTCGGCCAGCTCGGCCCCCTCATCGGTCCAGGCGGTCGCCGACCCCTCGTCGTGGGTGAGCCGGCGGACCGGGCAGCCGAGTCGGACCCGATCGCCGAGCTGGGCGGCCATCGCCTGGGCGATCCCCTGGTTTCCGCCGGCGACGCGATACGTGGGATTCGGCTCGAAAGCGGACGCCGGTCCCTGGAGGGCCCTGCACGAGAGCTCGGTCACCTCCGAAGCCCAGCTGATCGAGATTCTCGTGAGAATGGCCCCGACTGCCGCTGGGCTGACCCTGCCGGCGGACCCCGGCGAGGCCGCGAGCACCTCCTGGGCGATGCCTGCCACTGATACGCAGCTCGGCGCCGCCTCGGCTGCCTTGGCAAGGACCGCTGCAGCGATGACGACCTCGCCGACCGTCACCGGCTCACCGCCCCGAGGCTCGCGAACGTAGTAGCTCATCGTCGTGTTTGCGAGCTCCAGGCCGAGCCTTGCCACCCAGCCGGTCAGTTGCTCATAGCCATCGAGAACGAACTCGGCTCCGCGCTCGATCACCGTTCCCGGGTCGCCGGGCACGAGCTCCTGGGACCAGACACGCCCGCCGACGCGGTCACGCGCCTCGAGCACCGTCACGTCAACTCCCGCATCGGCGAGCGAGGTGGCCGCGCTCAGTCCCGCAAACCCTGCACCAATGATGATCACCCGCATCGGCTCACCGTATGCCCGGAGCGGCTTCGGGCCTTCCCGGCGCGCCCGGCGATAGGCTGAGAGCACCCGCGAAGGAGGTCACCCATGCTCGAGCCCATCACCCTGAGCTTCCCGGCGCACGCATCGAACGTGGCGCTCGCGCGCACGGCGGCGGCAACGCTCGCCGCCCGCCTCGACTTCACGATCGATCAGGTCGAGGATGCCCGCCTCGCCATCGACGAGGCGGTCTCCCATCTCATCACCGGCGGCGACGAGACCATCACCTGCTCGTTCATCATCTCGGGTACCGAGCTCACCATGGTCGTTACCTCGAATGCGCTGAATGCTCCACTCCCGGATCCGGAGGGATTCGGCTGGATCGTCATGCGGGCCCTCGTCGACGAGGTTCGCGCCGAGGAGCTCGCCGGACTCGTCACCCTCACCCTGCTCATGCGCGGTCTGCAGCCAGCCGGGGCATGAGCGGTCGGACATCACGCTGGACACCGGAGCAGCGTGACCGCGAGCGCGAGCTGTTCGCCGCGTTTGCGCGGCTTCGCGACGGCGAAGGCCGGCAGGACGAGGCGGCAGATTCGAACCTGCAGTCGGAGCTTCGTGAAGTACGCGACGAGCTCGTCACGATGCATCTCGGACTCGTGCACCATCTCGCGCAGAGATACGGGGCGCACGGATCATCGGGCGACGATGTCGTGCAGGTCGGCATCGTCGGCCTCATCAACGCAGTCGACCGTTTCGACCTCGATCGGGGCTACGAGTTCAGCACCTTCGCCACCCCGCAGATCATCGGCGAGATGCGAAAGTTCTTCCGCGACGACTCGTGGGCGGTGCACGTGCCACGTCGGCTTCGCGATCTCACGTCCTCGGTCAACCGCGCGAGGAGCGTCCTGTCGGCTCAACTCGGGCGTTCCCCGACTGTGGCCGAGCTCAGCGCCCACCTCGACGTCCCGCCGGAGGAGATCCTCTCGGCACTCGAGGCCGCGACCGCGCGCGGCGCGGCATCCATCGACACCCCCGTCGATGCCGAGGGGCGCACCCTTGCCGAGACCATGGGCCTCGCCGATGCTTCCTTCGAGGACGTCGAGAACCGGATGATGGTCGATTCGCTGCTCGACATCCTTCCTGAGCGCGAGCGCCGCATCGTCGTCGCGAAGGTCTACGACGAGCTCGGCCAGTCCCAGATCGCCGCGGAGCTCGGCATCTCCCAGGTGCACGTGTCTCGGCTCTTCAGCGCGTCGATGGACAGAATGCGTCTCCACGCCGCGCAGCAGATGCGAATGGACGCGGCGGGCTCAGTCGAAGTGCTCGGCGAGTGAGCGGGTCACGGCCGGGGTGAAGACGAGGACGATACCGATGGCCGCGAGCAGGATGATGACGATGCCCGCCGTCCGCTCCACCCCGCCGGCCGCCGACGCCAAGGGGGCGCCGATCACCAAGGCGATCAACTGGGCCAGCAGGAATGGGGCCCGTGCCCAGCGCCGCGCCCGCATCCAGCCGGTCCCGACGAGCACGAGGCCAGCGCCGAAGGCGGCCAGGATCGCGATCTGCAGGATGAGCGCCGGCACGCTCGAGACTGACGCCGGCCCGGTTGCGCCGATCCTGATGCCTTCTATGGCGTCGAAGGCCGCATAGGCAAGCAGTCCGATCCCCTCGATTCCTGCGATGAGGCCGAGTGCGATGAAGGGACGTTCCGGGATCAGGCGTGCCACGCGCGCAACTCTATGGCGTGGCCCCAGGATTGGGCCGGACCTCAGCCTGCATCGCGAGCCGGGGCGCAACTAGGGTGGCGGGATGCGCGGATTGCTCGTCGTGAACCCTCGCGCGACCACAACCTCACCCCGGGTGACCGATGTCCTCGTTCAGGCACTCTCGCGCGAGCTCGACCTTGAGGTCACCGTAACGACCCACAAGGGGCACGGAATCGAGATCGGCGAGCGAGCGCGGCGCGAGGGCCTCGACATCGTCGTGACGCTCGGTGGAGACGGGATCATCCATGAGGTGGTCAACGGCCTGCTCGCCGACGGCGTTCGCGAGGGGCTTCCCCGCCTCGCGACCGTCCCCGGGGGCAGCGGAAATGTGTTCGCCCGCGCCCTCGGCCTGCCCGCCGACCCCGTCGAGGCCACCGGCCACCTGCTCGACGCAGTTCGCCGGGGTCACACCCGACGCATCGGCCTCGGACGCGCGGCCGACCGCTGGTTCATCGCGAATGCCGGGATCGGCCTCGACGCCGAGGTCATCGAGGCCATGGAGCGGCAGCGCAGGGCGGGCCACGCAGCGACCCCCGTCCGGTATCTCGGAACGGTCATCCGGCAGATCTTCTGGACCACCGATCGACGCCATCCCCGCCTGTCGCTCAGTCGCCGCGGCCACCTCCCCGTCGAAGGCGTGTTCCACGTGATCGTCCAGAACACCAGCCCCTGGACCTACTTCGGCAACTGGCCCATCCAGCCGTGCCCCGACGCGTCCTTCGACACCGGCCTTGACATGTTCGCGCTTCGCAGCCTGGATACCCCGAGCACGCTGCGCGCCGCCCGGCGGATGATCATGCACGCGAAGGCGGGGTCCACCCGGAACTCCATCGTGGTCTGGCACGACGTCGATGCGTTTGCGGTCACGATGACGGTTCCGACCAGCCTGCAGATTGACGGCGAGAGCATCGGAGTGTTCTCCGAGGTCCTATTCGAGTCGGTGCCCGATGCCCTGGAGGTATTCGCCTAGCCTCGCCGGGCTCAACGGGCGATCCGAGGGGCCGATCGGGCACCGGTCGTGATCAAGTTGTGATCTATCCGACAGTAAGATTCACCGTAAATTCCGGTTTGCCCTTGTGGCAGGGGCAAACGTCTGCGACTCTATACATGTCCGTTGCTTTCCGGGCCGATTCACTTCCTCCGTGCAACGCGTGGCGATCCCAGGCTTTGCGCACTTGATGAATCGGCTTCGTGAAAGCAATCACGAGCACCGCAAGACCTGCGGTGCGTTCCCCGATGGAGTTGAGACGCATGGACTGGCGCCATGAGGCGGCCTGCCGTGACGAGGATCCGGAGCTGTTCTTTCCGATCGGCAACACCGGCCCCGCCCTGGTTCAGATCGAAGAGGCGAAGGCTGTCTGCCGTCGCTGCAGCGTGGTTGATGAATGCCTGCGCTGGGCTCTGGAATCTGGTCAAGACGCCGGAGTCTGGGGTGGTCTGAGCGAGGATGAGCGACGGGCCCTGAAGCGTCGCAATGCCCGGCTAAGGGCACGCAGCAACGCCTAGCCCCGCATCTTCACGCTGTCGACAGCGGCAGGGTCAGCCTCGCGTGAGTACCGCCGGCATCGCCACGCCGCAGTTGCATATCGCCCCTCAGGTCCCCCGTCATGAGGGATTCCACAATCTGCAGGCCCAGGCCGGCATTCGCGACGTCAAGGTCGAGCGGGATGCCTAGCCCGTTGTCGGCGAGGGTAACGCTAAGCCGGTCGGCTGCATGCTCGACCATGAGGTTGATCTCGGTCGCATGGGCGTGCTCGACGGCATTGTGGAGCAACTCGGCGACGCACATCGCCAACGGGGTGGCAATGCCGCTCGGCAACGCCACGCTGCCCCCCGAACGCACGATGCGTGGCGGCGGATCACCACCGGCGTAGGCCGGGCCCAGATCGCGCACGAGGCCGATGATTCGGTCGAGGATCTCGTCGAATTCCACGACGTCGCTCGTGTGCTGCGAGAGGGCGTCGTGCACGACTGCGATGGCCGCGACCCTCAGTTGGGCCTCGGCAAGCGCCTCACGTGTCTCGTCGCTCACCGCCCGTCGGCCCTGAAGCCGCAGGAGGGCCGCCACCGTCTGGAGATTGTTCTTCACTCGATGGTGGATCTCTCGAATGGTCGCGTCCTTCGACATGAGCGCACGCTCACGACGCCTGATCTCGGTCACGTCGCGCAGGAGGAGCAGGCCGCCGACATCCACGCCCCCCCGGCGCAGGGGGATGCCGTGGACGAGCACCGTGGCAGCGCCGTTATCGAGATCAGTGCGGCCCGCCGCCCGGCGGCTCGTGATGAGGGACAGGGCCTCGTCCATCTGGCCCGGGCGGTGGGACAGCCTGGCGATGAGCGCGTGGATGTCAGTCCCCACGATGTCGGTGACGACGCCCAGTCGCCTCAGCGCGCTCACTCCGTTCGGGCTCGCATAGGACACCAGGCCCGCGCTGTCGACGCGGATCAGCCCATCGCCCACGCGCGGGGAGTCAGTTGCCTCGTCGATCATCGACTCAGCCGGGAACACTCCCTCGACGAGCATCGCGAGGAGGTCGTCGGCAGTGCCGACGTAGATCTGCTCGAGCTGGCCCGCAACCCTCGGCTGCGCGGATGAGTGGCGCGCCACCACTCCGATGACCCGGCCCTCGAAGTGAATCGGGTACGCGTTCCCGTAGTGGCGGCCGAATGCCATCGCCGCGTCAAGATCGGGGAACCTCCCCCGAGGGGCAAAGGTTGCGACGATGTCGTCAGGGACATTCGTCGGCGCGGTAGTCGGCCGGACAAGGGCCCCGGCAACGAGTCCGCCCTCGTTCCAGGTCTGCAGCCACAGGACGAGATCGCTCATCGCGAGGTCAGCGACGAGCGCCCATTCGCTCGTCACCGCGAGAAGGCGATTGCGGTCAGCCTCGGTGAGGTCGGTTCGCTCCGACGCCAGCTTCGTCAGGATCGCCACATCCTGATCCTAGGCTCGCAGGCATCGCTGCCGGCGGCGAACGGTCCGAAACCCCCGGCTAGATGATGATGGCGATGATGTCGCCCTCGCGTACGACGTCGCCGACCGCCACGCTGATCTCGGTGATGGTGCCGTCCTCCTCGGCGAGCACGGGAATCTCCATCTTCATCGACTCGAGGATGGCGAGCGTGTCGCCGATGACCACGGCATCGCCCTCGGCCATGAGGACGGAATGGACGGAGGCAACCATCTCAGCGCGGATCGTCTGGGCCATTTGGAACTCCGATGCTCGATGAGCCCGCATTCTTCCACGCGGGGCGTGGACTACTCGTAGCGGTAGGTGATCGAGACCTGCTGGATCTGCGCGATGATCCTCGAACGCACCTGCTCGGGGACCTGCTCGGCCAGGCAGGCATCTCGCACCCGGGCCTTGAGCCGTCGCTCGACGGAGAAGTGATCGACGCACGGCGGGCACTCGCCTAGATGGGTCATGACCTCGATGCGGTGCACCTCGTCGATCTCATCGTCGATGTAGACGTACAGGAGCGAGAGCACCTCGGTGCACGGTGTCGCGTGGGGATTGCCGCAGCTCATCGGAGGTCCCTCCCGTCGGAATCATCTGACCCACTCGTCATCGCCTCGGCATCGTTCGGCGGTGCCGCGAGAAACCCGCGCTCGATGGCGTAGTCGGTAAGGCTCTCGCGCAGGAGCTTGCGCCCGCGGTGGAGCCGCGACATGACCGTGCCGACGGGGGTGCCCATGATCTCGGCGATCTCCTTGTAGGCGAAGCCCTCGACATCGGCGAGGTACACCGCGAGGCGGAAGTCCTCGGGAATTGCCGCGAGGGCCTCGACGACATCACTGTCCGCCAGCCGATCGAGCGCCTCGGTCTCGGCGGATCGCAGGCCACGCGGGGTGTGGGACTCGGCCTCGTGGAGCTGGCCATCGGTGAGTTCGTCGGTGGGAGTCTGGTAGGGCTGGCGCTGCTTCTTGCGATAGATGTTGATGTACGTATTCGTGAGGATCCGGAACAGCCAGGCCTTCAGGTTCGTGCCCTCGGTGAACGAGGTGAAGGCACCGAAGGCCTTGAGGTAGGTCTCCTGGACCAGATCCTCGGCATCCGTCGGGTTCTTCGTCATCCTCATGGCCGCGCCGTACAACTGGTCCATGAATGGCATCGCGTCTCGCTCGAAGCGTTCGGCTCGCTCCTGCGCCGTCTCAGTCTTCGTCATCAGGTCAGAGCCTAGCCCCGGTACCGCCACGCCATCGAAGTCCAGTGGCGCTACGCCTGTTGAGGCGCCGGACGCAAGGCTCAATCGCACGTTGTCCACCACAATCGCGCCAACGCCACGCCCTCGACCGGCATTCCCCGGTCAATGGCCTGCTCCGGGAATCACGTCCTCCGCTGCCAGCGGGATGATGAGTTCCGGCGAGTTGTTCCGGACGCTGTTCACCGCGACCGACACCGGGTAGGCCTCCAGGCCCGGCCCGCCTGCCGGCCGGAGGAGCTCTGAAGCCTGCGCCCCCGTCGCCGGATCGAGCCAGGCAGCCCAGTCCTCGCGGGCGATGGTCATGGGCATTCGGTCGTGAATGCGCCCAACCTCGTCGGCCGCATCGGTCGTGAGGATGGTGCAGGTCAGCCGCCAGGCAAGCGGGTCGGCCTCATCCCGGCTGGGATCGCGCCACCACTCATAGAGCCCGGCCATCGCGAGGGATGACCCGTCTGCCGGGTGGATGAAGAACGGCTGCTTGATCGACTTGCCCGCCTTGCCGACCGGCGCGTCCTTTGCCCCCAGCGAGGCGGGCACGTACCACTCGTAGTAGCCGTCGGCCGGGACGAGGCAGCGCCGCTTGGCGAAGGCGCGCCGGAAGGCCGGCTTCTCGGCAACCGTCTCCGCCCGCGCATTGATCAGCCTCGAGCCGATCGACGGATCCTTCGCCCAGGAGGGGATGAGGCCCCACCTAGCCACGACGAGCGCCCGCTCAGGGGACTTATCCCGATCCCTGTCGACCACGACGTACACCCGCTTCGTGGGCGCGACGTTGTAGTCGGGCCCGAGGATCTCCTCAGGGGGCGCGGCAACCCCGAACTCCTCTGCCAGGGCCGCGGGGTCCTTCGCCGCTGCATATCGACCGCACACGCCTACTCCTCGTCCCCAGCCCGGACCGGCGACACGTCGTCGTCGGTGTCCTCATCGCCGTCGCCGCCGCCATTCTCACCCGCGAGCGCGAACACCGTCAGCTGCCGCCGTACGTGATCAAGTCGGCCGAGGGCCGAGACCGACTCCAGCGACCCGCCCGGCCCCCTCCCCTCCTGCACGAGGGAGTCCGCCGAGTCCCTGATGGCCGCGGCGAGCTCATCGCTCATCGCTTGCACGACCTCCGGTGCACGCGGCGCGACCCGGCCGCCCTGCTCCCCGAGCGCTGCCCCGGCAAGATCGACGAGCGACGCGACGACCCTTCGGAACTCTGCCGCATTCAGGCGCGAAGGCTCGGCACGGTCAAAGAGGAGATCGGCCGCGCCCGAGACACCGCGGATCTGCACCGTCATGCCGCCGAGCCGGCGCAACCGCCGCGCGTCGGACTGCAGCCGTGGCAGGACCGAACGTCCGCGCGGATTCCACCGGGCACTCTCCGCGAGCTTCGTGAGCGACTGCCTGGCGTCCTCCGCCACCAGCCTCAGCGCCCGGCTACCTGGGACGTACTCGTGGTTCACGCCCTGGGGAAGCACCGACGCATGACCACCGCTCTCCTCCCCGATGCGCCGAAGCACCGTGACGATCGCATCGCGGTAGGCCTCCAAGGCCCGTTCGAAGGCCTCAGGGCGCGGACGCGGCGGGTAGACGTAGACGGCGAGGAGGCCGATGAGGCCGCCGATGACGACATCAAGCACACGCCACAAGTCCTGGCCCATCGACCCCGCACCGAGCGCGAGGACGAAGACCACGGCGATCGGGATCTGGATCTGCCCCGCGACGGACCAGGGGATGAGACGGGCGACGAGCAGCGCGGCGAGCACGGCGATGAAGAACGACCACCAGGTGAGGCCGACGAGGTTGACCCACAGCGAGGCCGCGAGCACGCCGATCCCGGTGCCGAGAATCCGCTGGAGCGACAGCCCCAGAGTGCTCCACGGAGAGCTCTGCACGACGAGGAGGGTCGTGATGGGTGCGAAGATGCCAAGGGCGCTCTGCGAGACCGCGAGGGCGATGAGCCACGAGACGGTGACCGCGATCGCGAGGCGGACGACGAGCATCGGCGAGCCGAGGCCGCCGTGGCGCTGCTGCAGCACCTCGGCCAGGCCGCCCTCGGGGAGCAGGTCTCCCACATTCGACGCATCGGCCATCCCAGAAGGCTATTCCCCCTCCTGCGCATCTCGCCCGGAATGCGGGCCAGCTGAATGAATGGCGGGCCGGAGGCTTGGGATTCGTTTACCCTGCCCGCAGGGATTACGCTGGCACTGATGACGAGTCACGATTTCTGGCCCGCGCCGACCGCAACCGGCCCGGTCCGGGCCCACGTCCGCGTCCCCGGCTCCAAGTCCGCCACGAACCGCGCCCTTGTCCTCGCCGCGCTTGCCGACGGCCCGAGCCACATCCACGAGGCCCTCGACGCACGCGACACCCGGCTGATGATCACGGCGCTCGAGGCCCTCGGCGCAGCATTCACCGTGTCGACCCCGAGCCCGGTCGGCAACATCGACATCGCCTGCATACCGGCCCCACCCGCGGCGGGGGCCGGCAGGCGGCCCGCTGTCGGCATCGACGCCGGCCTCGCCGGAACCGTCATGCGATTCGTGCCGGCCGTCGCCGCGCTCGTCGACGCCGATGTGCGCTTCGACGGCGACGAGGGCGCCCGGACCAGGCCCATGTCGACCATAACCGGCGCCCTGCGGGCACTCGGCGTGGCCGTCGATGGGGGCGACACCCTCCCGTTCACCGTCCGCGGCACGGGCCAGGTCGCCGGCGGCGAGGTGTCAATCGACGCCTCCGGTTCGAGCCAGTTCGTCTCGGCGCTCCTGCTCTCCGGCGGGCGCTTCGAACAGGGCCTCACGATCCGTCACACTGGCGCATCGGTCCCGAGTCAGCCGCACATCGACATGACGATCGCAATGCTCGCCGATCACGGGGTCGAGGTCTCGATCCCCGAGCCGAATGCCTGGCATGTCGCCCCTCAGCGGGTGCTCGCCCACGACTGCACGATCGAGCCCGACCTCTCGAACGCCGCGCCATTCCTCGCCGCCGCGCTCGTGACGAAGGGCTCCGTCACGGTCGCCGACTGGCCGACGACCACGACCCAGCCTGGCGACTGGCTGCGCGACCTCCTCCAGCAGATGGGCGCCGTCGTCACCCACGATTCCCACGGGCTCACCGCCACGATGCACGGCGAGATCCACGGCATCGACGCCGACCTGCACGAGGTGGGCGAGCTCACCCCGTCGATCGCCGCACTCGCCGCGCTCGCAACGAGCCCGAGCCACCTGCACGGCATTGCCCACCTGCGCGGCCACGAGACCGATCGGCTCAAGGCGCTCGTGCACGAGATCAACCACCTCGGCGGGGATGCCGTCGAGACCGCCGACGGGCTGAGGATCCGGCCATCTCGGCTCCATGGCGGCAGGTTCTCCACCTATCACGACCATCGAATGGCGACCGCCGCGGCGATCATCGGCCTGCGCGTGCACGGGATCGCCGTCGAGAACATCGAGACGACCGCGAAGACCCTGCCCGGATTCGCCGATCGCTGGCATGCGCTCCTCCTTCCCCGCGATCCCTCATGAGCCGTCGCCACGATCGAATGGACGAGGACGATGTCCGCGTCCGGCCGACCCGTGGTGGCTCGCGACCTCGCTCCAAGGACCGGCCCGCGCATGAGCAGGCCCTGGCAGGCACCGTCATCGCCGTTGACCGAGGCCGATTCACCGTCGCGATCCCATCGCCGGATCCTGGCTCCAGCCCGCGAGTGATCTATGCGGTGAAGGCTCGCGAGCTCGGACGCAAGGGGATCGTCGTCGGCGATGACGTCGACCTCGTCGGCGATCTCTCGGGCGACATCGACAATCAGGCGCGGGTCGTGCGGCGGCATGAGCGGGTATCGACCCTGCGGCGCACCGCCGACGACACCGATCCGGTCGAGCGCGTCATCGTCGCGAACGCCACGCAACTGGCGATCGTCACCGCAACCACCAATCCGGCCCCCTCGTTCGGGCTCATCGACCGCGCGCTCGTCGCCGCGTACGACGCCGGCGTCCGTCCGCTTCTCATCGTGACGAAGACCGACCTCGTCACGCCTGACGAGCTGCGACGAATGTACGCACCGCTCGATTTCGAGATGTTCGAGGTGAGCGATCGACAGCCGCCCCTCGCACTGCAGCAGGCACTGGCCGACGAGGTGACCGTCGTCGTCGGGCACTCGGGGGTCGGCAAGTCCACCCTCGTGAACAACCTCGTCCCCGGGACCGATCGCAGCACCGGCCGGGTAAATGTCGTCACCGGCAAGGGCCGGCATACCTCGACGAACGTGCGCGCCATCCCGCTGCCCGGCGGCGGCTGGATCATCGACACCCCCGGGATCCGCTCATTCGGCCTTGCCCACGTCGACCTCGGCCGGGTCATCTCCGCCTTCCCTGACCTCGCTGGCGGCACCGAGCACTGCCCGCGTGCCTGCTCGCACGATGAGCCCGACTGCGCGCTGACCACCTGGGCCGATGGGCAGGAGCCCGGGGTGAGGGAACGGCTCGCGTCGATGCGCCGGCTGCTCGCGGGCCGAAGCTCGACCACCGAATGGTCCGACTGACCGCTGAGCTCCCGGGAGGCCGCCCTACTTGCCGGCCAGGCCCTGCCACACCGATTCGGCACCGGAGTGACCGGCTCGAACCGTCCACACCGTCGCGAGGACCGCGATCACGATGAGGGCCACGGCAGCGACCCGCAGCCACCAGGGCCTTGACCGATTGCCGGGGATCCCGCGGTCGACGAGCCAGAACCCGATGAGCCCGAGTGCGAGGAGCAGTGCGAAGATCGGGACTACATCACCGAGCTGGGCGTGCTGCGCCGTCACCCCGAGCCTGCTCGCGAGCGACTCGCCGGCCTCCTTCGCTATAAACGACGCGACGAAGGATGCCACGCCGGCCACGACAATGAGGCCGCCGTAGCGGCGGGCCAGCCTTGGCGATACGGCCATGATGACCGCTCCAAGCGCGGCAAGCGGGACGAGGACGACGGCAGCGTGCACGGCAAGCGGGTGGAGCGGCAGCCCGAAGACAGTGTCGAACAGGGTCGACTCGGTCACGAGGGGCATGGCATCACCCTAGGCAGCCCTCGGCGCGGCCCGGAACGCTGGATAGGTTTCACCCGTGACCCATGCGCCTGATGCTTCCTTCCCCCTTGGGCTTGGCCCTGATCTCGAGCTTGCGCTGGCGATGGCCGACGCCGCCGACCTCATCACGATGGATCGCTTCGGCGCACTCGACCTCAAGGTCGAGACGAAGCCCGACCTCACGCCGGTCACCGAGGCCGACAAGGCGACAGAGCTCGCCCTTCGCGCGATGCTCGCCGAGCATCGGCCCGACGACAGCGTGCTCGGCGAGGAGTTCGGGACCTCTGACGGATCCGCCACCCGCCGGTGGATCGTCGATCCGATCGACGGCACGAAGAACTACGTGCGGGGGGTCCCGGTATGGGCAACCCTCATCGCGCTCGTCGTCGACGGGGCAGTCGTGGTGGGCGTTGTCTCGGCCCCGGCGCTCGCGCGGCGCTGGTGGGCGGCCAGCGGCACCGGGGCGTGGGGCCGGATGCTCGATCGCGAGCCCGTGCGCCTGCAGGTGAGCCTCGTGCGGTCACTCGACGATGCATCCCTTTCCTACTCCGATGCCGTCGGCTGGAGCGCCATCACCAAGACCGGACTGAAGTCCCTGCTCGATGCAACCTGGCGGCAGCGCGCCTACGGCGACTTCTGGTCGCACATCCTGGTCGCCGAGGGCGCGGTCGATGTCGCGGCCGAACCCGAGCTCGGGGCATGGGACATCGCAGCGATTATCCCGATCGTCACCGAGGCAGGCGGCCGCATCACGGCATTCGACGGACGCCCGGCGCTCGAGGGCGGCTGCGCGGTCACGACCAATGGAGTCCTCCACGAGTCGGTCCTGAACCTGCTGCGAAGCGACCGATAGGCACGATGAGCGCAGGCTAGCGGCTGACAATCGGTCCGCACAGGTCCACACTGGTGAGACGAATCAGCTAGGGAGGCCCACCGTGCAGCTCACGACCATCCTCAGCACCAAGGGAAGCACCGTCATCACCATCCACCCCGAGGCGAGCATCGCCGGGCTCGTCGCGATGCTCGCCGAGCACTCGGTCGGCGCCCTTGTCGTCTCCCCAGACGGATCGACCATCGCTGGCATCGTGTCGGAGCGCGACGTCGTCCGCGCCCTCAATCACGGCGGTGCGGTGCTCGACGCCCCCGTCGCGTCGATCATGACTGCCCAGGTGCACTGCGCGCCGCCGACCGCGAGCATCGACGAGCTCATGCACCTCATGACGGAACGACGCATCCGGCATGTCCCGATCACTGGCGACACCGGTGACCTCATCGGCATCGTGAGCATCGGCGACGTCGTCAAGTCGCGGCTCGGCGAGCTCGAGGGAGAGCGCGCCGCCCTCCTGGACTACATCACGCGCGGAGGGTGATCCGAAGCCTGAGTCCGCCGGCCGGCCTGATGGTCACGAGCGGGTCGGTGGCGGGCACTCCCGCGCCGCCTGGGTAGCCGACCTCGAAACGCGAGGCGAGCCGCGCGAGCAGGAGCACGCCTTCGACGTAGGCGAAGTCGCGCCCGATGCACATGCGCGGGCCGGCACCGAACGGGAGGAACGAACTGCGGTCGATCTCATCGTCGATGAAGCGTGACGGGCGGAACTCCTCCGGAGCGCGCCAAAGTGACGGATGGCGGTGGAGGAGCCACGGGCTCATGATGACGAGCGAGCCGGCCGGGACCTCGCGGCCGCCGAGCTCCCCTCCCTCGATGGCCTTGCGGGTGATGAGCCACGCCGGCGGGTAGAGCCTCAGTGCCTCGTCGAAGACCGCCCGCGTGCGCACCAGAAGTGGATAGTCGGCGATCGTCAGCGGCGAATCACGGACGATCTCCGACAGCTCCGCATGCAGCGCCGCCTGCTCATGCGGATGGGCTGCGAGCAGGGCCCAGGCCCAGGTGAGCGCGCTCGCCACCGTCTCATGCCCGGCGACGATGAACGTCACCATCTGGTTTCGAATCTCCTCGTCCGAAAGGCCCACGCCGTCCTGATCCCGGACCGCCATGAGCATGTCGAGCATGTCGTGGGTTCGGACCCGCGCACGCACCCGCTCGGCGAGCATGCGCTGGACGGCGCCGTCGAGCACGCGGTTGGCTGCAGCCAACCGCCGGTTCGCGGGGGTCGGGATCCATCCGGGCGGCGCGATCGGGACGCGCGCCCTCGCGATGACGACGTCGAGCGCATCGAGCGTTGCATCGGCCAGCGCGGCCGCATCATGCGACAGATCGCTTCCGAAGAGCGCATGCCCGACGACCTCGAGGGTCGCGTGCATCATCGCGGCATCGATGTCGATGACCGCTCCGGTCCCGGCCCGTTCCCAGTCCGCCACGACCGATGACGATGACCGCTCCACGT
>WLOY01000008.1 GCA_009699015.1 Actinomycetota bacterium | reverse complement strand
TGGCGTCGACGTCCATGAGATCACGCCGAAGGAGATCGCCGAACTCTTCCCCCTCGCCCGGACCGACGATCTCAAGGCCGGGTTCTATGTCCCCGGCGACGGACGAGTGAATCCTGTCGACGTCACGATGTCGATGGCGAAGGGCGCCCGCATGCAGGGGGTCCAGATCATCGAGGGGGTGCCCGCAACCGGGGTAGTCGTGAAGCGCGGACGCGTCGCGGCCGTCACCACCGACCAGGGCGATATCGAATGCGAGTTCGTCGTGAACTGCGCGGGCATGTGGGCTAGGCAGCTTGGCGAGAGGTCCGGGGTGAGCATCCCGCTGCAGGCGGCCGAGCACTATTACCTCATCACCGACACCATCCCCGGTCTCGACACCGGCCTGCCCGTGTTCGAGGATCCGTCCTCCTACGGCTACTACCGCCCCGAGGGCGACGGCCTCATGATCGGTCTATTCGAGTCAGTCTGCGCGCCCTGGCATGTCGACCGGATCCCCGAGACGTTCTCCTTCGGCGAGATCCCGCCGGACTGGGAGCGGATGGCGCCGTACCTCGAGCGGGCCATGGACCGGGTGCCGGTCTCCCATGACGTCGGGGTCCGGAAGTTCTTCTGCGGCCCGGAGTCCTTCACCCCGGACCTCCAGCCGATCGTCGGGGAGTCGCCCGAGGTGGCGAACTATTTCGTGGCAGCGGGCCTGAACTCCATCGGCATCCTCACCGGCGGGGGTCTCGGCCGGGTGCTCGCGCACTGGATCGTCAGCGGCCAGCCCGATGTCGACGTCACCGGCTTCACCATCGATCGACTCCAACCCGGCCAGTCCACCCCCGACTACCGAACTGCGCGAACCGTCGAGTCGCTGGGCATGGTTTACGCCTCGCATTTCCCGAATAAGTCGATGCTCACCGCCCGCGGGGTGGGCCTATCCCCCATTCACGCCGGGCTCGTGGAACATCAGGCGTTCTTCCGCGAGGTCAGCGGCTGGGAGGGTGCCGACTGGTTCACCCCGGCGGGCATCGAGCCGCGTGACGCAACCCTTTCGTGGGGACGGGAGCACTGGTTCGACTACTGGGCCGAGGAGCACCGAGCGGTACGCGAGGGCGTCGGTCTCATGGACATGTCCTTCATGTCGAAGTTCCTCGTGCAGGGCCGCGACGCCGGGGCTGTGCTCGACAGGGTCTCGGCGAATCGGGTCGATGGCGCGTCCGGAGTGATCACCTACACCCAGTGGCTCAATGTGGCCGGGCTCATCGAGGCCGATCTCACCGTGACGAAACTCGATGACGAGACCTTCATGGTGGTGGCATCCGACAATGCGCGCCAGCACGCCCTTGGCTGGCTGCGTCGTCACATCGGCGACTCGCATGCATTCGTCACCGATGTCACCGCCGCCTACGCCCAGATCAACGTTCAAGGGCCCCTCTCCCGTCAGCTCCTCCAAAGCCTGACGACCGTCGACCTCTCAAACGACGCGTTCCCGTTTCGAACCGCGCGAATGATCGATCTCGGTTTCGCCCGTGTCCTGTGCGTTCGAATCACCTACCTCGGCGAGCTCGGCTACGAGCTCTACCCCTCGACGGAGCAGGCCATGCACGTGTACCGGCGCCTCCTCGATGCCGGCGAACCCCTCGGCGTGCGTCATGTCGGCCTGAAGGCGCTCGCGAGCCTGCGGATGGAGAAGGCCTATCGCGACTACGGCCACGACATCGACAACACCGACTGCGTGCTCGAGGCGGGCCTCGGCTTTGCCGTCGCACTCGACAAGGATCAAGGGTTCATCGGCCGCGACACCGTGGCCGCCAAGAAGGCCGCCGGGCCGCTCAGGCGCCGTCTTGTGCAAGTTCTCCTGCTCGACGCCTCACCGTTGATGTTTCACGGCGAGGTCGTGTATCGCAACGGCCGGGCCGTCGGCTACGTGCGCGCCGCGAGCTACGGCCACACCCTCGGCGGGGCCGTCGGCCTTGCCATGATCGAGGCCGATGAGCCCGTCACCCCCGGCTACCTCGCGGAGGGCGCATGGGAGGTCGATGTCGCCGGCACGAGGTACCCGGCGACCGCCAGCCTCAGCCCCATGTACGACCCTGCCAATGAGCGGATCCGCAGCTGATCCCACTCAGCTCCACCGGGTCGGACGGTAGCCTTGAGGGCATGTCAGGAATCCCCGGAGCATCAATCGGCCCGCTCATGCACAATCTCATCCCGATGGTCTCGACCCTCGGCCTGGAGTATGCCGATGACATCACGCCCGCAAGCGCAGTGGTCGTCCTGCGCGACCAACCCGAGTACCGCAACCACGTCGGTGGCCCGCACGCCGCAGCGATGTTCCTCGTCGCCGAGTCGGCGACTGGCGCCGCGGCAGTCGCCGCCTTCGGCGACATGCTCGACCGGGCCGTGCTCCTGCCGATGACGGCGGGGATGGAGTTCCTCTCCATCGCCAAGGGCGACCTCACCGCAACCGCATCAATGACCGGCGACGCCGACGCCGCCCGCGCGATGTTCGACGCAGGGGGCCGGCCCGAGTTCGAGGTCGTCGCCGACATCACCGACGCTGAGGGCACGGTCACCGGACGCCTTCGAACCCGCTGGACTCTGAAGGCCCTTCGGCCTACGGGGCTCTAAGGAATCCTGGGCAGGCGAGGAAGGCTCGTGGTCGAGAGCACGAAGTCGCCCATGAGCCACGCGTGTCCATTGAAGGCCTGCTCGACCGTTTCCATGTTCGTGGCGGTCGTCGAAAATTCGTGGTATTCCGTCGGGCCGGCAAAGAGACCGTAGTTCCGAAGCAGGCTGATCTCCCTGATGAGGATGATCAGGGTCGCATTCGAAGTCCCTGGCGCCGGCACACTCGCGCCCTCCTTCATGAGGACCCGATCCTTGTCGTCCTTGGCTGAAGATCCGACCGAAAGTGGCAGAAAGGACTGGACGAACTCGCGGCTGTCGGGGGTACTTGCAGTCGACGGATTGCAGGTCCACCGGGCCGTTCGATCAACCTTCAGGGAGTCGTTCGAGGCCTTCGATACCTTTCGGGTGCAGACCTTTTCATCGGTCACGTATTCAATCATTGTGCGCTTTGACTCGACGCTTCGGAATCGCGTGACGTCACCAATCTGAAAGACATCCCACTTCGGATCAGGGGTGCCATCGAACACCCAGTCGGCGCCTGCCTTGAAGTCACCGTCCGACAGCGCCTCCATCCGGGCCTGCATGTCGAGCGTGATCGGGTTGGCACGGTATTCAGACGGCGACATGGTCACCCAGCGCTCCCCCGTCCTGGAGTCCACGAACACGCCGTACGGGTCGTTCACGGCGTTCGCGGGAGATGGAACCGCCCCGAGGGCAATGGACACGGCCATCAAGGCCACGACGGTGCGAATGATTGATGTCCTGAGCACCGTACCGCCTCCGACCCTCAACTTGAGAGTCCCATTGTGCCCTAGGTCACAAAAGAACACCGTGTTTTCACGGTAGCGCAACCTCGGGGGAACCAGTTGAATACGCAGGCGGCGCACTGCCGCAGCCAGTAGCGACGTCCACATGACATCCATGTCAAAACCAAGGAGCCACAATGACCGTGCCCACAAAGGCATCCCTCCGCACTCGAATCTTCTGCGCGGCTGCCGTGCCAGCTGCGATGGCCATCGCCATCGGCATGGCGATCGGCATGGCACCGACTGCGTCAGCGGCGGGCACGTCCGAGATCGCGCTCGTCACCATCCTCGATGAGCCGCGCGGCTACTGCGTCGACATGACCGGTTCAAAGCAGAGTGCTCAGCCCTCGAGCCCGCTCCAGACCCACACCTGCTACGACTACGAGGGCAGCATCGCCGTCGACCAAGGGGTAACGACGAGCGGTGTCGCCAAGGGCTCCCTTCGATTCCCATCGTTCAGCGTCTGCGTCGTCGGTACGGGCGTAAGCGCCGGCAGCAACGTCACGCTCACCTCATGCGGCGCCTCCGGCCTCAAGGCAATCACCATGGCCAAGAACGGTCAGATCAAGCCGCGCGGAGACAGTTCGCTATGCCTCACCGCTGGGACGAGCACCATCCAAGGTGGTGGCGGCAGCCCCGTTCACCTCAAGCGCGGCCTCACGTGGGAAACCTGCAACGCAAGTGCGGCAACGCGGCAGCAGTGGAAGCTCAAGTCCTGACGAGCATTCCACCGCTACCCTGATCGCGTGACCCTCGATGCGCTGCAGCCCGATGCGGCTGCAGCCCTCGAGGAGGCGCGAGCCAGGGCCGCCGACCTCGTCGGCCCCGAACTGATGTCGATGGTTCGTGATCGAATCAGCGCCACCCTCGCCAACGCTCCGCCGAGCCGCGATCGTGCCCCCCTGTCCGCGATGGATGCCGACTGCATCGCGCTCGTCGACCAGATGCTCATCGACGTGTCAGCAACGACCGACGCGCAGGTCGCCGCAGCCGGCCGCCACTTCGCTTCGGGCGGATTGTCCGATTTCGTCACGGCCGCCTACCTGACGGAGGCGAGTGTCCGGCTCGAGATCGCCTCGACGCGACTCCTCGGGACACCTCGATGACCGAGCGCTCGGTCCGGGTCGAGTGCGGGCCGGACGGCCGCCCGCTCGGCCGCGATGGGCAATTGGCCAGGCTCATGGCCGCCTACCAGGATGCCGTGGTCCGGTCGACTGCCCTGGACCCCGTCACTACCGAGCTCATCCGGCTGCGCTGCGCCCGGCAGCACGACTGCCGGATCTGCCAGACGCTACGGCTCGCCGACGCAGCCGACCTCGGGCTAGACGCCGACATGGCGGCGAAGGTCGACCACTACGAGCAGAGCGATCTCGACGAGCGTCACAAGGTTGCGCTGCGCATCGTCGATGCCTTTATCTGGCTGCCCTCCGGCATCACCGACGACCTCGTCGCGCAGGCCCACGGGCATTTCACCGACCCCGAGCTCGCCGAGCTGCTCCTGGACATCACCAAGTGGAGCACCCAGAAGATCCACGTCGTCCTCGGCACTGACAGTGCAGATCGCCTGCCCGTTGGCAGCGATGGAGTGAGCTACTTCAGGTTCGACGAATCCGGTCGCGCGACCGACTTCTCGGCGACGATGCTCCTATGACGGCCCCGAACAAGTGACCTGCCTGAGCGCCGACTGCAGGAGCATCGGCTGGTGGCTCGGGTTCATGATCGCCACCAGGGTGAGGCCGGCGCGCGCAAGATGCTGCGCGAGGAGTGCGGTCGCGCCATCCACGTCGGCTGCACGGCAGGCACGCGCCAGGTCGGCATGCTCCGCTGCACCCATCGTCCAGCCACTATTCCCCTGGGCGACGTATACCCTCCGATAGCGCTCGGTGCAGTCGGCCCAACGCTCGAGCATGCTTCGGGTGCGCTCACCGGCATGGGCGAAGAGCAGGGCGTGGAAGCGCTCGTGGCAGGCCTCCCATTCTGCGAACCCGAGCCCTGCGTCCGGGCCGAGGCTGCTCACGAGGGCGTCGAGCTCATCGAGCTGCACCGAGGTAAGCAGGGGGATGCTCACCGCGAGGGCCATGCACTCATTGACGATCCGCATCGCATACAGGTGCTCGGCCTCGTCGGTCGACAGGCTCGTCACCCGAGCGCGGAAGTTCACCTCGGCCTCGATAAGGCCCTCGTGCTGGAGTAGCCGGAAGGCCTCGCGGACCGGCCCCCGGCTCACGCCGTAGGCACGAGCCGCCTGCACCTGGGTGATCTCTGACCCGGCGGGCAGGGTCCCCGAGAGAATGCGTGCGCGCATGTGCTCGTAGATGGCCTCCGGGGAACCCCGAAGGGAGGTCTCGATCTCGATGGCCTCGTCGTCGCCATCGAGGCTTGATTCCAGGCTGCGGGCTGTCACGATCAGTTCCCCGGGCCGTAGAGGCCGAAGACGAGTTCCGGATCACCCGCCTTGAAGGTCCCCTCGAACTGCGAGCGGGAACCAATGTCCCTCGTCCGGGCGAGCAGGCTCTGCCCAAGCGCCAATTGTCGAACCTCCCATGCCGCGAGGGCTGCCACGACGTCGCCGTCCGCAGCCCGGATCTCCTCGGCGAGGATCCAGCCATCCTCCGCGGCCTTCGCTGTCCCGGCGGCAGCATGGGGCCGGCAGGCAAAGGCAGCGTCACCGATGAGGCAGACCCGCCCGAATGCCATGCGCGGAACCTCGATGTCGTAGACGACTTGGAGGAAGGGCTCCTCGATGCCGGTCACCACCTCGGCGAGCGCAGGCGCGAGAAGCGATCTGGCGACGAACCGCATCTGCTCGATGTCACGGTCGTTCACCAGGCCCGGCGGCACCGAGACCGTGCGCACCTCTCCATTGACGTCAGTGAGGAACCCCTCGAGGTCATCCGGTGCAACATTGCGATACCAGACGATGTTCATGAGCCTTTGACCCGGCTCGACCTCGCCGCCCAGCCCTGGGATCGGGTAGACAAGGATGTGGCTGTTCTCCATCACCTGATACGTCAAGGACTCATGGAGTGCATCGAAGGTCGCGGCCGAGAGCTCCGACTCGGGGATGACCCCGCGCCAGGCGACGTAGCCGGCATAGTCGCTCGTGACCTCAGGCAGCAGCGTCTGCCGCGCCTCCGACGTTATGCCGTCGGCACACACGAGCAGGTCGACGACCTCGGTGCGCCCGTCGGCGAAGTTCACCGTGACGTGCTCCCCGTCGTCGACGAACGTCGTCATCTCCGAGGACAGGTGATAGTGCTCGCGTCCGAAGCCGTGCATCAGCACCCGGTAGACAGCATTCCACGATGACAGGTGGTAGGCCCGAGCCTCCTCGTGCGTGATCGATCCATCACTCTCGAGAAACCGGACGTAGCGTGTCTTCGACGAGAACTCGTCGGCCGGGACCCCGAGCCGCTGCACCGGGTAGCGCCACGTCGCCTCGAGTACGGCAATGCCCGCTCCCCGAGCCTCGAGCTCATGGTGGGAACGCTCGTAGACCGAAACCTCGCAGCCGAGATCCCTGAGGAGGAGGGCTGCGGTGAGGCCGCCCAGTGATCCGCCGATAACAGCGACCCGAGGCATGGAGCCCACGGATGTTCCTTCCATGGAAACGAAGGGGCGCCTGTCTGATGGTGCTCAGCAGAACCCGTGACGAACTGACCAAGGGGACGGTGTGCCTACGGCTGGCCGAAGGTAGCGATCGAATCCACCTTGAGCTCGAAGAGGACCCGGCGCTCATCGAACCCCGGATCGCGAAGGCCGTAGGGCGGCTCCATGCCGGTGTACTTCGTCCAGATGTGGTCGAGCTGGGCGGTCACGCGCGGGCCCTCGACCGGGTCGTCCTCGCTGATCTCGCGGACGGCGGTCGCCTTGATGCTCACCCAGTGGTAGGCATTGACGGGATTGATGAGCAGGAAGCTCACCTGCGGATTCGCCCGCAGCCACCCGACCTTCTTGCGCTCGGTCGACAGGTTGAGGAGCACGGTGTCGCCGACGTAGTCGAACCAGACCGGCGTGAGATTCGGCCGGCCGGTGCTCCCCATGACAGCGACCACGGCCGTGACCGGCTCGTCGAGCAGGCGCTTGTAGATGGGGTCGAGGTCATCAAGGCTCGTGACCGCATCGCGATCGCCGACCGTGAACTGACCGTTCTGCGTTCCTGACGCGACGTCCTTGAACTTCGCAACCTTGATAGCCATCGACCACTCCCATTAGCGATAGGCACCTGCCAGCATCAGCGAGTGCTGACACTTTCTGGAAGATAGTGCCCGGGTATTCAGTGGTCAAGTGATGTTCGTCATTCGTCTTCTCATGAGGACACGGTATGGTCCGCAATGGCTCACAGAAGTGTCGAGACTTAAGGGGTGCATCAGTGCCAGGACCGCTGAGCGGACTCCGCGTTCTCGACCTCACTCAGGTGCTGTCCGGCCCGTTCTGCACGATGCTCCTTGCCGACATGGGCGCTGACGTCCTGAAGATCGAGCCCCCGAAGGGCGACGTCGCTCGGCGCTGGGGGCCCTTCCCCGATGCGGCAACTCCGGGTCGGCCTGGCGCGTCCGGCCCCGCACCGTCATCCGCGTCGAATACCACCTACGGCGGCTACTTCGCGAGCGTCAACCGCAACAAGCGCAGTGCGTGCCTGGACCTGAACTCCCCGCCGGACGTGGAAGCCTTCCTCGCCCTCGTCGATGAGGCCGACATCCTCGTCGAGAACTTCAGGGTCGGGGTCATGGATCGGTTCGGCCTGTCATACGAAACCCTGCACGAGCGCAACCCTCGACTCGTCTACGCGAGCATCCGCGGGTTCGGCGACCCCCGGACGGGCGAGAGTCCATACGCAGACTGGCCGGCGTTCGACATCATCGCGCAGGCAATGGCCGGTCTCATGAGCATCACGGGGGCCGACTCCAGCCATCCGATGAAGGTCGGCCCCGGGATCGGCGACATCTTCCCGGCAGTCCTGTCGGCATGCGGCATCCTCGCAGCCGTCCATCACGTCACGATGACTGGCGAGGGACAACTCGTCGACGTCGCGATGATCGACTCAGTCCTGGCCCTCACCGAGCGAATCGTCTACCAGCACTCCATCACCGGCCTTGCCCCCGAGCCGCAGGGCAACACCCATCCGCTGCTATGTCCATACGGCCTGCTGCGCACCTCCGACGGATTCGTCGCGGTCGCCTCCCCCACCGATAACCATTGGATTGCCCTCGTCACCGTGATGGGCCGTCCCGAACTCGGCACCGATGCCCGCTTCGCCACGAACGAGGCGAGGGTCGAGCATGCCTCGCTCGTCTATGCCGAAGTCGAAGCGTGGTCGACGACGCTCACGACCGACGGGGTCGTGAGCGCGCTCACCGGCCTAGTGCCATGCGGGCCCGTCAACAGCGCGGCGGATATTGCCGCCGACCCGAATACGAGCGCGCGTCGGATGATCGTCGAGGTGCCGCACCCCTCCGGCCGGATGATCGACATCGTCGGCGCCCCCATCAAGTTCAGCGCGACCCCGACGGACCACTTCACCCGCGCGCCCCTCCTCGGGGAGCATGCCCCGATCTTTCTCGAGCCGGCGGCTCCCGCATGAACACCCGAATCGTGAACGCAAACCAGTGAACCGACAGCCAAGGAGGAGGACGGCATGACCGCTCGAGTGATCGCAGAGGAGACCTTCAACCCGGACGACTACACCGAGGAGTTGAAGGCCGCGCCCGACAACCTCGATGTCGGAACCAAGCTCTGGTTCGAAAACCCATCGATCCGAGTCTGGGAGGTTCGACTCAAGCCCGGCGAGCGAGGACCCTTCCACGCGCATACTCGACGCTACTTCTGGACCGTGGTCGAGGGAGGCATCGGCCGGCAGCGCAGCCAAGACGGATCGATGATCACCCGGGAGTACAGCGCTGGCGATACCAACTACTCCGAGCACTCGGCGCAGGACCCGTGGCTTCACGACTTCGAGAACTACGGCGACAGCGACATGCTCTTCATCAC
This sequence comes from Actinomycetota bacterium, assembly GCA_009699015.1. Taxonomy (GTDB): domain Bacteria; phylum Actinomycetota; class Actinomycetes; order S36-B12; family S36-B12; genus WLND01. The sequence continues at coordinate 38,750 of WLOY01000008.1, read as the reverse complement.
GGTTGAACTGCTGGACTGACATGGCGAGGGAACTTGCTCGGGCGATGGCCCGGGCGCTGCACACCGACGGCGTCACGACCATCTTCGGGGTGCCGGGCGGCGGCCCGAATCTCGAGATGATCGGGGCGGCGCACGACCTCGGCATTGACTTTGTTCTCGCCCACGGCGAGACCGCAGCCTGCATCATGGCGAGTACCCACGGCCGGGTCACCGGCACGGTCGGCATCGCGATCGTCACGAGAGGCCCTGGGCTCACGAGCGCGATCAACGGGCTCGCGCAGGCGACCCTCGATCGCTCACCGCTCGTGCTCATCTCCGACACCGTGCCCGAGGCCCAGACCGCGCGGACCGCGCACCAACGCCTCGACCAGGTCGCTGCCGCGGCTCCGGTGACGAAATGGAGCGGGGTCCTCGGTCATCGGGACCCGGGCGCAACGGTCGCCGCGGCGATCGCCCTGGCTCGATCCGCTCCGCAGGGAGCGGTCCACCTCGCCTTCGACCCGACGCAGCCCGGCGACATGCCGCCGGATCCCCCGTTGGTCAGTCCCACCGACCTAGGTGAGCGACACCGAGCCCGCAGCCTGATCGCCGCTGCGCGACGCCCCGTCATCATCATCGGACTCGACGCGGTCGCGTCCGCCGCCACGATCCGCGCTGCGGTCGAGGCCACAGGCGTCCCCGTCCTTGTCACCTACGAGGCCAAGGGGATCATCCCCGACTCCTCCCCCAACCACGCCGGGTTCTTCACCGGCGTCTTGGCAGAGATGCCCCTGCTCGCTTCGGCCGACGTGATCATCGGGATCGGACTCGACTCAGTCGAGCCGATGCCAGGTCCGTGGCCCCACGACGCCGAGGTCATCCTCCTTCACAGCCACCCGATCGAGACCGCCTACTTCGGCAGCCCCACCCTCATCATCGGCGACTACGACTCCCTCCTTGGTGAGGTCCTCCCGTCATTCACCGGCACCTGGCCAGACGGCCATGCCCGCCCGGATCTCGCAGCCGGCCTCATCGACCTTCCCGGCACGTCATCACTTCGCCCTCAGGACGTCGTCTCGATCACCCATGAGCGATTCCCCGCGGCCCTCGTCACCGTCGATGCCGGTGCCCACATGCTCGTAGCAATGCCGCTGTGGCGCAGTACGGCCGCGAACTCCGTGCTCATCTCGAACGGCCTCGCCACCATGGGATTCTCCCTGCCAGCCGCGATTGCCGCGGCTACCGCCTTCCCCGATCGCAAGGTCATCTGCTTCGTCGGCGACGGCGGTCTGGGCATGGTCCTCGCCGAGCTCGAGTTGCTGAGCCGCCGACAGCTTGATGTCACGGTCATCGTCTTCAACGACGCATCACTCACGCTCATCAAGCTCAAGCAGGGCGAGGCGCAGGGCGGTGCCGCCGCAGTCGGCTACTCACCGATCTCCTTCGCCGGCGTCGCCACGGCCATCGGAATCGACTCGGCCACTGCTCGCGACTGCGATGAGCTGCGCACAGCCCTCGACCAGTCTGCCGACCGGCCATTCCTCATTGACGCATCCATCAACGCAGCCGACTACACCGGGATCATGAAACTCGCGCGAGGATAGCTCGCGCGAGGTCCACTCATGGGCGCGCAGCCGCCAGCGGGACGACGAACGGGAGCCGGGCAACCTCGCCGGCATAGGAGCCCACCAGCCCAAGGCCCAGGAGCGGGTGCTGCGCCGCGGAACCGAGCACGTCGATTCCCTGAAGGTCGGGCTCATGCTGCGAGACCCGCGCCAGTTCGAGCCTCAGGCCCCGCTGGCCCTGGGCCGCCGGGTCAAGGAACGCGCGAAGGAGCATCGCGTTGGAGATCGCCGGACCGCTGCTGGACGAAACGGCTTTCAGTGCACGGGTCTGCTCCGCATGAGAGACGAGCATCACCGACGCAGCACTCGTCACGAGGTCGGCCTTGGACTCGAACCTGGCGAACATCGATCCGCTGCTCACCTGCGCCAATCGACAGATGCGCGCCACCGTGGCACGCCGGTAGCCCACCCGGCCGATGACATCAAGGGCCGCAATCTGCAGGAGGTCCAGATGCGGATCACTCGTGGTGGGCGTGCGCTGGAAGGTGATCACTGGCAGCCGGGGCAGTGCCTGAGCCCGGCCTCTTGCGAGCGACATGTCTATCTCGCGCTGGGCGGCCTGCTTGCCCGAGACCGGGGGTCTCGCGCCGTCCCGGGCCGCGAGCACTCGCCCGAATGCACCGCCGATGGATAGCGCACTGGCTGCAGCGGAGGGCCCTGATCGGCCGTCAATCAGGCCACAGTGCGCGTTCAGAAGGGCTGCCATGTCTGGCCCGATGACCTCATGGAGATCTTCGTCGAAGATCGCGGCGATCGCCAAGGCCGTCGCGGCCTGCAGCGCATCGCTGGGCTCGGACCACGACTTCAGGACCTGCGCCACCTCCGGAACCGAACCCGAGGCAATGGTCTCGCCCAGCCCCGCGAGCCCGGCCGACAGTGCCGGGTAGAGCGATGAGGTCCAAAGGTCGGCACCCAGCTCAGCCTTGCTCTCCGCGCGGCCATACACGGCCCCCACCGTGAGGTTCGCGCGCTTGGCCACCTCCGAGAAGGTCATAGCATCCCAGCCGGAATCGACGATCACCGCAATGGCGGCTGCCCTGATGGCCTCATCGTTCGCTATCGCCCGAGCCGTCCGCCGCCGACGTGGCAGGTCCTCCATGCGAGCCTGCGCGCCATCGTAGTTTCTCAGCATTCCCAAACACCCCCGTGGCGCGAGACATGTTCGCGCGAGCATCCCTGATAGGTGCTCTTGCGCTTCGCGCCAAAGGTTATCCTACTGAGGATGGGGTTGCATCACAGTCAACACAATCATCTGACGGTGAGCGTGAGCTGTCCCGTCCTCGTGACTCCCTTCAGGACATACGTGTAGGTGATGACCGTCGTGCCCTCCTTGTTCGGCGCCGTGTATTTGATCGTGCCGTCCGCATTCCATGTGATGGAACTCGCTCCGCTCGGCTCCGAGGTGATCGTGACGCCGGAGAGACTGGCGCCGGAGACCCCGGACAGCACGTTGATGGAGGTGGATTCCTTCTTTGCTACGGATCCGGTCGTCTGCGTCGGAGTAGGAGTGGGCGTGGGAGTCGCCGTGGGAGTGGGCGTCGGAGTCGGCGTCGGAGTCGGCGTCGGAGTGGGCGTAGGAGTCGGCGTGGGAGTGGGCGTCGGAGTCGGCGTAGGAGTCGCCGTGGGAGTCGGCGTGGGTGACATCGACTGGCCCGCAAGTGCACCCGCCTGACTTTCGAATGTCGAACCGACCGCTCCGCCGAGCGCTTGAATGCCCAATACGGCAGTCAAGGCCACGCCCGCGACGATCAATGCGTACTCAACTGCAGTCGTCCCTCGGTCAGGCAGCAGGTAATCGGCAGCCCTTGAACCTGCCCGTCGTCTCGTTCGCATGTTCTGTCCTCCCCCGATGTTCTGTCGACCCTTCTTCGCTTGCGAAGTGAAAGCGCTGACCCCCGATATTGCATGTCGAGCGTTGCATTTCGAGCGCAGGGGTCAGCGGCTCTTGCCCTCTGCGCGAGGCGATCGCCTAGTCGTCTGTGCCGTCCTCGGAGTCGTCGTCCGCGCCTATGACACCGAGGGTGTCCTGGTCATGGCCACCGGAGTTCGAGTGCGCCGATCCCTGCCCATGACCATGGCCCGATTCCTCAGATTCCGGGCTCTGCGGCTTTCCCTGGCCCTGCGAAATCCCCTGGCTAGAGGCCTCATTAGAGGACAGGCGCGCCATGATGTTCGTGACGTCGTCAGCATCGATGACTGCGGCGCCAACGAGGGCATTCAGCGCCGCGAGGTTCGCCGCAGTGCGATCCGGCGCCCCGATCGGCGCCATCGCCGCCTTCAGCGCCCGCGCCTGCGCCCTCGTGATGGTCCCCAATGCGATGAGCCCCCGGATCGCAGACCGCCCGACAGCTCCCGCAAGCGCCTTTGCCTGCGTCTCGTTGATCGTCTGCGCCTTGAGAAGTGCAGCGATGGCTACAGCTCGGCCACTCATCTGCATCGTCGCCCGCGCCTCGACAAGCGCCCGGTGAACCGCCGTGATCTGCTGCGGCGTCAAGTCCAGGCCGCTGAGCCGGCCGATACCGATGCCATGGCCACCCGATCCCTCGGCCCCGGCCTCCGTGGCCCCTGCCTCCGGCACCCCCGGGCCGCGATGGCTTGAAGTACTCTGCTGGCCCTTGCCGCTGCCGCCACCGCCCGGGCCTGCGAGGGCCGGTGCCGCGAGCGCCGTCATCAGCACAACGGCCCCCACCAGCGAAGTCACCCTCGTTGCGTTCCTGCTCATGTTCGTCCCCATCCTTCTCGATTGCTTTCTCTCGATTGCTTTCTCTCGATGACTCGGTTTCACTACGGGTTCTCGATCACTCGGCTTCATTGCGGGTCGGCGCGAGGCTCACCGATCGCGGCGGGGACGCGGGCTCGCAGGTAGAGCGTGGCACGACGCCGGACCCGAAGCCGCCTTCACTCACGGGTTATCGGCCAGTGTGGACGACTGAGGACCCATCATTGATCAGTCATCGCCACTACCCCAGGCACCCTGTGGATAGCAAGGTGCCGTCCACAGGGCGCCTCCCTGACACTCCGGTCATGTCAATCGAATCGAATCCTCCGAAACCACTATGTCCCGGCGACAACGAGCCCGCCCCGTACGGCAACCACGCCGAGTACATCGGTCGCTGGGCTGGCCTCACAGACGCCGAATTGCTCGCCGCCTCGAACGCCGACCCACTGCGATTCGTCGCCGACCACATCCCTGCGTACGACCGCCGTGCTGGCTCCGTCGCCGTTCTCATCGACCTCGGCTCGGGCATGGGTCTCTCGGTCAGCGTCATCGCCGATGCCCCGTCGAATCCCACGCCACGAGACTGCCGTGCCCTACTCGATGTCTTCCTCAAGGTCGCTGAGCACTATCGCAGGGAAGGCCTGTCACCGGCCATCGGACTTCTTCACCACCGGGTCGGCGGAGCGCACGTCAACAGCCTCGACCGGCGGTGGGCCAAGGCCACCGCCGACCTCGCCGGTGACACCGGTATCCCGGTTCTCGGTATCGCGGCGCGCACCGAATCCGGCATGCTCGTGACAATCCGCGCAGATCAGCGCGGCAGCACCGCCGCCTGAGGCATCCGGCCGCCCCGATACGGCACACTGCCCCCATGTCCGCCCGTCGCTACACCCCGCCGCGCGACTGGGTTGCCCCGGGCGGGGTGTGGCCAACCGGCCCGTTCGCGCCCGATGCCCCGGCCTACGCCCTCGTCACGGCTGCGATCGTCGCGAGCTACCGGGCCTCGGCGGGGGATCGATCCCTGCGCTCAGTGGCACGGAGCGCAGGGATCGATGCCACGAGCCTGGGCCGCACCCTCGCCGGGGAGACCGTCCCGGATGTCCACACCCTCGCGGTCCTCGAGACCGCGCTCGACGCGGACCTTTGGCCGGATCGGTCGCGATTCCGTGCGCAAACCGAGAGCCCTCCTCACCCGGCCGGCGTGGACACCTGATCGACACGCGTGTGGACTCGGGGTAACGACCACCTTGGAGGTTCCCCGTGCGATATCCCGAAGGCCAGTTCAGCTGGATCGACCTCATGACCCCCGACCCGGTGCGGGCCCGCGACTTCTACTGCGGCCTGTTCGGCTGGGATGCCAAGGACATGCAAACCCCGAACGGCCCGCCCTACACCACGTTCCTGCTCCACGGGCAGGTCGTGGCGGGCCTCGGCACCCAGCCCCCCGAACTGCGCGCGGCCGGCATCCCGCCCACCTGGACCTCCTACGTAAACGTCGAGAGCCTCGAGCACGCGATGGGTCGGGCGACCGAGGCAGGCGGCTCCGTCGTTATGGAGCCGATGGAGATTCCTCCGGAGGGCCGTATGGCCCTGATCGCCGATCCATCAGGCGCGGTCGTCGGACTCTGGCAGCCCGAGGAGCATCAAGGCGTCGACGTCGTCGATACTCCCGGCGCCATGGCCTGGAACGAGCTCCAGACTCGTGACCTGCCCCGCGCATCGCGCTTCTACGAGGCCGTCTTCGGCTGGGAGTGGACGACGCCGGACAACAGCGAATACCTGGTCGCCGTGCTGGACGCGAAGGCAGGGGACGACAAGACGGTCGCCGGAGCAATGCCGATGCCTCCTGCCGTTCCGCCGCAGGCGCCGAGCTCCTGGGCCGTCTATTTCTCGGTCGCCGATTGCGATGCCTCGACCTGGCTCGCCACCGAGCTCGGCGGCCGCGAGTTCCTCGCCCCGATGCAAATGGGCGACATGAGGTTCAGCGGGATCATCGACCCGTCAGGCGCCATGTTCATGCTGCTATCACGGCTGATGCTCCCCTCAGCGAGTCTTTGATTCGACCTCGTCCGTCATTCCCGCCTGCGGGCATGGTTCCTCGGCGAGTAACACGAGGCCTTCGATGTCCGCAGGAGTGAGCCCGGCCTTGCCCGCGGTCCACTCGTCGAACATCACGGTCGATTCGTCCTCGTCATGGCCTAGGCCCATGACGTGCCCGAACTCGTGGGACATGAGTGCCATGCGGTCGGTCGGGTCGTACTGCCTGGTCGATGTCGTTGTCGAGAGGTCTCGGTAGTCCATGATCACCGATCCCACGGTCGCGATCTTCGCGCCGGATCCGTCCTCCGTCCACGAAAGCCACGACTCGGCAATCCTCCTGGTCTCGTCCAGCGTTGGGCGGCGGTAATCGCCGACGTCATCTGCGCTCTCGTAGGTGATGACGATGTCGATCCCGTCGATCGCCGGGAGAACGCCGGGGCGGTGACCTGCGTCCCCGCGTCGCGACGTGACGTAGTCGAATCGATACCCCGTTGCCGCTGCGAACGAATCGACAACCGAGATCCAACGCGCGATCTCCTGCGACTCATCGACCCCCGAGGCGTCGATGTTCATCGGGTCGATCGTCCATCGGATCGGCACGCAACGTGACCACCGCGCCGCAGTCCTCGCGTCAGTGTCCCCGCTCAGGAACCGAACCGCAGGGCCGGCAGCCACGATCGGCGGCTCCGTCAGCGCTCGATTCAGGATCGATGCACCAGGTGATGGGCCCGGGTTCGCCGCGGGCACGCTCGACCCTGCGCCACCGTCGATGGACACCGAGTTGACAGTCACCTGCATTCCCACCGCCAGGATCGGGACGAGGATCAGCGGGCCCCATCCGCGACGACCACGGCCCTGCCCCCTCCCTGTCCCCACCCGATCCACTCTCCAAGCCGAGAGCGGCTCGCCGCATGGGCAGGATGTCGCGAATCGACGGGACCTCTGTCAGCGCGCAGCCGTCCATGTCCGGACATGACGTACGGTTGACGCATGAGGACACCGGTGTTCATCGGACTGACGCTCGCTTCGCTCGCCGCCGTATCCCTGCCAATGGCTCCGGCCTTGGCGGCAACCGCACCGGCGTCCGTTCCGAAGTGGTCGATGGTGCCGATGTCGAAGGACAACGGCGGAGACGGCTTCATCGACGGTGACGGCGGAGTTCCATCGGCGGGCGCCCTCACCATGAATCCCTCCGCCACGTTCGTCGGTGCGGGCAACGGCGTCGCCCAACCCAATGAGCGCCTCATCGGCGGCAACCTGTCCTGGTACCTCGACCAGGCCGGCTACCCAGTGCGGCTCGACGCCTGCGCCTCCACCGGTGACCGCTACACATGGACAATCGTCGGCCCTGCTGGAACATCGACCACCACGAGCGAGCGGGCACTAAAGAAGAAAACCTGTGGCACTACTGTGCTATTGCCTGAGGGGCCCCATACGCTCACCCTGCGGGTGACCACGGGCAAGAAGGCGGACAGCAAGGCTGTCAAGGCTGCCGTCTCGAATATCCTCATGGTCGCTCTCGGCGACTCCTACGCTTCTGGGGAGGGCAATCCGCGAAACGTCGAGTCCTGGCTGACCGAGGGTGGGCTGCTCTCCCGCTTCACCCCCTATTGGGACGACGACCCGTGCAACCGGAGCACTCGTGGGGCTCCGGCCCAAGCCGCCCTCGCCCTCGAGCGGTCATCGCCCAAGACGTCAGTCACCCTCGTCGACGTCGCATGCAGCGGAGCCACCGTGTCAGCGGGCGTCCTTGGCCCATTCACCGCAGTGGGTCAGTCCAAGAGTCAGGTCGAGCAGGTGCGCCAGATCATCGGTGACCGCCAGATCGACCTCGTGACGTTGTCCGTCGGTGGAAATGACGTCGGCTTCGCCTCCGTGCTCACCGCCTGCGCCTCCGATGCGAACTGCCCCATCGGCGCACCACCACGCGGGATCCTCACCGGCTATCCGACCGTGCAGGCTGGCGTCCAGGCCCGCACCGCACAGTTGCCTGCCGCCTATGCCCGGATCGCGGGGTGCCTCGGTGGCGCCTCATGCTCCGTGACCGGCCCGGGCGCCGGTTCCGCTCCCCTGCGCATGGCCCCGGGCGCCCAGATCCTGCCGACCCTCTACCCCGACATCACTCGTGCACCAAACGGGGCTCCCTGCGACTACCTCACGATCCGAGCGGCAAACATGGCCTGGGCGCGTGATACGACCCTCGTCCCCACCCCGGCAGCAACATACGACTACCTCACCACCTCACGCACCCCCGTCACGTTCCCCCTCGCGAGCGGCACCCTCAACCAGCAGATCGCGGCGACAACAGCCCTGGGTTGGACTCCAGTGACCGGCTCGTGGTCGGCGTCCGGCGACTCGGCTGAGGGTCACGGGATTTGCGCCGGGGAGCAGGCCTGGGCCTTCGGCCTCACCGCACTGAACGGCATGAGCAGCGCGTCGTTCCACCCGAACCCCACCGGGCAGAGCGTCATCGCCACGGCGATGGCGGCTGCCCTGACCCCTGCTGTTAGTCTTTCCACCGCGCGCCGCTAGCTCAAGTGGTAGAGCAGCTGACTCTTAATCAGCGGGTTGTAGGTTCAAGTCCTACGCGGCGCACCGAAGCAAGTCCGGGCCTTAGGGCCGCAGCCCACGCGGCTGAAGCGCGGTCTCAACCCAGTCCGTTCCCGGCTCCATCGCCCGCGCTCGCCGCATGAACCATGCAACGCACACGCTGGTCATGGCGGCCCACAGGCACCACAGGGCCGGCAGGCCAAGGCTGTTCCAGGCGACCAGTCCCGATAGGACGACCGCGTTGACGAGCCCCCACGAGATGAGCGGCGCCGAGCCAGAGAGCAGTAGGGCACCGCAGGTGCTCACCACGTACAGCACTCCGAGCAGTCCGGCCGTCCCATCGATGCTGAAGGCGATGTAGTAGCTGTCCGGCATCGCCGTCCCCCGTCCGAGCCCCAGCGCAACCGCGTACCCGACAGCAGGGATTGCGCCGACCCCGCACATCGCGACGACAGCACGCCGATGCCAGCCGGGTGGCTCGATGAGGAGAATCGCGATCGGCAGGTAGATCGGCATCAGCGCGTAGGCGATGAACAGGTAGAGGGTGGCTGCGGACTGGGCCATGTCATCCGAGACCAAACCGTCGACTCCGAGCCACATGACTGCCGAGAGGAGGGTGTGAGCGACGAAGATCGCCGGGAGCAGGGCCAGCGGCACTTCACGACCCGTTCGGCAGTGCCGGAGGGCATCCACGGCAACCACGCTGATGCCGACAGCCACGACGGCATCGAACTGCGGGGAGAGGCACATCCGGGATCCTCACTGCACTTGGGCGACGCCGACAGTGAGGGGGGTTCGGCCCTCGAATCATCGCCAATTCACCGGACTGTTGCCACTCGAGAGCCAACGGGGGTTTGAGAACACCGCTGCGAACTATTGGGAATGGGGGGTATGACCTTTGCCTCTGCCGTACTCTCATGATCATCCTGCCGCCGTTGAAGGGGTACAGCATGGGCCGCAAATTGCGCTGCGCGGTGCTGGGTTTCTGCTGTCTCCTGCTCGCCGCCCTCTCCGCCGGACTGCTCGGGACAGGACTCGCGAACGCCGAGGACACTCCCACCGAGCCACCGCCGTGCGGCAACACCGGACTGCCGTGCGAGCCCATTACGCCGACCCCCGGCACACCAGCGCCCGGCACTTACCCCAAGCCGCCATGCGGTGAGGGTGGACCGGCCTGCCCCGAGCCACCGCCCGGCGAGCCAGGGAAGGCCCCGAGTCCATTCCCGACCCCGGCCGCCAAACCCAACTCGGGCGTGACGACACCGAACGACCCTGGCTCGACAAACACCTCATCGCCTGGCGGAGGTTCGGGCGGTGGCGGCAACGGTAACGGTAACGGTAATAACGCTCCCGTTATCTCCATTGGCGCCTCGGAATTGATCGTCGGCTCTCCCGTGGCGGTTTCGATCGCATTCGTTGATGGTGGTTACAACGAGGCGGGAGCGGGGATGATGATCCGCGTCACTGTTTCCGTCGAGTTCGGCACCGTCTCGATCGGCGGCGGACCTTCTGGGCCCAGTGCGACCATCACCGCCCCGTACTCGTCGATCATAAACGGGATACCCGACGTGCTCGTCACTGCGAACCGAGCGGGTGAAACAACGATCTCGGTGACGGCAGTACCAAGTGACAGTCCTTCGGGTGGAATATCCGGCAGCCGAGCCCTGGTTGCGTCGGAGCCCGCGACTCCGACCCCGACTCCGTCCCCGACTCCGACCGACGTGCCATCACCGGCAGTCACGGAGGCGTCAACGCAGCAGGTTCTCAATCCGGTCAGTGACCTAGCAGCGGTGGCAGAACCGCGGGGCGCCACGACCCAGCAACGAAGCATCACCCTGCCGACGTACAACCCCCTCGACCAGCCGAAGCAGGTGGTCGACACCACGATCGCGCTTGTCGCCGTGCTCGGCGTCGTAGGGCTGTCGGCCGGGGTCATGGCCGGAGGTGTGCCAGCGCCATCCCCCTCCGGCTCCGGCTCGGGATCCGGCTCCGGCTCCGGCTCGGGCTCGGGATCCTCCGATGCACAGAACAAGCGGGCCGAGGAAGTCGGGCGGCACCAGGGTGGGCATGTGCGCGCTGAGCGGAGCGAGGGCAGCCTCGCAAGTGTCGACGCATCCTTCACGGGGCTCGCGGCCGTGCTGGGATCCGCCGGATTGACCGATCGATGGCGCATCTGGCGGCCCCCGTTCACCACCCACATCGATCGCTCGCACCATGTCTCGATCGCCATGGTGTCGCGTATCTCCCCCCTCACTGCACGGCTCTTCGCCGACAACACCTATCTGCGGGCCATATTTGGGTCTGGCGCCCTGCTCCTGCCGATAGCCGCCGTCGTCCTGGCAGTCCTCGGAGTGATCGGAGTGAACGGCCTCGCGCTCGCCCCGAGCGTCATGATCCTGGGCCTCATCACCTTCATCGGCGCCCTCGACGCGATGGCCGGCTTCGCCGCCTTCGTCGTGTTCACCGCAGGTGTCGCCTTCTCGGGCGGTATCACCGGGGCCGACAGCATTCGCACGCTCCTCGGCTTAGGGGTCATCGGCTTCGGCCCGGCACTCATCGCCGGCTCTACGCGGCCCCTTCGTCGCGGCCGCGACGACTACGACGTGTGGGAGCGGGTGACTGATTTCGTCATCATCCCGCTCATCGGTGCCTTTGCGGTGCAGAGCATGGTCGGGGCGCTGGCCGGGCTTTCCGGGTACCAGCTCCCGATCGTGTCGTCCGCCAACCTCATCGCGCTCATTGCCCTCATCGGACTCCTCATGCGAGTAAGTCTCGAGGAGTTCGCGGCCCGCACCTTGCCCTCGCGCATCGCCGAGGTTGCCCCTGCGGTAAACCCGACCCCCGGCCTGCTCCACCGCAGCATCGTCGCCGGGCTACGCACCATCCTGTTCGTCTTCGTGGCGGTCGCCTTCATCGGCACGTCCTGGCAACTCTGGGCTGGAGCTGCCATCTTTGCGGCAGCCCAAGCCTGCGAGATCATCGCCAAGTACCTGCCAAACAGCCCGCGTCTGTTTCACGCAGTCCCGGTCGGGATTCCCAAGCTCGTCCTGATTCTGCTGGTATCACTCGGCATCTCAACGGCAATATCCCTACTCATCACCGATGGCCGTGACCTCGCGAGAACATCCTTCGTCATCCTCATGCTCCCGGGCCTCGCCCTCGCGGCGATCGGCATGTTCGGGAAGGAACCCCGCGAGGGCGACACTCGTTGGTACCTGAGGGATTCGATGCGCGTCTGGTATCGAATCGGCGGCGGCACGCTCCTTGTCACCGCCATCTACCTGACCCAGTTCAGCTAGGCCGCAGGAGAAGAACCAGCTACACCACGAACTCGACCGTCGAGCCGGCTTGATCCACCACGACTGTCGAGCGGTCAATTGAACCGCTGGGCAGCACCAGTCGCACCGTCCACGAACCCTGCGCAACGAAGAACGCGAAGGCGCCACCCTTGCTCGTCGGGCTCTCCGCCACGAACTCACCGTTCTTGTCGAGGAGTCGCACATAGGCACCGGCTTTCCGCTCACCATCGACAACGACGGTCCCGGTGATGGCGTAGTCCCCGGTCTGCGAACGCTCGGGATTCGCGCCGCACATCAGGCACCACCCCCGGCGGGCGAGCCAGCTGCGTCACCGATCTGGACCGGGACCCCGACCAGCGAGCCGTACTCGGTCCACGATCCGTCGTAGTTCGTCACGTTGTCCCAGCCGAGGACCTCATGCAGGACGAACCAGGTGTGAGCAGAACGCTCACCGATCCTGCAGTAGGCGATGGTTGGGGCACCTTCGGTCAGGCCTGCTGTCGTGTAAAGCTCGACGAGGTCGGCATCGGACTTGAAGGTGCCGTCGTCATTCGCGGCCTTCGACCACGGCACGTTACTTGCCGTGGGGATGTGGCCCGGGCGCTGCGACTGCTCCTGAGGCAGGTGGGCCGGGGCGAGCAGTCGACCCGAATACTCATCAGGTGATCGGACATCAATGAGCTGGACCTTGCCGATCGCGGCGATGACCTCATCACGCTTCGACCGAAGCTCGACACGCTCGGTCGGAACGGGGTAGTCGGTAGCTGCGCGCACGGGGACCTCGGTGACGAGCTCCCGACCGTCGAGCTCCCACTTCTTGCGTCCACCGTCGAGCAGCTTCACGTTGTCGTGGCCGTAGAGCTTGAAGTACCAGTACGCGTAGGCCGCGAACCAGTTGTTGTTGCCGCCGTACAGCACGACGGTTGTGTCCGGGCCGATGCCATTCTTGCTCAAGAGGGCGGCGAAGGCCTCCGGCGTGACGAGGTCGCGGCGTACCGGATCCTGCAGGTCCTGTCGCCAGTCGACCCTGACAGCGCCGGCGATGTGGCCGGTGTCGTAGGCCGAAACGTCCTCATCGACCTCAATGAGAACGACGTTCGGATCGGATGCATGGGCGAGAACCCACTCGGCGTTGACGAGAACATCTGTTCGTGACATGTGCGTGCTTCTCCAATGACTGTTGATACTGCTGGGTGAATGGCCCCATTCGGGGTATGACTCAAGCTCGGTTGCTCGCCGAAGGGCGCTTAGGTGCGTCCATGCGGGCGTGGGTCAGGCCCGACAGGCCGTCGCGGTCACGCGGCAGAAGTCGATGTAGCGCCGCTTCGTGAGTTCGCTTCCGGTCCTCACGCGCCACCCGCCACGGCCGGAATAATGGAGATCTGTGCACCATCAAGGATCGGGGTGTCGAGGTTGTCGAGGAACCTCACGTCATCGTCATTGATGTAGACATTGACAAATCGGCGCAGCGCTCCGGCATCGTCGAGGACCCTCGCTGCGATGCCCGGGCACTGCATGTCGAGGTCACTGATCGACTCCCGCAGGGTCGAGCCTGCGACGGTGACCTCAGCCGCTCCTCCCGTGTAGGTGCGCAGGATCGTTGGGATCCGGATGCTCGCGCTCATGCCGCTCCCCCGATGTTGATCGCGTCGTAGGCCGCATCGAAGGCTGCGTAGGACGGGGTGATGGTCATGGTCGGCTGGCACGTTGGTGCGACAGCGTCGAGCGTCTTGAGCCCGTCTCCGGTGTTGAGGAGGACCACCTCGGCGTCCGGGTCGATGAGACCCTCGCGAAGGAGTTTTCGATACGTGGCAACGACGACCCCTCCAGCGGTCTCGGCGAAGATCCCTTCAGTTCGAGCCAGAAGCGTGATTCCCTCGACGACCTCATCGTCGGTGACGTCGGCAATGGCACCACCGGTGCGGCGTGCAACGTCGAGCGCGTAGGGGCCGTCGGCCGGATTGCCGATGGCGAGCGATTTTGCGATGGTGTTGGGTTTAACGGGGGTGCAGAAGTCCTGACCGGCACGGAATGCCTGCGAGACGGGCGAGCATCCGGTGGCCTGCGCCCCGAAGACCCGGTACGGCCGCTCGGCCACGAGGCCGAGCTCGGTGAACTCGCGGAAGGCCTTGTCGACCTTCGTGAGCAGCGACCCGGACGCCACCGGCGAGATGACTGCATCAGGCAGTCGCCAGCCGAGCTGCTCGGCGATCTCGTAGCCCACCGTCTTGCTGCCCTCGGCGTAGTACGGCCGCAGGTTCACGTTCACGAACCCCCAGTCGCGCTGCGCCGCAACCTCGGTGCACAGGCGGTTCACGTCGTCGTAATTGCCGTCGATCGCGACGAGGGTCCCGCCGTAGACCGCGGTCGTGACGATCTTGCCTGCCTCGAGGTTCGAGGGGACGAACACCACCGATGTCAGGCCCGCCCTCGCCGCCGCGGCAGCGACCGCATTCGCGAGATTGCCCGTGGACGCGCACGCGATCGTCTCGTAGCCGAGGCGCCGCGCGTTTTCAAGTGCAACGGCGACGACACGGTCCTTGAAGGAGTGGGTCGGATTGCCCGAGTCATCCTTCACCCATACGGCCTTTGCGCCCAGCGCCGCCGCGAGGTTGTCTGCGCGGACGAGTTTGGTCAGGCCGGGGTTGAGTCCTGGGCGTCCAGCCGCGCCCGGGACGACCGGGAGGAGGGCTTCGTAGCGCCACATGGATTGGGGCCCCGACTCAATCTGCTCGCGAGTGACAGTCGAGCGTTCGTAGGCAACCTCGAGGGGGCCAAAGCACTCAAGGCAGGCATAGCTCGCGTCGAGGGGGTAATGGGCTCCGCATTCGCGGCACTTGAGCGCATGGGCCGAGCCGATGCTCGCCGCCCCAGTTGAACTTGGTACGACAGTCGAAATAGACATGGGTTGAGGCCTCCTGGCTCATCTGTCCTGTTGTCAGGTCGGAGTTGGCACCGAAATCTGGCGGGCCTCAGAATCCGAGATTGACTCGGTTCATCAGTAATGCCGGATAGGTTGCCGGGGCTTCAACGGGCCGTTTCCCTCTGCCCCTCTTGATGAGGTATTAAGTTATGGGCGAAACCATAGCCACCACGCCTGCGAAATGCCAAATCGGCCCTGCCCCAGCGAGGGACCTCCGGCAGCGAGCTCAGAGGTAGAGACCAGTGCCAGCGGTGCTCGCGTGCTCCGCGGCGACAGCGTGGATGTCACGTTCGCGCAGGAGGACGTACTCCTGTCCTTGGAGTTCGACGCTTCCGCGGTCCTCGGGCTCGAAGAGCACGCGATCACCCACCGAGATCGTTCGGACGTTCGGGCCGACCGCCACGCACCTCGCCCACGCAAGCTTGCGGCCGACCTGGGCCGTGGCCGGAATGACGATGCCCCCGCTTGAACGACGTTCCCCATCCTCGCCGGTCTCGCGCACGAGCACCCTGTCGTGGAGCAGCTTGATAGGGACGGACCCGTCGGCATTGGGGCGGGTATCGGGGTTGGCCATCTGCGCGGCTACCGGCGACGGCGGGTCATGATGCTCAGGGCCACGACCCCGACCACGACCGCCCCGACTATTGCGATCCGCTCCGGCCGAACCCCGCCCTGCTCATCGGTGAACAACCCGATGATCGCGCGCCCGCCACGCTTGGCGAGCGCTCCTGCCGAAGCCTGCCCTTTGAGCGCGGCGAGGGATGCCGCGAGTTCGGCGCGGGCTGCGGCGATCTCTGCTTGGAGATCAACGACGCTCGGCTTGGGCACCGTCGGGGTTACTTCTTCGTGGGCCATGGTTGCGTAGCCTACGCGGGTCCGCGCTGCGCGGCACGGCTGAACCGGCCGAGACCGTTAGTTATTGCCTATCTTTTGCAGGTACTACGATTCGACTTTAGGCTGCTGCCATGAAACGACTCGTGACAGCCGTCGCCGCTGCATCCCTCGGCATCGCTGCGCTCTCAGCCTGCTCATCCAGCGCATCGACAGGCGACGCCTCGAGTGCCCCCGGCACCCTGCTTGTCGCGACGACCGTCTCGCCAATCACCTCAATAGCGGCGAGCATCGGCGGCGATCGCGTGCGCATTGAGGGAATCGTCCCGGAGGGCACGAACAGTCACACCTTCGAGCCCGAGCCCCAGGTGGCTGCGCTCCTCAGCACCGCCGACCTCATTCTCGTCAACGGGCTAAAGCTCGAGGATCCAACCCTTGAGCTCGCTGAAGCGAACAAGAAGCCGGACGCCAAGATCGTCGAGATCGGCACCGAGATCCTGCCCGAGGCCGACTACATCTACGACTTCTCCTTCCCCAAGGAGGAGGGCAAGCCCAATCCGCACCTGTGGACTGACACGACGTATGCGATCAAATACGCCGCGGCCATCCGCGACGAGTTCACGGCCCTCGATCCGAAGAATGCCTCGTATTACGCCGCGAACTACGACTCCTTCGCCACCAAGGTGAACGAGCTTGACGCGGCCGTTCGCAAGGACCAGCAGACCGTCCCAGAGGGCAACCTCAAGCTCCTCACCTACCACGATGCCTACGCCTACTTCGCGAAGAACTTCGGCTGGAAGGTGATCGGCGCGGTGCAGCCCAAGAACTTCTCCGACCCCAATGCATCCGACGTCGCCGGCCTCATCGATCAGGTGAAGGCCCAAGGAGTCACGACCATCTTCGGGTCAGAGGTCTTCCCCTCCAAGGTGCTCGAGGAGATCGGACGCGCCACCGGCGCGAAGTACGAGGATTCGCTCCGCGACGACGACCTGCCCGGCGCGCCCGGCGAGCCCGGTCATTCATGGCTCGGCCTGATGAAGTACAACTACGGCACCATGATCAAGGGACTCGGCGGCCAGACCCCGACCATCGATGCCGTCACCGTCGAGTCATCTGTGCCCGACACCGCGGCCTACCCACAGTGACCGGCACCGGGGTCGGCCCCGAACTCATCAGCCTCAACGGCATAGCCGCCGGGTACGACCATCACCACGTGCTCACCGACGTCTCGTTCCACATCCACGAGGACCAGTTCACCGCGGTCGTCGGGCCGTCCGGTGCCGGGAAGACCACCCTGCTTCGCGTACTCCTCGGGGTGCTCAAGCCCGACCACGGCACCATCACGTCACAGCCAGGACTCCGTATCTCGTACGTGCCCCAACTCGAGACGGTGAACTGGAACTTCCCTATCACCGTCTTCGAATGCGTCCTCATGTCGCGCACCGCCGGCCGGCGCCTGCCATGGCCGAGCCGGGCAGAGCGCGCCGAGGTCGCCTCGGTGCTCGAGCGCCTCGGCATCGGCAACCTCGCCCGGCGCCACATCCGCGAGCTCTCCGGCGGTCAGCAGCAGCGCATGTTCCTCGCTCGGGCCCTGCTTCGCCAGCCACAGCTCCTGCTCCTCGACGAGCCGACGAGCGGGGTAGACGTTTCGACGAGGCACGACGTCCTGCACCTCCTCGCTGACCTGCACGAGGACGGCGTGGCGATCGTCCTCACCACGCATGACCTCAACGGGCTCGCCGCGCACCTGCCCCACATCGTCTGCGTGAACGGCGGCATCGTCGCCGACGGCTCGCCCGCCGAGGTGATCACCCCCGATGTCCTCGAGCGCACCTTCGGCGCCCGCATGGAGGTTCTCGAGCACCTCGGCATGCGGATCGTCATCGACGAAGCGCCCCACATGTTCGCTGCCAAGGGGGCGAACTGACCGTGGAATCAATCCTCGAGCCCCTCACCTACGCCTTCTTCGTCAAGGGCCTGTTCGTTGCGAGCCTCGCCGGAGCACTCCTCGGCTTCATCGGGGTATTCATCGTCCTGCGCGGGATGAGCTACATCGGCCACGGCCTGTCCCATTCGATCTTCGGCGGATTCGCCGCCGCACAGCTCTTTGCCGCCCAGTTCTACCTGATCGGTGCCGGACTCTGGGGCATCGCTTCGGCACTGGCGATCACGACCGTCGCCAAGCGCGGACGGGTCGGCGCCGACGCAGCGATCGGGGTCATCACCACGGCATCGTTCGCGCTCGGCGTCGCACTCTTCGCGAAGTTCGGCACGAGCGGGCCATCCTTCGAGAATGCGCTCTTCGGGAGCATCCTGGGCATCACGACCGAGCAGATCATCGGCCTCATCGCCGTCACGCTGCTCACTGCCGCCTTCGTCTTCCTCCGCTACCGCGCCCTGCTCTTCACCACCTTCGACCCTGACGTCGCCGACGTCTCGGGCGTGCGGGTCGGGCGCATCGAGGCGATGCTCATGATCGTCCTGTCACTAGCCATCCTCGCCACCCTCACGGTCATCGGCGTGACCCTCGTCGCGGCGATGCTCGTCATTCCCGCCGTCGTCGCCCGCATGCTCACCGACTCCTTCGGCCGCATGCTCGCGATCAGCACCATCGTCGGCGTCTTCAGCGGCTTCGTCGGGATGTACGCGAGCTACTACGCCGGAGTGCCCTCCGGCACGATGATCGTCCTCGTCGGCGCCGTCGTCTTCGTCATCGTCCTGGCTTTCACCGGGGGCCGGGGATTGCGTCGCTCTGCCGGGCTCGACCGACATGTCGATGCTCCACTCCTCACCCCGATCGGAGCAAAGTGAGACTCGATATCGGAAGCCCCGCGCCCGCGTTCAGCCTCCAGACCGACACCGGATCGCACGTCAGCCTCGCCGACTTCACCGGTCGCACGGCTCTGGTGTACTTCTACCCCGCCGCGATGACCCCCGGCTGCACGAAGCAGGCATGCGACTTCCGCGACAACCTCGGGGCATTCGATTCCGCCGGATATGCCGTGATCGGGATCTCGCCCGACAAGCCGGCCAAGCTCGCCAGTTTCCGCGAGAACGATGCGCTGCCCTTCACCCTGCTCTCGGATCCCGACCACGCCGTCATGGAGCGGTACGGCGCGTGGGGGCAAAAGCAGCTCTACGGCAAGACGGTGACCGGGGTGATCCGATCGACCATCGTCGTCGGGCCACCCGGCCTCATCGAGGTGGCGCAGTACAACGTCAAGGCCACCGGCCATGTCGCCAAGCTCATGCGTGACCTGAGGCTCGCTTGACGGCTTACACTTCGACTGCCAGCGGGAGTGGTGGAATGGCAGACACGCAGGTCTTAGGAACCTGTGTCTTCGGACGTGCGGGTTCAAGTCCCGCCTCCCGCACCCCTAGCGGACATGCCGTGAGCGCGACCACCGCAAGGGAGGTACGGTTACGCTGTTCGGGAGGATTTCTGCGCCGTCCAATGCCCATCGCAGATGATCAGGAGTTCCTCCGGGCCGCCGGCTAGGAGTCCGGAACACCGATCGAGAGGAATGGGCAACGCATGGCAACCGATTACGACGCACCGCGCAAGACCGATGACGAGATCGCGGCCGAGGGCCTCGACGGCATCAAGGAGCGTGAGGCGGCAAAGACGCAGACCGCGGTCGACGTCGACGAGAACGAGCTCGCCGAGGGCCTTGAACTCCCAGGCGCCGACCTTTCCGGCGAGTCGCTCGTCATCCATGTCATCCCGATGCAGGCGAATGAGTTCACCTGCACGAAGTGCTTCCTCGTCAACCACTCCAGCCGGCTCGCCAGTGGTGACTCCGCGGTGCGGGTGTGCGCCGACTGCTGGTAGCAGTCGGCCCCTGGGGATCCCAGGCCTTCGTGCCTTAGTTCGTGGACCAGTGCTCCAATGACGGTGGGGCCACGAAGAACCCACCGATGATTTCGCGCCACGCCGTGAATCGCTCCGATTCACGGAAACCGATGGTGTGGTCCTCGAGGGTCTCCCACCTGATGTGCAGTTGGTAGGCCTCAGGACGCTCGATGCCCTGATGGAGGGTGAAGTCGATAAACCCAGGGGACGCACTGAGCTCCTGATCAACAGCCCGCGTGATTGCGGTCCTAAATGCCTCGTGGTTCTCCGGTGCGATCTCAATGCAGGCGATCTCGAGGATCATGGTCGAAGCAACTCCTTCAGGACGGGGACAAGCGCCCTCATGGCGTTGCCGCGGTGGCTCATCGCATCCTTCTCGGCGGGTGCGATCTCAGCGAGGGTCAGGTCGCCGCCGAGCGGCACAAAAATCGGGTCGTAGCCGAAACCGTTCGAACCTCTCGGCGCTTCGATGATCGTGCCCTCGACCGTGCCCTCGACGACGCGCGCATCACCATCGGGCAGGGCGATAGCGGCAGCACAGTGGAAGGCGCCGCCCCTTCGATTCGGCGTGACGTCGGTGAGCTGTCCCAGGAGGAGTTCGAGGTTTGCTCGGTCATTGCCGTGGGCACCGCTCCACCTCGCCGAGAAGATCCCCGGCATGCCATTGAGCGCATCAACAGCGAGCCCCGAGTCATCGGCGATGGCCGGGAGCCCGGTGAACGCGCAGACCTCTCGCGCTTTGAGCAGGGCATTCGCCGCGAAGGTCGACCCGGACTCGACAACGTCCGGGAGATCCGGGTATTCATCGGTGCCAACAAGTTCGATATCGAGGCCCGCCTCGTCAAGGATGCGCCGAAGCTCGATCACCTTGTGCGCATTGCGCGTGGCAAGGACGACCCTGATGCTCACGAAGCCCTGGCCGTCCCGCTGAGGGCCTGGCTCTGCAACCGGGTGAGCTCGGCGCAGCCATCAGCAGCAAGCCCGAGGAGCTGGTCAAGGAGCGCACGGTCGAACGGCTCGCCCTCTGCCGTGCCTTGGACCTCGACGTACTTGCCGCCACCGGTCATGACGACGTTCATGTCGGTCTGGGCGCGGACATCGTCGTCGTAGTGGAGGTCAAGCCGCGGCTCGCCATCGACGATGCCGACGCTCACGGCGGCGACCGAGTCGATCAGCGGACTCACCGCAATGAGGCCCTCCCCGATCGCCCAGGTCACCGCATCCATGAGCGCGACGTAGGCGCCCGTGATGGCCGCCGTTCTCGTCCCGCCATCGGCCTGGAGCACATCGCAATCGAGGACGATCGTGTTCTCGCCGAGTGCTGACATGTCGACGACCGCCCGCAGGCTGCGCCCGATCAAGCGCGAGATCTCCTGAGTGCGACCACCGAGCTTGCCCTTCACGGACTCCCGGTCATTGCGGGTGTTCGTCGCGCGCGGGAGCATCGCGTACTCGGCCGTGACCCAGCCGGTGCCCGAGCCCTTGAGCCAGCGGGGCACCCCGGACGTGAACGAGGCGGTGCAGAGCACGCGGGTTCGGCCGAACGAGACGAGCGCAGATCCCTCTGCCTGCTCGAGCCATCCTCGCTCGAAGGTCACTGGTCGAAGCTGCTGGGCGGAGCGTCCATCTGATCGGGTCATGCGACGACCCTAAGCGATGACGGGAATGAGGGTTGACGCCCGCGACCCGATGGACCTCAGGGGGACCCCAGGCCCGCGACGACGCCGATCTCAGGGCCCAGGAACCTGCGACCGAGCCGTTGGAAGGCAGCTGGATCCCCGGTCGCCATAAACTGGTGCACTGGCTCTGGCAGCGACGGGTCGCGTACGAGGCCCTCGGCGACGAGCGTTCGGTAGACGTCCTTCGCGGTCTCCTCCGCACTCGACACGAGGGTCACCGACTCCCCCATGACGTATGACAGGACGCCGGTGAGAAGCGGGTAGTGCGTACAGCCCAGGACGAGCGTGTCGACACCGGCCTCCCTGAGCGGCCGGAGGTACTCGTGCGCGAGCGCGAGCAGTTCGTCGCCCCCGGTGATGCCCGCCTCGACGAACTCGACGAACCTCGGGCAGGCAGCCGACACGAGTTCGACCGTCGGCGCGGCCGCGAACGCATCGTCGTAGGCCCGCGAATTGATCGTCATCGCGGTGCCGATGACGCCGATCCGGCCGTGACGCGTGGCTGCCGCGGCCCGACGAACCGCAGGATGCACGACTTCGACGACAGGGACGTCATATCGCTCGCGAGCATCGCGAAGGGTCGCTGCGCTTGCCGAGTTGCAGGCGATGACGAGCATCTTCACTCCATCACCGACGAGGCGATCCATGATCTCGATGGCAAACTCGCGGACCTCGGCGAGTGGCCTGGGCCCGTACGGTCCGCGAGCGGTATCGCCGACGTAGCGCACCGGCTCGTGAGGCAGCTGGTCGAGCACCGAGCGGGCGACCGTCAGCCCGCCGACGCCCGAGTCGACGATGCCAATGGGAGCGTCAGCCATAACGCGCTTAGCCTACGGCGCGGTTGGCCCGAATCATCCGCACGCTTGCCTACCCTTTGGCAAGGCGCGGTTTTGCCGGGCCGATTCACTCGCTCAAGAGGAGAGAACATGTCACAGACAGCGCCAGACACCCGGCCCTTCGGCGTTCTGCTCGTCGCGGTCCTGATCTTCGTCGCCGCGATCTTCAACATCATCTTCGGCTTCTGGATGATCTTCGCGCCCTACTCCATCACCGACCTCGGCGGCAAGGAGCTCACGAACATCCCCACGTTCTACCTCGTGATGAATGGTCTCCTGTCGGTGATCCTGGGGCTCATGTACTTCTGGCTCACGAAGCTCACCCTCATCGGCAGCGCGACCGCGCACCTGCTCATCTCATTCCTCGCGGTGCTTAATATCGTCTTCGCGCTGTTCCGGCTGCCCTATGGCTGGCTGGCGATCGTCATCAACCTCGCCATCCTGCTCATCATCAACACGTCGAAGGCGAAGGCCTGGTTCCAGCAGACGGCATAGCCGAGCCAACGGGGGTAGCGAGCGCATTCATGCGACCCCTACGCCCACAACTGGCCGTCGAGGGCATCCTCAGCATCATCGAGGGTGCCCTCGTATGCTCCGGTCGACAGGTACTTCCATCCGCCATCGCAGACGATGAAGGCGATGTCCGCGGCTTCCCCCGCCTTCACGGCCTTAGCCGCCATGCCAAGCGCCGCATGCAGGATCGCACCGGTCGAGACCCCGGCGAAGATCCCCTCCACCTCAAGGAGTTCGCGCATGCGCCTGACCGCGTCCCTGGGCCCGACCGAGAACCGGGTGGTGAGCAGGCTCTCGTCGTAGAGCTCCGGAATGAAGCCCTCGTCGAGGTTGCGCAGGCCGTAGACGAGCTCCCCATAGCGCGGCTCGGCGGCCACGATCTGTACCCCGGGCTTCGTCTCCCGGAAGTACCTGCCGACTCCCATCAGGGTCCCGGTGGTGCCGAGGCCCGCAACGAAGTGCGTGATCGTTGGAAGATCGGCGAGCAATTCCGGGCCGGTCGAGTCGAAGTGCGCGAGCGCATTCGCGGGGTTGCCGTACTGGTAGAGCATCACCCACTCCGGGTGCTCCAGCGCGACCTCCTTGGCCACCCGGACCGCCTCATTCGACCCGCCCGCGGCCGGCGAGGTGATGATGCGCGCGCCCCACATCGTAAGCAACTGGGTGCGCTCGGCCGACGTGTTCTCGGGCATGACGCACACCAGTTGGTAGCCACGTTGCTTCGCGACCATCGCGAGCGAGATCCCGGTGTTGCCCGAGGTGGGCTCCAGCAGGGTGGACCCCGGTCGGATGAGGCCGTCGCGCTCGGCCTGCTCGATCATCGCCAGGGCGGCGCGATCCTTCACCGAGCCGGTCGGGTTACGGTCCTCGAGCTTGGCCCACAGCCGAACCTCCGGCGACGGAGACAGTCTCGGAAGCCCGACGAGCGGCGTGTGCCCGACGGAGTCGAGCAGGGAGTCGTAGCGCATCGCGCGCTAGCCTCCGGCGACGGCAGGCAGGATCGTGATCGAGTCACCGTCGGATATGACGGAGCCGAGTCCGTCGAGGAACCGGACGTCCTCGTCATTGACGTAAATGTTCACGAAGCGGCGCAGGCCGCTCTCATCGAGGAGTCGCTCGCCGATCCCCGGATGGTTCGACTCGAGATCAGCGATCACGTCTGCGAGCGAGGCGCCCTCAGCTGTCACCACCTTCTCGCCTCCGGTGTACGTGCGCAGGATGGTGGGGACTCGCACTTCAACTGGCATGGCCGGAGTCTCCCATGCTTTGGCAGCGCCCGGCATCCCGGGTTTCCGCTACTGCACATGAATTGCAGCAACGTCGCGTGCCAGTCGATTCAAGTACCGGCCTCGACGATCGAGACCTCCTCCTCGCTCACCTCGCCGTCGAGGATTCGAAATGAGCGGAATTCGAACGGCCCCTCATCCGAGCCCGTCTCCCGGGTCGATATGAGGACGTAGTGGGCATCAGGTTCGGATGCGAGCGCGATGTCCGTCCGTGACGGGTAGGCCTCCGTGGCGGTGTGCGAGTGGTAGATGACGACCGGGACCTCGTCGCGATCGTCCATGTCGCGGTACAGGCGAAGCAGGTCAGTCGAGTCGAACTCGTAGAACGTCGGCGACCTGGCCGCATTGAGCATTGGGACAAAACGTGATGGAACGCCCGAATCGGACGGGCCCGCGACGACCCCGCAGGCTTCGTCCGGGTGATCGGCTCGAGCGTGGGCAACCATGTCATCAACAAGGCGTCGGGGAATCTTCAGCACAAAGCAACCCTACGGCGCCCGCTCCGGTTGCAACACTCGGGAAGTGGTCCCAGACTGTGCGCTTGACGGGGAGCGCTCCTTCGGAACGCGTCACGCCGAACTTGGAAACCACATCTCATCACTATCCGGAGGTCTTAAATGGAATCCGTTCTCCAGCTCGATTATTCCCAGTTCCAGACGGTCTACAACGTGCTCTCGTTCGCCCTGGCCTCCATGCTCGCGGCCACGGTGTTCTTCTTCGTCGTCCAAGGACGGGTCCTTCCCCGCTACCGTCAGGCGCTCGTTGTTTCGGGAATCGTGACCCTCATCGCGGGGTACCACTACTTCCGGATCTTCAACTCGTTCACCGAGGCATACGTTGCCGTGGGCGACGGCACCCCGGCCACCGCGATGAACGCGATGTCCTACGTGCTCGTCAATGGCGATGGCTTCAACGAGGGCTACCGCTACGTCGACTGGCTGCTCACCGTTCCGTTGCTGCTCTTCGAAGCCATTGCAGTACTCGCACTCGCACCGAAGGTCCGCAAGGGCCTCATGCTCAAGCTCATCCCCGCCTCCGCGCTGATGATCATCCTGGGCTACCCGGGCGAGCTCGCGACCGACACCGCCTCGAAGGCAATCTGGGGCGCCGCATCCACGATCCCGTTCCTCTACATCCTGTACGTGCTGTTCGTCGAGCTCAGCCGCGCGGCCAAGAGCCAGCCGGAGCAGGTCGGCAAGGACCTCAACGGGCTGCGTTGGCTGCTCCTCGCGACCTGGGGCGTCTACCCCATCTCGTACATGTTCCCGATGTTCGGGCTCGAGGGCGCAGATTCCTTCGTGTGGCGTCAGGTCGGCTACTCGATCGCGGACATCCTCGCGAAGTGCCTCTTCGGCCTTCTCATCTACAAGATCGCCCGCGAGAAGAGCTTCGCAGACGACGCGGCTTTCGCCGAGCAGGAGATCAAGGCGGCTCCGTCCAGCGGAGCGTGATCAACGGCGCTACGGCGCCTGCACCATGCGTTGGAGCGGTGGTCCCTCAATGGGGCCACCGCTCCTTCGTGTCAAGGTCAGCCCGATCGAGCCATCGGTGGCCCATGCGGGAGGCGTCGCGGTGTGGGTCGTCCGCTTTCACGACCTCATTCGAATGAAGCACGCCTCAGGGCGCGAGCAGGATCTCCTTGGCATCCACAAGCTCGAGGCGATTCGGGCAACACGGCCCCGGGAAGAGTAGAAGCCGGCTGGACCTCAGGAAAGGTCATCCAGGTGAAGCTGGACGAGCGACTCCTGCAGGTAGGTGAGCCAGTCGTAGAAGTCCAGAAGGCCAGCCCTCGGATCCTCATCCGGGAGGGCGGCGATCTCGTCATGGTTGTCGTCGGTCAGCCCGATACGGGTGCCGATCGCCAGGCGGCCATCGTTGAGAAAGCCCAGCCAGCTCGCCTGCTCCTGATCCGAGAGGGTGACCTTCTCCCCCGACCTCTCGAGCACTTCACCGACAGTGCGGGCATGCGCCGTCTTCGTCTCACGCAGCGACCGCTCGGTGAAGCGTCGAAAATCCATCGCAGCGTCATCATCGCCCTGGTACGCGTCAGGCAGCAATCGCGCAAGCGCTGGGTCGTCCGGAGCCCTCGCCTCGTCATCGATGCCGACCAAGATCGCCAGCGGGTCCCGAGCATCGCCAGCATCGTCCGGAGCGACGAACTCGATCACCTGCGCCGCGAGCGAGCGCAAGAGGCTCTTCTCGACGTCGTCAAGCCTGATGACGGTGCGGCCCGATCCGGTCCGATAGAAGGCGTCGGGCATCAGTCGTCCTTCTGGAGCGTGGCCCACAGGCCGTAGGAATGCATCGCTGCGACGTCGATCTCCATCGCCTCACGGGTGCCGCTCGACACTGTCGCGCGGCCCTTCTCATGGACGTCGAGCATGAGGAGCTCAGCCTTTGCGCGGTCGAACTTGAAGTAGGTCATGAACACGTACGTGACGTAGGACATGAGGTTGATGGGGTCGTTCCAGACAATCGTCACCCACGGGCGTTCCGTCACCGTCTCCTCCGAGAGGGCGGTGCGCTCGGCTGGCGCTATCGACATGCCGCCATTGTCTCGTACGCTGCTCGGTATGACGGACACGATTGCGGCCCCGGGAGCGATTCCGGCGAAGAGACCAGATCTGCCGAATCCCGAACTCCTCACGAGGATCCGCGAATCCGTCATCGGAGACGACCAGATCATGCACGGGCCATTCGGCCCCCGGCGCGTCACGTATGCCGACTACACCGCCAGCGGACGAGCCCTCAGCTTCATCGAGGACTTCATTCGCGGGGAGGTCCTCCCCCGCTATGCGAATACCCACACCGAGTCCAGCGGGACGGGGCTGCAGACCACCCGGCTTCGCGAGGATGCCCGCGAGATCATTCGCACCGCGGTCAATGGCGACGACAGCACCTGCGTCATCTTCACCGGGTCCGGCTCCACCGGAGCCATCAACAAGCTCGTCGGAGTCCTCAACCTGCGGATTCCCGCAGACCTAGACGCCCGCTACCAGCTCTCCTCGCACATCCCTGCGGATGAGCGCCCCGTCGTGTTCATCGGCCCGTTCGAGCACCACAGCAATGAGCTCCCCTGGCGTGAGTCAATCGCCGATGTCGTCACCATCCACGAGGATCCTGACGGCCATATCGATGTCGAACACCTGCGCGAGGAGCTCGAGCGGTACGCGTCACGGCCGATGAAGATCGCCTCGTTCAGCGCCGCGAGCAACGTCACTGGCATCGTCTCCGACACCCACGCCATCACCCAACTCCTCCACGAGCACGACGCACTCGCCTTCTGGGACTTCGCCGCGGCCGCCCCCTACATAGACATCGAGATGAACCCCCGTTGCTCCGACCACCCCTTGGCCTACAAGGACGCCATCGTCCTGAGCCCTCACAAGTTCGTCGGCGGTCCCGGCACGCCCGGCATCCTCATCATCCGGCGTGAGCACCTGCGCAACACCGTCCCTGACATCGTCGGCGGCGGCACCGTCGCCTACGTCAATCCCGAGGAGCACCGCTACCTCGAGGATCCCGTCCACCGGGAGGAGGGCGGCACGCCTGCGATCATCGAATCGATCCGCGCGGGTCTCGTGTTCGCACTGAAGAACGAAGTCGGGGTCGATGTGATCCGGGCCCATGAGTCCGACTTCGTCACCCGAGCTATCGAGGTCTGGGGCACCAACCCCTCTATCCAGGTACTCGGCAACCTCACCGCCGAACGCCTTTCCATCGTCTCCTTCGTCGTCCGACGCCACAACGGGCGCTATCTCCACCACAACCTCGTCGTCGCGATCCTCAACGATCTGTTCGGGATCCAGTCGCGAGGCGGCTGCTCGTGCGCAGGCCCCTACGGGCACCGGCTCCTTGGGATTGACGTCGAACGCTCGCACGAGTTCGAGCGCGAGATCACCCACGGTTGCGAGGGGATCAAGCCCGGCTGGGTCCGGGTGAACTTCAACTACTTCATCTCCGAGCCCGTCTTCCATTACGTCGTGCAGGCCGTCGACCTGATTGCCACCGCTGGCTGGAAACTGCTCCCCCAGTACCGGTTCGACACCGCCACCGGTCGCTGGCATCACCGAGGCGGTCCAGTCGAGCCACCCCTGCGCCTGCGCCAACTCCACTACGACGAGCACGGCCACCTGCAGTACCCGCAGCAGCGCGATCAGGCGCCCGAGTCGGCGCTCGCCGGCTACCTCGCTGAAGCTCAGGACCTGCTTGAGTCGCTTCCGATCGACGTCCTAGCCGAGGGCTCTGCGACCCTCTCAGACGACTTCGAGCACCTGCGTTGGTTCGACCTGCCTTCGGTGTGCCTCGAACCCGTCAGCCCATCCGCCTGACCGCTACTTCACCCGGATCGTGAAGGTCTCCGACACTCCGTAGCTGATGCCGCCACGTGCGTTCGCCGTCGCGCGATACGTAAGGACACCCTTGTTGCGGGGCATCTGAATCGTCACCTTCACGACCCCGCGGGCGTCAGTCCTGCCTTTGCCGACCGTCCGCCACCTCTCCCCTCGCTGCACCTGGACGAGGATGACCTGCTTCTTGCGGGCAGGCTGGGCGACCACTCGAACCACCGTGCTGTCCTTCGCCTTGACGACGACCTTCTTCGGGCGCGCCCTCACGACCGAGGTGACGAGCACCGGCACCGGATCACTCGCCTGCTCGGCCCGGCCGGCAACGCCCGGTACGAAGATGCGCCAGGATCCCGGCTCGGTGACGGTCGGATTGAAGATGACCGTGCCGTCATCTGCAATCGGCGCACTCGTGATCGCGGCCCAGTCCTTGGTCTGGGCCTTCTGGAACTGAAGCGTCGCATCGACGCCTGTCACCGGGACACCTCCCGAGGTGATGACCGCCGAGATGGCCATCGGCTGGGCGAACGCGACCGTGGGCGGAACCGTAAGCGCAACCTCCGTCGCGGCCGGCGCCAACTGCTGGGCGTAAGCGCGGATGAGCGGCCATTGGGCGGGGTCATCGCCGCCGATCGTCCAGTACGCGGCCCCGGCGAGACCGAACTCACCGACGAGCTGCGTGCGGGCGAGCACCGCCTGCGGACCTACCCACCACATGATCCGCTTCGCCGTGCAGGTCTGGGTAGCACCGGACGCGTCAGTCCAGTTCAGGACCTTGGGGTACTCGACCCAGTTCTCCTGCGACGTCGGGTCCCACTGAATCGTTGCCGGGTCGACGCCCAATGTGGCGAGCTGGCCGGGAATGTCGGCGTCAGTGACCGAAGCCATCGACGTGAGGGTCCTGTAGCCGCTCGTCCCGCTGGCAGGACAGTTTCCCGAGAGCTGGTAGCCACCCGACGCCGTGCGCTTGGTCCACGCCCGGCCATAGGTGGGGACGCCGATCTGGATCTTGTCTGCAGGCACGGCCGACGCTGCGTAGGCAACGATCGAGCGGACCCACGGCATCGGCGCGATCGCACCGATGCCCTGAACGTGGTAGTCGTAGGCCATGATCCGGATGCGGTCCACAAAGGGGGCAATGCCGGTCATGTTGTAGACCCAGTAGCCCTGCGTGGGCCCGCAGACACCCGCCGTGGAGCAGGGCGGCGGGATCGTGACCGACAGGGTCTTACCCTGGGCACGCAGGGCAGCGCCGAGCTCCTGGACGAAAGCGGTCCAGTTCGGCTGGGTAGCTGCCCAGGATGCCCGTCCGTCGCTGAAGGCGAAGGTCTCGTAGTCGAGGTCGAGGCCGTCGTAGCCGTTCGCGACGACGAGGTTGAGCAGGTCGGCCACATGCGCGGTTCGCCTCGCGGGATCGGCAAGAACTGACGCCATCTTGCCCTTGCCCGAGCTGTCGGCGATCGCCGGCACGATGCGCAGCCCGGCTCCACGGAGCTGGGCGAGG
Organism: Actinomycetota bacterium; assembly: GCA_009699015.1. Classification (GTDB taxonomy): domain Bacteria; phylum Actinomycetota; class Actinomycetes; order S36-B12; family S36-B12; genus WLND01. The sequence goes on along the minus strand of WLOY01000008.1, from coordinate 8,767 downwards.
GACCAGCTCATGTTCGCGTCGGCATTCGTGAAATTGGGGTTCACCTTCGGCTGGACCCCCGCCGCTCCCCCCTGCATTGCCGAGTACCAGAAGGGCGACACCTCGCTCAGCAGGTCAGCATTCGCCACTGCCGAGTTGACGCCGGCTGGCCTGGCCGGCGAGGTCATCCAGTAGGGCAGCCAGCCAGTGGCGATCTTCGGGGTCTCCGCTTGGGCTACGGGGGCCACCCCTAGGAAGCCCGCGAGCATGCCGATGACCGCGGGCAGTAAGACGACGCGGCGCAAGACGCGGCTCCATTCCTCGAACGATGCGGGCGAGACTCCATTGTGCGTCACTTCATCCGCAGACCCCGACACGGGCCCGGTCGCCGGCCTGTCGCAGGATGGTCCCGTGAAGCGTCCCGTAGCCCTCCTTGCCCTGACCGTGGCCCTTGTCCCGTCGAGCGTGGCCCTGGCCCCTGCGGCAATCGCCGCGCCTCCCGCATCCACGGAGCAGGCCGAGGCGCGCATCAACGCGCGGATCACCGCGAGGATCGACAACCCGCGCTTCGGCTCCGATGTCGCGGTGGCCGTGCTCGACGCAGCCTCCGGGCGGGTGATCTTCTCGCGCAAGGCCGACCGGCCGATGCTTCCAGCGTCGAACATGAAGATTGTCACCGCCGTCACCACGGTGGCTGCCGTCGGTCCGGACCGGACCTTTCGCACCGCAGTGTTCACGGGGCCCGGTGCCGGCGAGATCGTCCTCCAGGGGGGCGGGGACCCCCTCCTCACCTCATCGGACCTCCGGTCGCTCGCGTCGGACGTCGCGTCATTCATTGATCCCGCGTCGCCGGTGACCGTGAGCAGCGACCTCAACCTCTTCGCCCCGCCGTCACGTGCGCCCGGATGGCCCCGCGGATACATTCCGTCGGTCGCCGCCTCGGTCAGCCCGCTCGCGCGGCTCGGCGACTACTCGACGGATCCCGCCGCCAGCGCCCTGCAGGTGTTCCGCCAGCGGCTCAAGGCACTCGGCTTCACTGTTCAGGCCGGAAGCGAGGTCGATGTCGCCCCCGATGCTGCACCGCTCGCCGCGGTGAGCCGGCACAGTGCCGCCGATGCCGTGCGAATCATGCTGCGCGAGTCCGAGAACAACGTCGCGGAGGTCCTCTTCCGCCATGTAGCGATCGCGAAAGGGCAGCCCGCAACGTGGGAGGGCGCCCGGACCGCCGCAGCATCGACCCTCGCTGAACTCGGCATCGACACCGCTGGCCTGGCCATCGTGGACGGCAGTGGCCTGTCCCGTAAGGATCGGCTGACCGCCCTCGCCCTCGCGAACGTCACGCGGCTCAGCAGCACCGGCGACCCGGCTCGATTCGCTGTCATGTACGACGCATCCGCCATGCCGATCTCCGGAGTGTCCGGCACCCTCGACTCGAAATACGGACGATTCACGACGAAGCATTCCCGCTGCGCTCGCGCCGAGGTCCGCGCAAAGACCGGCACCCTCTTCGACACGATCGGCCTGAGCGGAGTGACGACTGCCACCGATGGCCTGCAGAAGTCCTTCTCGATCCTCGTCAACGACCGTCCTCAGCGGTTCACCGCCCTCGCCACCCGTCAGGCAGCCGACGGCCTAGCGGCGACCGTGAATGGCTGCTGGTAACCCTCGGCAGTCACATCCCGCCCCCTCCGTCATTTCGTCCAGCATCCGGCTGAACTGACCGGATTCTTCGTCATCTGCACCGGATCCGGGTCATTTCATCCAGATCGCCGAGGCGCGGTCATCTCGTCCCGTGGCAGCCGGCACATGCACGGTGGGTGGGTGAGCTGCTGGCTGACGGCGACGCGGTCCGGACGGGCGGCCGGGTCGAAATGACCAAGAATGCGGTCATCTGACCAAGAGTGCGGTCAGTTCAGCCGGATTCTGGACGAAATGACCGGAGGCTGGACGAAACGACCGGGGGCTGGGTTGAACGACCGGAGGCTGGGTTGAACGACCGGAGGCTGGGTTGAACGACCGGAGGCTGGGTTGAATGACCGGGGGCTGGGTTAGCGGAGGGCTCTGGCGATCTCGCCGGCCGCCCGAGCGACCCTCGGTCCGACTTCCGCCTCGGGTAGTTCGCGCATCGACACTACGCCCACGCTGGCCTCGAGGCCAGGAACGCCTGTCACCGGAACGGCGATCCCGTATGCCCCCTGCTGGCCGTCGCTCGTGGCGATGATCCAGGGCGGGTCCAGTGCCCGGCCAGCCGCAGTGCGCGCAGCGAGAATGGCTCGTCCCCCGGCGCCAGACTCGAGGGGGTGGCGCGCTCCCATGCGATACGCGACGTGGACGTCGGACCGAGTCGGCTCGACCACGACCGCCGCCAGCGCTTCAGTGCCATCGACGATCGTGAGGTGGGCGGTCGCGCCGACAGCGTCGGCAAGCAGTCTCAGAGCCGGGAGTGCAATGTCACGAACAACGGGCTGAACCTGCCGCCCCAGCGTCAGGACGGCGAGGCCTAGTCGGCACCGGCCATCAACGGATCTCCTCAGGAAGGCGTGCTGCTCGAGGGTGACGACGAGTCTGTAGACGACGGTTCGCCCGATCCCGAGCGTGTGAGCGATCTCAGTGACCGTGAGACCGTCAGCAGATTCGGAGACGACCTCGAGCACCCGAAGCCCGCGGTCGAGCGTCTGTGAGGTTTCCGCTGCCATGCATCCAATCTAGTCAACAAACAAGGAGCCCGCGGTGTTCAGGCCGCGGGCTCCTCGAAGAACTGACGCCAAATATCAGGCGGTGGCAACCTTGCGGACCATGAACGACGAGATGATCTCGAAGATGCCCATGACGATGAGCCAGATGCCAACGACCCAAGCAAGGGCGATGACCGAGGCCGGGACGGTAAGGATGAACATGCCGCCGATGATGATCACAATGCCGGCGAAGATGTTCCAGCCGCGACCGGGCTGGCCCTTGCCCTCGATGCCGAGGAACAGGATCGAGAACCCCCGGAACAGGAACGAGATGCCGATGAAGATCGCAAGGATCCAGCCGGCGAGCAGTGGCGGGCCCGGCTCCCAGAAGTCGCGAAGCGCGACAAAGCCCAAGATGAGCGAGAGCGCGCCGGTGATGATGAGAAGGGCGCGCATGCCGCCGGAGATCTGTGACCCAAACGCGCGGACGATCTCGAAGATGCCCGTGACAATCAACCAGACAGCAAACAGCCACGAGAGGGTCTCGATTGCGTCAACCGGCTGCATGACGCAGAAGATTCCGACGACGATGCTGACGACTCCGAAAAAGAGCAAGAGCCACCAAGCGCGGCCGAGGGCCTCGAGTGCGCCCGCTTCGGCCTGTGCTTCCGTAGGACCGGCGTTCACCGATGCCATGTAATTCCTCCATGCTTAGAGGGGCGCAGGGAGCACCCCGATACATTCGAAACTCTAGATGCGCAACCGCAGATTGCCGCCCGCGACACACCTGTTTCCAGCGAGTCGACGCAAGGCTAGTGCGGGAGCCGAGAAAGAAACTGCTGGGTCTGTGGCTGCATCGGCTCACCGAAGATCTGTGCCGGCGGGCCCTGTTCGAGGACAACACCATCGTGAAGGAAGCAGACCTGGTCGGCCACATCTCGCGCGAAGGTCATCTCGTGGGTTGCCATGACGATGGTGAGTCCACCCGCCTTGAGCTCGCGAACGGCGTCAAGAACTTCCCCGACGAGGAGTGGATCGAGAGCCGACGTGATCTCGTCGAACAGCATGATCTCGGGTTCCATCGCTAGGGCCCGGATGATCGCGACCCGTTGCGCCTGCCCGCCGGAGAGCCGGTCGGGGTACTCGCCGGACTTCGATTCGAGCCCGAATCTCGCGAGCAGCACTTTCGCCTGCTCAGCGCTCTCAGCCCGGCCCCGCCCGAGCACCTTGCACGGGGCAAGCGCGATGTTGTCCAAGACGGTCATATGCGGGAAGAGGTTGTACGACTGGAAGACGATGCCGATGCGCCGGCGAACGATGTCGAGGTCGGTGTCGAAGCTCGTGACGTCGACATCCCCATCGAGGATGACGTCCCCGGCATCAACGGTCTCCAGCCCGTTGATGCAGCGCAGCAGGGTGGACTTGCCGGATCCCGAGGCCCCAATGAGCACGACCGCCTGATGGGCCTCGACTTCAAGGTCGATGCCGCGCAGGACCGGGTGGTCGTCGAAGGACTTCCAGACCCCGCGCACGTCGAGGATCGTCGAGGTCATGAGGTACCCCCCGCACGACGGCGACCACGGGATCGCGACTGGATCCAGTCGGCGAACCTCGTCATCGGGATCGTGAGCGCGATGAAGATAAGCGCCGCTCCAACATACGGCGTGTAGTTAAAGGATGACGAGGCGTCGATCTGCGCACGGCGCAGCACCTCGATCGGGCCGAGGACGGCGACGAGTGCCGTGTCCTTCTGCAGCGAGATGAAGTCATTGAGCAATGGGGGCACCACATTGCGTACGGCCTGCGGAAGCACCACGTGCCGATTCGTTTGGAACATCGACAGGCCCAGGGATCGCGCTGCCATGCGCTGGCTCGGATGGACCGAGTCGATGCCAGCCCGGAAGACCTCCGCGACATAGGCGCCATACGACAGGACGAGGGCAGCGGTCCCCCAGAACACGGCATCCTTCGGCATCCCCTGCAGCCGAAGTGCCGGGATCCCGAATCCGAGGAGGAAGATGACAAGAATCGTCGGGACGCCGCGAAAGATGTCGACGTACAGGGTCGCCACCACCCGAATGGGGAGGAAGATAGGCGACTGCAGGGTCCTGGCAAGCGCAACGAGCAGGCCAATTACGAGGATGAGCGGCTCGGCAACGAGGAAGATCCGGACATTCAGCCAGAAGGCATCCAGGAGACCGGGGAATGTGGAGATGAACTCTTGGCCGTTGAAGAACGTCTCCTGAACAGCGGCCCAGCCGGGTGAGCTCGACACGATGACGCTCACGACAAGAACGAACCCGAGCAGGCTCGCCATGCCGACGAGGGCATCGCGCCGTGCTCGGCCACGCACCCGCGCCCGGCGGGCAGGGTCTACGTAGACCACTGCCTCACCGGGCGCAGGTGCAAGGCCGCTCACGATCGTGCGGTGACTCGAGGTTTGAACTATTGCTCGGTGAAGTACGGGGCCGTCGTGCCGGCCAGCCACTCATCCTGAATGGCTTTGAGCTCACCGGAGGCTGTGAGCTCCGCGAGGACCTTGTTCACGCAGCCGACGAGCGGGTTGCCCTTCTGGAAGAGCAGGCCGAATTGCTCTCCGCCCTGCTGCGCCTCGAACTGACCGACGATGACGCTGTCCTCGATCTCGGCTGCCGTCACGTAGTAAGCGGTCGGCAGGTCGACGACGAGGCCGTCGATCTGCTCGTTCTGCATCGCGCTCTTCGCATCGTTCGTGTCATTGAAGACCTGAACATCCGAGGTCGGCTGGACAACGTCGGTGATGAAGTCCAGGCTCGTCGTGCCGACCTGCGCACCGAGCTTCGCGCCCTTGAGTTCGGCGACGGTTGTCGCCTTCGCGATCGGCGAGCCCTTGAGGGCGACGATCGCCTGGTTGACGGTGTAATAGCCATCTGAGAAGTCGACGGCCTTCTGCCGCTTCGGGGTGATCGAGATCTGGTTGATGTCGAAGTCAAATGCCTTGTCGCCTGGTGCGTACGAGCTGTTGAACGGCACGACCTGCCACACGACGTCGGTCGCATCAAGACCAAGCCCCGCCGCCACCGCGTATGCGACTGCGGATTCGAAGCCCTTGCCATTGCTCGGGTCATCATCAACGAAATACGGAGGGTAGGCCGGCGTGTCGGTGCCGACGGTGAGCTTGCCCGCGTCGACGGTGGTGAGGTTCTCAGGTGCACACTCATCGGCGGGTGCAGCCTCGCTTGCCGCCGCGGATGCGGGAGCGGCGGCTGGCGCTGAGGACGCGGCAGTGGAGGTGGACTCCTGCGCACAGGATGCGAGGAGGAGGGCTGCGGACGCGGCTGCGATGCCGACCGCTGCCCGACGGCGCATAGTCGTTGGGGTCATCTCACGCTCTCTTCTTCAGGTCACGGCGAGCTGCCGGATCCGATGAACATCCTCTCCTACCCCGCGACCGGCTTCATCCGTGGGGCGAGAAGTGCCGCAAGGGAGACGACAACGGCTCCCGCGACCCACATCGTCGAGTAGGTGGCAGCGGTCACGCCCGCTCCCTCGACCGCGTGCGCATACACAGTCCCGATCAGGGCGATACCGATGACGACGAGCACCGAATCAACGATCTGGAGGGCGGAGGAGTTCATCCCCTGATCGGCTTCAGGAGACAGCCTCATCGTCTGAACCGATATCGACGGAATCGACAGTCCCATGCCCATGGCACCGAGTGCCCAGAATCCCGCCGCGGCCCACGCGGGGACACTTGGGATGAGCACCAGAGGCAGGCAGAGGATCGAGGCGGCCACGACGAGGGCCCCGACGCGCACAGCGACCGAGCGGTCCGTGGAGCCGCTGAGCCGGCTCTGCGCGAACGAGCCGATCGCCCAGCTCGCTGCACCCAAGGCGAGGGCAAACCCCGCGTAGGTGACGCTCACGCCTTTCATCTCAACCAGGGCAAGTGGCAAGAACACCTCGGCCGAGAAGTAGCCGGCGGCGATGATCCCTCGCATCATCACCGTCGTCGGAAGACCTCTGGCGAATGTCAGGGATCCGGCAGGCAGCAGCACCCGGCCTGCCCCGAGGATCAGGACGAATCCGATGGCGGCCTCGAGTCCGCCAAGGACGGAAACACGGACGAGGCCGTCCTGCATCGCCAGCAGGCCCACTGTCCCCACGATGCCAGCGATGACCCGTTGCCTCGCACGAGGGTTCGGGCTGCCCCCCTGATGCTCTGCAAGGCGCGGCAGGAGGAGCAGCATCGGCGGGATCACGAAGATCGGGACGACCCAAAAGACGAGTCGCCAGCTGACGGAGTCGGCGAGCCAGCCTGCGACGAGGGGCCCGATGAGCGAGGGCAGCACCCATGCGGCTGCAAGTGCGGAGAATGCTTTGGGACGCAACGACTCGGGATAGGCGCGAGCAATGAGGACATAGAGGCCGACGATGACCGCGCCGCTGCCAATGCCCTGCCCGGCTCGACCAACGATGAGGATGAGCAGCGACGGCGCTGCCCCGGCCACGACGGACCCCACGGCGAACGCGGCGATGCCCGCGATGATCGGCCCCCGTGGTCCTGTAGCGTCGCACCGAAGGCCCGCAATCACCATGGCGAGCAGCGACGCGACGATGAATGCATTGAACGCCCACGTGTAGCCGCTGAGGGCGTCGAGTTCACGCGCGACGACCGGCATGGCGGTCGCCGTGGCCATCGCCTCGAATGCGGCGAGTGTCATGACCGAGAGGATGCCGACCGTCAGGGGTCGCCACTGGCCGGAGAGCAGTCTGGGTTGCTCGATCGAGTCCAGACCGGGGTCGGCTGCTCGGGTCAGGAGTCCTTCCCCGAGTCCCCGCCCCGGGGCAGGCCCTTGTGGATGTTGTCGCAGTCGGGGCAGATCGGGAACTTGGAAGGATCGCGGTTGGGTATCCACACCTTGCCGCACAGGGCTTTCACGGGGGTTCCGGTGACGGCGCTCTCGACGATCTTGTTCTTCTCGACATAGTGCGCGAATCGCTCGTGGTCGCCCTCGTCGGTGGACTCCAACCGCTCCTCGAGCAGGGTTCCACCGGAGAGCCCGGGGGATTCGAGCGGTGTGCTGGCCAGGGTCACTGATCGCCTCATGCACCTGATTCTAATTCCCCAGCAGCCGCCCGCGTCCAAGACCGCGATCCCGCCGCCTACGTCATCCCCCACTCCGTCACCCCACCACCCCCGTCGTTTCGTCCAAACCCCACCTCCACCCCCCCAGTCGTTTCGTCCAAACCCCACCTCCACCCCCCCCAGTCGTTTCGTCCAAACCCCACCTCCACCCCCCCAGTCGTTTCGTCCGGCATCCGGCTGAACTGGCCAGGTTTCCCGTCATTTGGCCATGAATCTGGCGATCTCATCCCGGCCTCGTCGCGGGTGGCTGCATCGCGACGTCATCCTGGGCGGAGCGGGGGCGTTGCGGGCTCCGGATGAGATGACCCCGATCGGGCTCGAATGACCAGGATTCCGGCTAGTTGCGCCGGATTCTGGACGAAACGACGGGGGCATCCCCTGCGGATACCGCATAGGACCCCGACAGCCCTTACGGTATTTCCATGGCCATTGTGAATGTCACCGAGGAAACCTTCGCCAAGACCGTCGCTGCGAGCCCGATCGTCTTCGTCGACTTCTGGGCGGCCTGGTGCGGGCCCTGCAGAACATTCGGCCCGGTGTTCGAGAAGGTGTCCGCGCAGCACCCCGATATCGTCTTCGCGAAGATCGACACGGAGGCCGAGCAGGGCCTCGCTAGCGCCGCCGGAATTTCCTCCATTCCGACCCTCATGGCCATACGCGATGGCATCGTCGTCTACTCCCAGGCCGGTGCACTTCCCGAGGCAAACCTCGCCAATCTGGTCCAGGCCGTGCGCGATGTCGACATGGATGCACTTCGGGCCTCTCTTCCCGCTGGCGATGCGCAGGGCTGAAGGCCACCGATTCCGCGGCCGATACTCGGGACATACGTCCGACGAACTAGGGACCAATGGCCGTGTGGCGGCGCTCGCTGGGCTCGTACCTTCGAGCCATGCCCCAACAACCACTCGCACAGGTGCCCAGCGACGTTCGCTGGTTTTGGCAGGACCACGGATCATGTCGGGAGACCGACCCCCTGCTCTTCTTC
>WLOY01000079.1 GCA_009699015.1 Actinomycetota bacterium | reverse complement strand
CTCGATCGGGGGGTTGTAGACCGGCACGAGGATCGAGATGGTGATCGGGTGATCGGTCGACCCGGCGACGATCTCTGGCGCCAGGGCCAGCCAGGCCTTGTAGTCCTTGCCGATATTTCGCTCCCACAGCTTGCGCTTGGCCCAGCGTTTCACCCGGCCGGCGCGTCGCTTGGCCTTGATGATCGGGTTCTTCTCTGTGAGCATGGACGCGCCTAGGTGATGCTGAATTGGACGGGGAGCTGCACGAACCCCTGGCCGATCTCGCCGGTCTGACTGCGCACCGGGAACTCGACGGCGTCGTTCCAGGAGTCGAGCAGCTTGGATCCGCTGAAGTCGAAGACGTCGACATGCACCCGATAGCGGCCGGGCAGGAGCGGGTTGTCGGTGAGCGCGACCGTGATCGTTCGGTCGCCCTCGACGATGCCGAAGTCGGTCTCGACCCGGTGATTGCTCACCATGGTGACAAGCGGGCCCGACTCGTGCTGCAGGGCGATGCGAACGTTGGGCCCGAGCACGGGCTCGCGGGCCGTGATCTCGAGGCTGATCTGGAAGGTCGTGCCGGTCTCGGCGTGGCCGATGGCCTTGCCCTCGAGATCGACGATGCGAGCGCTGCGCACCCGAATGCTCTGGTCGCCGGCTCGCGGGTCGCCGTCATCGTCGCGCACCGCCTCGATCTGCGGATTGCGCGCGGCCTCGTCCGAATTGACCCGCTTGAGATACGCGGCGATGGTCTCGGTCGGGGCACCTGCAGTTTGGAGCTCACCATGCTCAAGCCAGGCGATCTCATCGCAAAGCGCCTCAAGCTGACCCAGGCCATGGCTCACGACGATGATCGTGCGACCCGAGCGCCGAAGTGCATAGAGGTGGTCGAAGCACTTGCGCTGAAACTCCTCATCGCCCACCGCGAGCACTTCATCGACGACGAGAACGTCGGGTTTCATATGCACCGCAACGGAGAAGCCGAGACGGACATACATGCCGCTCGAGTAATGCTTGACGGGGTCATTGATGAAATCACCGAGCCCGCTGAACTCGACGATCTCCTCGGTGACCGCCTGGATGTCCTTGCGCGGAAGTCCGAGGATCGAGCCATTGAGATTGATGTTCTCGCGGCCGGTCATGTCGGGGTGAAAGCCGGCTCCGAGTTCGATGAGCGCGGCGACTCGTCCGTCGGTCGTGATCGAACCTTCCGTCGGACGGTAGATGCCGCCGATCATCTTCAGGAGGGTCGACTTGCCGGAGCCGTTGTGGCCGATGAGCCCGTAGACACTGCCCTTGGGGATCTGGAGCGTGACGTCGCGCACGGCCCAGAAATCCTCCGGCTTGCGGGCGCGCCCGCGAACGAGGCGCTCCTTGATGCTGTTTCGTCGATCAGTGTGACGCTTGAAGCGCTTGCCAACATGCTGGATGTCGACTGCGAGGCTGGTGCCGACCGGCTGGATGGTCACAGCATCTCCCCGATGTCTTCGCTCCAGCGGTTGAATATCCAGAAGCCAGCCCAGAAGGTGAGGAAACCGCCGACGAGAAGACCGATGACGACGAGTGCCGGTGGCGCCACGAGCGAGTACATCGCGTCGTGCATACCCTCGACGTACCAAGAGACCGGGTTGAGCTTCACAACCCATGACAGCAGTTCGTTTTGGCCATCCACCATGCTGATCGGGTAGAGCACCGGGGTGAGGAAGTACAGGGCCCCGAGCGCCACCGCAACGATGTACATGACGTCGCCGAACCGCGCGTTGATGATCGACAGAACAAGGCCAACGCCCTGGGCGAAGAGGGCCATACCTACGAGGATCGGAAGCGCGAGGATCCAGGTCCAGCTGATGTTGCGCAGGAACAGGAACATGATGACCAGCACGCCCAACTCGAGCAGCACCTGAATCATCTGGACCAGCGAGGCACCGAGCACCGGTGCCCATGCCGGGAACTGCACCTTTTTCAGCAGTTCACCGCTGCTCTTCAGTTGGGTCATTGACAGGGTGAGCAGACCGGAGAACAGGTTCCAGGTGACGAGGCCGGTGAAAAGAAAAGCGGCGTAGGACGATCCCTCGCCGTTGCCGAGCTCTGGGGCCTTGATGCGGAAGACGAGGCTGAAGACCGCCGCGAAGATGATAAGGGTCGCGAGCGGCTGGATAAGCGACCACGACCAGCCGAGGATGCTCGATCGGTAGCGGGTGGCGAAGTCGCGATTGGCGAAGGCGAAAATGAGGGCCCGACGCGTGTAGAGGTCGGTCAGCACGTCCCTCCACCTTTCACTCCCATGGAGCCGTCAGCCTACCGGCAAGGCGGCCCGCCGTCGGTTCACATAGTCTTCGCTCACTCTTCGCGCCTGGGTGCGGGGTATTCAACAGTTGGCCCGTTGAGGAGCCGAACATGACTTTCCTGATGACATCTCGATTCCGCGCGCAACGTCCGTTCATCGGTGCAGCGGTCACCCTTTCATTGCTTTCCATTTTCGGCCTCGGGGCCTCCGGTGGTGCAGGAGAGGCCATATCGAGCTACATCGCGACCCCGAACGGCATGGTGGGCGTGCCCCAGACCATCACGATCGCGGCGCCCATCGCGGCCGGTCGAACAGTGACCGTCGGCCTCCTCTCGGGCCCAGCGGCATTCACGACCCAGGCGACCCTGGGAGCAGGTGGCGAAGGCTCCATCGCATGGACCCCCACCGCCGCCGGCACTTGGACGATCAGCGGACTCGGGTCCATCATGACCGCCGGCTCGACCACCATCACCATCGCTTCCATGCCGACCTACACCGTTCTACTCGCCCAGAACCATCTCCAGCAGGGAGTCTCGAACAACCTGCTGGGCGTCGTCGTGGCCCCGATCGGCGTGCTCCCGCCCATGGGCACCCTTGCCCTGTCGACAAGCACCGGCAATACCATCACCTCGGCAACCCTTGTGAGCACGACGGGCACCGCATCAACGTCCAGCGTCATCGCTGGCGCTACCGCAACGTCGACGTCCGTCCTGCCCTGGACCCCAACCTCAAGCGGCGATATCCCGATCAAGGCCACCTACACTCCCTCGTCCGGGGGCCAACTCGCCTCAGTGAGCGCCTATTCGGAGCCGAACACGACCACCGCCAACGCCACGGTTTCGGTGCGGTGGCCAGTCGCCCTTTACGCCGGATCACCCACAGTGCTGCAGGCCATACTGGGGCAAGGAATCCCCGACGGAAGCGTCGCCTTCCTCATCGACGGCACGACGCCAGTCGGTTCATCCCCGGTTGTCGACGGGGTCGGGTCTCAGTTGGTGACGATGCCCGCAAGCGGGGTACATACGATCTCCGTCGAATACACGGGGAAGAACCCAGGATTCAGCGGAACGGCCACCCAGTCAGTCTTCGTCCAGGGAACCAAACGCCCGGATGCCCTCACTGTCGTGGCCGCATCGGGGGTGCCTTGGTCGGTCGCGTTACCCATCACGATCTTGCGGGGGCAATCCGTGACCCTCGTGGGATCCAGTGCATCCGGCACGACCGTGCTCCTTCGCGCATCGGGTGCCTGCTTCGTCAACGGCGCCGTCCTCACCGCCCTCGCCTCCGGTGAGTGCCTCGTCACAGCGATCTCGCCCGGTGATGCCGCAAACTCCCCTGGGTCGGCGACCTACACGCTATCGGTGGTAGCGGCGCAATCGTCAGTGCCGCCCGCAGTGAAGGCCACCCAGCGGGCGGTTTCACTCGACGATCAGATCAGGACGCTCCTCGGCCCTTGAGCCTGCGCAGCGGCGCAGTCACCTTCCAGGACCGGGTATTGAGGACGAAGTCGAGTTCCTGCCGCAACGCGTCGGCTGTCGACTTGAGCGCGACGACCTGGCTCTTCAGATCATCTGCGCCCAGGACCACGAACGAGCGGATGCCGAGGAATCCCTCGACCGAATCCTGGGCATCGGTCACGGTGAGGCTCACCTGCGCCGGCTCGCCCGCTGCGCCCGAGCCGAGCGGGAGGGTGATGACGGAACCGAGATAGACCTCCTCGTGCACCGGCCCGCCGGGGCCCACGGCGTCGATACGCACGACCCCCGGCATCGATCGGGTCGCGACGAGGAGCACGAGGGGGCCGTCGACAGGACGCATGATCCTGAAATCGGCCCGCCTGCCCGGCCTGAGCTCATTGCCCCAGGCCTGCGGCGAGCCGAAGGTGCCGATGACCGCGGCATCGACCGTCTCGAAGTCTCGGGTGCCTCGCGGCTGCCGGAGCATCGGGCTGAGTCCCTCCGATTGCAGGTGACGCATGTACTGGTCGGCGTAGCCGGAGTCGGGCGCCTCTCCTACTGTCGCCAGGACGTACTCGCGTCCGAGCTCGACCTCTGCGAACACCGGCTTCCTCGCCTCCTGCGCGTGAGCGCGTGCAATGTCATGGGAAATGCAGTCGGCGACGTGCTGCCAGGTCAGGTCCTCGAACTCCTCGGCGATGCGCGCCTCTCGTGTCGCGCGCGCAGTGACGTCAAGGCCCTCGATCTCGACGACACGGACGAAATCATCGACATCGTCACTCGTGAAGTAGGACGCGAGCTCGCCCCCCGCCTCCGGGAGCGACGAATTGTTCGCCGTGATCGCGACCTTGCCGAAGGCAAGGCTCTCGCTCACCGGCAGCCCCCAGCCCTCGTACCTGCTCGGATACACCGTGAAATCCGCGTGGGCGTAGAAGCGGGCGAGGTCGACATCGCTGACGCTGTTGCTCAGGAGCGACACCTTCCCCGAGAGTCCTTGCGTCGCAACGTATTGCTGGAGGAACTCATCAGCGTGCCAGCCGAGTCGACCGATGCAGACGAGGTCGGGCACGGCATCTTGCCCATGTCGCTCGACGAGCCGCTGCCAGCCCTTGAGCGCGAGAAGGTGGTTCTTGCGCGCCTCGACCGTGCCGACGAGCAGCGCATATGGCCTAGGCCAGGGTGTCGAAGTGGTGTCGAACCGGCCGGGGCCGATGCCGCACGGCAGGCCCGTCACCTCGCCCGGGGGCGCGGCCCTTCCCGCCTGCTCGCAGTAGCGGACGAAGTCGTCGCGGCTCGCCTTGGAGATCGCCGGCACAGCGGAGGCGGCCTGCACGACGAGGGCGAGGTAGCGCTCGAAGAGCATGTTCACCGCCGCGGTATGACCCGTCTCGAGCACAGGGGTGAGGTCGTAGAGGAGGAAGACGAGTCGGGCGCCTCGAGCACCCGCATCGCGGGCCGCGAGCATGAGGGCATCGTTGATCCAAACCGCGCCGAGGAACACGAGCACTGTGTCGGGGGTGATGTCGATGGGAGCGGCAGTGCGGGCTCGCAACAGGGCTCCGGTGGCAACCGCGGCGATTGCATCGCGATCAGGGGGCGTGGCGCTCCTCGGCACGTCCAGCATGGCCTTGCTCTCGTCGCCCGTCAGTGCAACGAACCTCCCGCTCGGCCGGTCGAGGATGACGGCGACGGCAGGGTGCCCTGCCCCGCGGAAGAGCAGTGGTGCCGTCTCCGCGATGACGCGCTGCACCCCTGACACGGATTCGCATCGCTGGAGGAACTCGATGAGGTCTGTGACGTCGAGCAGAGTGGCGCTCATGACCCGGCCCCTGACACGTCGCTCAGCCTAGGCGACCGCGGTGCCCAGAGCTGTGGTCTGCGGGTCCTGGGGTGCGGTCGGCGCAGACTCCGGTCCGCGCTGCTGGTTGAGATGACCGAAATCCCACCCGAATGACCAGAAGTTTGGCTAGCTCAGCCGGATTCCGGATGAAATGACTGAGGGGGGAGGGTGGGATTCGTTGGGGTTAGTTGAGCCAGGTTAGGTGGGTTACGCATACTGACGGCTCCGGCTCTCCTACGCCCAGATACGTCACCGTCGTGCATTCGGGTGTAGTGGGCAGCGCCCAGGCCGGCAGGCTGGCCCAGAAGGTGTCGATCTGCTCCCGTTTCGGCGCATACATCGCGATCGCGGTCGGCTTGAGGATTTCGAGCGCCTTAACCTCTTCCCGCGAGAGTTCGCCGTTACCCGTGATCAGGTTGTATTTGCCCCACAGTTGCATGGCGGCAACCGCTGACATGGCTCGGTCGGGATCCGTCCAGATCGCTATTCGGTCGGTGCGCTCGGTGTGCTCCAGCACCCATTCCTCGGCCTTCACCTTCGCGCGCATGAGCAATTCGCCGTTGAAGTCGACGTACGCAGCACGAAAGGGGTACTGGCCGTAGATCCCGAGCTGGCCCCGGCCGTTCTGCAAGATCTGAGCCCCGGTGGCGATCAGCACGAGGGCACCCATGACAACGAGCGCAGCGAGGGCATCTGACGGTCCGCGCGCCGCGATGGCGGCCAGCACGAAAGCGAGCAGGAATCCACCGGTGATGAGCAGCCCCTGATTGAGCGTGACCTGCGCCTCCCATCGGCCGGCCCACAGCACGAGCGGCACCCCCGCGATGATCGGAAGGTAGGCGATCGGGCCCAGTCTCCTGTCCCCGACAATCGCCGCGAACGCGAGCCCGATCGACACTAGGGCGCCCGGCCAGAGCTTGGCCGTGTAGTGAGGGGCCTCAAGCCATGGTCCTGGAACGAGGAGTAGGTAGCCCCAGGTGAAGAGGATGTTCATGCCTGCGATGGCTGAAGCGATCAGTGACCATCGATTGGCGCGCGTTGCGGCAAGCGCGATCAGGCTGATTATGAGGGCTGCGGCCGGCACGAAGAGCGTCACATCGCGGGTCCAGATATTCGGGTCGCTGATGAAGCTCGCGTAGTCGAGGCGGCCATTCCAGTCAAGGTAGGTGCCGAGCCAGGACCGTCCAGGGAAGATGACCGCGCCTGCGGCGAGGAACCCGGCGATGCTCACCGCGAATCCGACCGCGGCCGCCCCTGCATCGACGAGCAGGCGCCGCAGGCGCTGCTCGTGGTCGGTGAATAGCCCGACGGCGCGTACCGCGAGCCACATGGACAGGGCGAGGAACAGGGCGTACGGGTTGAGCATCACCAGCCACCCGGCAACGACTCCCGAGAGAGCGCCGGGCAGCCACCTGGCCCGGCTTTCACCGAGGTTGCACCACGCGGCCAGGGCGAGGAACAGCGTCGTGGCCGCCATGATCGCCCCGGTCAGGTACGGATTGCCCACGTAGCTGAGCACCATCGTGTTGAGGGAAGCGAAGAGGGCCACCCCGATCGCGAGCACCCGATTGCTCGCCTGCTTCACGAGCAGGTACGTCGAGCCAACGATGACGAGGATGAGCAGGAAGCGCCAGAGGGCGAACCCGACCCACGGATCGCCAGCCGTGACGAGCAGTCGAACCGGGGCGATATAGCCGAGGCGGGTCCAGGTGTAGGCCGGCTCGATGGCCCGATCGGTCACATCGCTGCCGAAGAGGGCGAGTGAAGCGTAGAACTCCGAGTCCGGGGAGTTGAAGCCCGCCCATTGACGAGACCCTGAGAGGAAGGCGCTGAATACTGAAATGCCGAGAATGATCGCGAGATCAGGCAGGAGATGGAGTCGGGCACTCCCCGGCACGGCCGTCAGCCCGCCCGGCACCAGAACTCGTACGTCTCCGACTTCGGGACGATCGCCCACCCGCGATCAGGCGCATTCGAGGTGGCGCTCTGCCAGAGCACCGAGCCGGTCACGACACCGCCTGACGAGACGAGGCCCGTGGTGACGCCCGGGTCGCATGCACCGGGCTGGCGCTCGACCACGACGAGTTGCTGCGTCGACGCGCCCTCGATCGCGTCAACAGCAGCCGTTTCCGCCTGCTGCCACCCTGAGGGCACCGGGCCGCCGAGAAGCGCCTGGTCGATGCCGATCGCGAATGGGTGCTCGAGGCTGGGAGGCGTGAGGTCCTCAGGAAGCCACGGGTCGGGCTCGGCGACGCCCTCGTAGACCCAGGGCGTCATGACGCCGCCGCCGACGGTGGCGAACACCGGTCCTCGCGCTAGGTCCTTGGACAGGTCCGGGGATAGCGCGAGCTCCGGCGGCGCCGTTGCGCCGGCCGCAATCAGGACGGTCCGGGCGATCTGGCCGGTCGAGCGTGGCGCCACGACGGTCGCGGGCTCGACCTGATTCGGGTCCTTCACCATGAGCGGCACATGGGCCACCTCTGCCCAGCGCTGCTCGAGGGTGTCGCCGACCCGCCTGTCAGCCTCGACGGTCATGGTCGCACCGTGATCGGCCGTGAGGACGATGATCGTGTTGTCATAGCGGCCGGTGGCCTTGAGTTCCGCGATCAGCTGGCCGAGCTGGCGGTCGAAGTCGATGGCCGAGTTCGCGTAGAGGCGGCGCTCGATCGACTGCAGCTCAGGCGTGGAGTAGGTGCCGGCCTTGTTGCTGCCGACCATGTGGGCATCCTCGACGATGGGCAGCCGCGAGGGGTAGATCTCCTTGCCCTCGCGGTCGACATTCCAGGGGGCGTGGGTGCGGATCGTGTGCCAGAAGGAGAAGATCGGAGCGCCCGGCGCTGCCTGCTCGGCCCTCCTCAGCCCCGCGATCGCCTTGCTCACCGAGTTGCCCTCGGCGTTGTCGCCGAACTCGTCGCCGCCGCTCCAGAAGTCGCGCCACTTCCCGTCCAGCGAGGGGAAGGCATCGGAGAACGGACGTGACAGGGCGGTGCGGCCGGCGATCGCGGCGGTGTCGGCGGCGAACCCGAGGTACTGGCTCACCACATTCGAGTCCTTGGCCGAGCCGACACTCGCGCAGTCGGTCGTGTCGCACTCGAAGCGGTAGATCGGCGACTCCATGACTACGGAGTACTCCGACGCCAGGCTCGGGACGATGCCGATGTTCGCGCGGACCTCCTGCATTCGCTCCGGCCCCTCGGCGGCTATGTCCGATATGCCGGTGAGCATTGACGGCACGGCGTAGTCGGTGTAGTTCGCCGCGGAATAGGCGTGGGTGTAGGTCGTCGAATCCGCCTGCAATGCCTGCAGATTCGGGAACTCCGGGCGGATCTTGCCGGCCTGGTCGAAGACGAGCGGATACTGGAGTTCATCCGAGACGATCCACATGATCGAGGGCCGCTGCGAGTCAGGGGCGAACGCAAGCGGGGTCGCGGCCGCTGCGGCGCTGCCGGCGAACACGGAGAGCACGAGCGGTGCCACGGCCGCGATGGAGGCGAAGACGAACAGCGGCGACCCCATCGTGAACCGACGTGCGAGCAGGGTCACCCCGGCGGCCACCGCGAGGCCGATGATCGGGCCCAGGGCCGGCACGCCGGTGAACAGGGTCTGGGTGAGGACATTGCCCGCGAGGAACCACGCGACGACGAACATGATGGCCGACGCAGCGATGTCGTAGGACGCCGGCTGCAAACGCTTCTTCAGCACGGTGAGCACCCCGGCGAGGAGCAGCCACAGGGCAACCAGGGCGACGGCGAGCACCGCCACCCACGCGATCTGGGAGACCCCGTGCGCGGAGAAGAACACGTCATTGGCGGCGATCTTCTCGTTGGCCGGGATCACCACGGCGAGCACGGCCGCGGCCAGCAGCCATGAGGCACTGTCGAAGGCGCTCGTGTTGCGTCGCTCACCCAGACGCGCGGTGAACCTGCTCATCGCTGCCCCAGCAGGCCCCACGCATTGACGACCACGCGGGTGGCCGATGTCGTGCCCATGACCTCGACGTGGGCGAAGCGATTCCGCAGGGCACCGAGGAGCGTTTCAGTCGAGTAGTCGCCGCTCCAGTTGGGGATCTGGCCCAGCAGGATGCGAGACTTCTCGTCGTTCTCGTCGGCGAATTCGACCTGGAGGGGGGCACCGAACGCAGCGAGGGCATCGACCGCGAACTGCATCGGGGTGCCCTGCGTGATGACGACGTGGTGCAGCACGGCCTGGCAGATGACCGCCGAGGGCTGCACTCGCTCGGTGAAGGCGGCAAACTCACGGTTGAGCAGGCCCGAGGCCGGCGTGAGATTGGTGATGTCGCCGAGGATCGGCGTGACGCTGCCCCCGATATCGGCCGGAAGGCCCTGATGGAGCATGTCGAGCGCTCCGGCATCGGCGTCCATGACGATCACGCGCGCACCGGCGTGGCGTGCGAGGTGGGCGGCCGTGAACCCGTCGTTGCCGCCGACGTCGAGGACGAGGCGGCCGCGACCCTCATCGGCCTTGATGAAGTCGGTGGCGAGCGCCGACTTGCGGGTGAGGTCATCGCTCTCGTAGTGGGCACGAGTGCCGTAGTCGACCCACGTGGTCGCGTGCTCCTTGCCGTGCAGCCGGCGAACCTGCTTCGCGAGGCGCTTCGTCAGCGAACGGGTCGCATTGCGGGCGAGATCCTGGTTCTTGTTCGCAGTATCGGCGAAGGTCGACTCACTCGGCGCGTTCTTCTCCACCGGTCTTGTCGTGGCCTGGAGGAGCAGGAGCGACAGGCTGCGCCGGGCCTTCTTCGGCAGGAGCGCTCGGGCCGAGTCAGAGCGAAGGCCACGGTGCCGGCCAAGATCCCACGCGTCCGCGGCAGTTACCCGCTCGCCCGAGCCGACCGCCAGCGGATTGATGAAGTGCTCGATGAACTGACGGGAGGCGTTCCAGGAAGGGTTCGGCCGCCACCGCTCGACCGAGCCGAGGTCGATGAAGACGGGCTGCATGCCGCGGAACTGCACATTGAACGCGGAGGCGTCCTTGAGGTCGAGGCCGATTCCGAGCAGGCTCAGGCGAAGGTCGAGGGTGAGCAGGGCGGCCGCCTCGAGGAGCGAGTTCGGCCATTCCCACGGGTAGGTGATGACGTCGACCGGTTCGACCGAGAAGACTGCAGAGTCAGGTGCCGGCGTACGGCCGGAGCTCGCTGCATATGCCCTGATGATCGGCCCGGCGGCCTCGTCCGGCAATTCCTCGAAGGCGACCAGGGAGCCGGCGGCGGTCAGCGACGCATAGAGATCCGAGCTCCGGAGCGTGCGCAGGGCAGCGGCGGAGGATGGGCCGGCGATGCGGGTCCAGGTGCCCTCGTGCAGGAAGGCTGCGTTCTCGGGGTCGCGGAAACTCGCGGTCGGCAGGGTTGTCACGTGTGGTGCGGGCTACGAGTCGGTCGGGGTGGGCTCGGGTGCCTGATCGGTCGATGCCGCGCTCTTGCCACGGCCGCGGAGCTTTGCCATCTGCGAGCGGAGGAAGAACCAGGAGCCTGCAGCGCCGCTCGCGATGGCGGCAAGCAGGTACGAACCCGTGCCAGCATCGATGTAGCCGACTGAATTCAGCATTGCGTCACCTTACGTTGGCCTGCAGGACATCCTTGAGGGTACAGGCATCGGTGGACGGACGTCGTCTCCGCTGGCGGTTCGCGTCCGTGCCGGCTACCGCAGGGCCTGGAGCAGGCGGGCCCATGAGAGCGATTCGCCGATGGCATCGTCGGTCGCCAGCGGCCTGAGCCTGCCGTGGAGATCACGCAGCTTGCCCATGACCTCCGGCCCGGCGGTCACCGCGGAGGTCAGCCGCTTGAGCCTGGAGTCGTCCTGCCGGCCCCGTCCGAGGCCGACCTCCTGGGTTTCGATGACGCGGTAGTCGATGACGAGTTCGGTGTCGATCATCATGCCGCGCCGGGCGGTTGCGACGAGGCTCCACCAGCGGTCGTGCAGCCATCCTGCGGGGATCGTGAGGTCGGCGAAGCCTGACGGGCGCAGGGCGCTCGCCCCGCCAGTCGCGATCGAATGCCGTACGGCGTATCGCATCTGTTCGGCGGGCCGCTCGTGATTCCAGTCGCCGGGGACGGGGAAGGTGGCGCGCAACGTGCCGTCGAGTGACTCATTGCGGGCATTGATGAGGGTGCCGTCGGATGCGAGCATCGTCATCTCCGGGTGCGCTGAGAATTGGCGCACCTGATGGCCGACGCGGGTCGGGTACCAGAGGTCGTCATGGTCGCCGAGGACGGCGACGTCGTATGCCAGGCAGGCGCGGATCCCCTGATGGAAGTTGTGGGCGATGCGGGTGGTGACGTCTTCGGCCCGCGAGGTCGCCCGGTAGACGCTCGCCCGGCCCCCGAGGACCGCATGGACGATGGATCTGGTGGTGTCAGTCGAGTTGTCGTCGATGACGATGATGGCGTCGGGCTGGTGCTCCTGCCCCGCGATGCTGGCGAGGGTCTGCTCGATCCATCGCGCCGAATTGCTCGTGACGATGAGGGCGGCGGAGGTCGGGGCAATCGCGCTCATCGCTGCGTCGCCTTGCGCCTCGAGCGCGCTGCGAGGCCCTCGATCAAGGACTCGTACTCATCGGTGACGGAGTCCCATTGGTACACGGCGGCGATCCTGGCCAGGCCGCTGGCCGCGAACTCCGTCAACCGGTCGTCAAGGCCCTGGCCAGCCGATCGATCGAAGATCGCCGTGAGTTCCGGCGCAGCCGTCCAGAAGAACGCTGAACTGTCGGTCACCTCGCGGTTGAACTCGACGTCGTACGCGAGGACGGGGGCTCCCGCGCCCATCGCCCGAAGCAGCGAGGGATTCGTGCCCCCGACGCTGTGGCCGTGGATGTAGGTGCGGGCATTCGCGTACAGCTGGTCGAGCAACTGCTGGTCGTATATGCCGCCTGGGAAGACGATTCGCGGGTCTTGCTGGGCCGCTGCCCGCACAGCCTCGATGTAGCCGTGCGAGTACGGCGCACTGCCGACCACCACGAGCGACCGGGCCTCGGTGCTCAGCCGATAGGCGCTCACCGCGTCGAGCACATGGTTCTCAGGCTCGAAGCGCGCGACGATGAGGTGGTAGCCCTGCTGCTCGAGCGCTAGATCGCCAAGACGGTCGCTGCCGGGGTCGATGATCTCCGCCCCGTATCGGATGACGACGCTGTCGCGTCCGTACTCGGCCTTCACATGGTCGGCGATCGCCTGCGAATCCGCGATCACCTCGTCGCCCCACCTGACCGACGCCCGCTCCGCCCAGCGGTAGTACCTCGCACCGGTACCGCGCCACTTCTCGCGCTTGGACTCCAGGCCGTCGAGGTGGATGGCCGTCGGGATGCCGGCGAGCTGCAGTGGCCTGAGCAGGGGCGCATTGCCCGCATTGAGGAGCAGGACGACTTCGGGCCGGTCCTTGATGATGGCATGGGCCGTGCTCACTGCCGTGTGGCTCAGGGTCTCGGTCATGCGATGGCGAAGGGCGGGCGCATTCACGAGGTTCATCCCGAGGTATTCGGTTCGCCGCTGGCCCGGATTGCGGCAGTAGACCGTGACCTCGTACCCGCGCGCTGCCAGCCGCCTGCCGATTTCCTCGACGGCAGTCTCAAAGCCCCCGTGCAGCGCCGGCACGCCGCGCGTGCCCATCAGGGAGACCTTCACGACCCCCACCGTACTTGCTCGGCGGGCGCATCCCTCCCGTCGGTGCGCTGCGCTGATAGCCTTCGGCCCGTGCAGACGCGTCCGCTTTCCATCGACGGTGTCTGGGAATTCACCCCCAAACTCCGGCCTGATGACCGCGGCGTATTCCTCGAGTCCTTCAAGGAGTCGGTCCTCGAAGAGGCGATCGGCCACGAGTTCACCCTGCAGCAGATGAACATCTCCGTCTCGAGGGTCGGCACCGTGCGCGGGGTGCATTTCGCGCTCGTCCCGCCCGGCCAGGCCAAGTACGTGCAGTGCTTCTCGGGACGCATCCTCGACGTCGTCGTCGATATCCGGGTCGGGTCGCCGACGTTCGGGCAGTGGGACGCAGTGGAGCTCGATGACGAGAGCCGCAGGGGCCTGTACATCGCCGAGGGACTCGGGCACGCCTTCTGCGCGCTCTCCGATTCGGCCACGGTGGGGTACCTGTGCTCAACCCCCTACTCGCCCGGGCGCGAGTTCGGCATCCACCCGCTCGATCCGGCCCTCGGGCTGCCATGGCCGGGGGGTACCGAGTCGGTTCTCTCGGAGAAGGACGCCGCCGCGCCGACCCTCGCCGAGGCGAGGGCTTCCGGCCTGCTCCCGACGATGGCACAGTGCCAAGCCTTCACCGCAACCCGGTAGATCCCTTTTCACCGTTTGCCCCGTAGGGACAAACGGCTGCACTGCTGACTTAGCCGGCGGGGCCCCTTGTCTTGAGGTTTACTCCCGGTACGTTCGAGCGGTCGAGTTTCAGGCCGGGGCCGGATGGAACAGCGCCCGCCCACCACGCCAGTGCGGTCTGGCTGAGCGCGTACTCCTCACGTCCGAGCCCATACGACTCCTCGACATCGCCCTTGTCGTAGATGCGCCCATCGGTCCACCGCTGCTGCATCCCCCGCGTATCGCGCGCATGGGCAGCGAGGAACTTCGCGGCCTGCGTATCCGGTGCCGAGTAAAGCGAGGCGAACGAGTCGACGCCGGTGAATGTCGCCGGGCGACGGGCACCCCACTTGACGCCCTGCGGGTAGTAGATCTGGCCCCCCGGCTGGTAGACGATCCCGCCGGGGGCCGCATACGGCGGTGACGGGAATTTCACGACCGTCAGGGCGCGGTACACGATGTCGGCGTTGAGGAACAAGGACTCCGGGACCGGCACCTTCGCGCTGCGCAGCATGCTCGCGGCCCACCACAGGTGGAGTACGTTTTGGATGTAGTCCGGGTTGACGATGCCGTGGTTCGTGATCGTGCCGTCCTCATTGGCATTGGTACCCGGGAGGTTCTTGCTGATCTTCACCCCGTTGACCACGAGGTTGTTCGTGAGGTCACTCGGGCGCGCGAACGCCGCGATGGAGTACTCGACGATTGTGCGCCGCCAGGTCTCGGCCCGCTTGTCACCCGGCATCATGGCGAGTGCAAGGGCCGGGGCCGTCAGGTCCCAAGAGACCTCATCGGCCTTCGAGTTCCCGGGGGAGATCTCGACGCCCGCACGGGTCCGGTAGTAGTGCGGGCCGCGGGCCGCGACGGCATCAGCCTCGGACGCGACCATGGACGCGATATAGGCGCGCTCCTGCCCGCTGAGTTCGTCCCAGAGCATCCAGCCCGCCTGGCCGGCGGTCGCAGCCCACAGCGCAGACTGCCACTGCAGTCCCCAGCCACCGGGGGTGATCGAGGCGTGCTGGCAGGAGATGCTCCGCAACTGCCATTTCGCATAGGCGAGGAGGTTTGCCCGGCTGATGTTCTGGACCTTCTTCCACTTCGAGGTCGTGAGCATGATCGCAGCGGCCTGCGCGGAGTTGGCGCTTCGCCGGATCGACTCCTCCGTGGTCTTGTGGACGCTCAGCGCATCGAAGTAGGGCTCACTCCACTGGGTCGCCAGGCGTAGCGTTCGGTCATTCGTGATGGCGTAGCGCAGGCCGTCCTGCACCGTGGCCTGGATCTCCGCGTATCCGGCTTTCGCCGTGCTCCCGGTGAGCCGAGCCGGTGGACTCACCCGTCGCGCCCACTTCAGTGCCTTCGCCTCGGCCACGGGTGACGCTGTCGGGCAATGTCCGATTCCGGTTCCTTGGCTCGCTACAAGGGGCACCTGCCCCGCCTGAATCGGAACGGTAAGGGTCGCCGTCTTTCGAATCCGATTGACCCCCTCGCTGAGAATCCAGGTCGTTGCTGCCCGGACCACCCCGGGGGTGTCGGTTCCGTCGCCGTTCCAGTCTCCGACGATCGGCGTGTCGGTCGCCAGTCCGAACGGCATCGTGACGATGGCGATCTTCGTCCCGTCGTTCATCGATACGTCGACGCCCTTGCTCACCCTCGGCGGCTTTTTCACGCCGGTGAACTGCAGCATCCATGTGCCCTGCCGGACCACCCCGAGGTCATCGTCGCCATCGCCATCCCAGTCGCCGACCACCGGGATATCACCTGCCGCCCCGAAGGCCTCGGTTCGCGTGGTGTTATCGGATGAGAGCCGCCAGTTCCAGGCACCATCCTTGAACACGCCGATGTCCGGCTGACGATCGGCGTCGATGAGTCCGACCACCGGCAACTCGCCCGCCTGCCCGCCCCAGGTTCCCTTCGACTGCCAGGCCGGGGAGCCAACGACCGCATTGGTGTAGAACCATCGGCCGCGGTCGTAGCGTCCGGGGGAGTCGACGCCATCGCCATTCCAGTCCGCCATGAGCGGCTGCCCGGCGGCGACGGGCATGCGAATCGTCGTGGTCTTCGGCTGCATACCGACCCCGGCGTACACCGTGAACACGCCAGTGGATGCCACAGCCCCGGCCGGGACGGAGGTGGGGGCTCCTCGACTTGCCCGCGACGCCTT
>WLOY01000078.1 GCA_009699015.1 Actinomycetota bacterium | reverse complement strand
CTGCCCGCCGGCTCGCCAGGCAGGTTCACGTCACGTGGACGCCGCCCGTCGATGACGGTGGCAGTCGGATCATGTTTTCGCAGGCCACCGTGGCGGATACGGCCGGGCGAACCATCGGATCATGCCTTGGCGAGCGTCCCACCGACGCCTCTCGGCACGCCTGCTCGATCGCCGTCGGTGGGGAGAAGGGTCCGCTGCGCGTGGCGGTGAGCGCGACGAACGCCTACGGGTCGACGCAGGCGCCGAGCATCGACGTTGGAGGTACCGCCCTCAGTTCGCCAAGGGATCTCGTCGTTCTGCCGACGGAGAACGCGCTCGTCGCATTCGTTTCG
The DNA here is from genome assembly GCA_009699015.1 of Actinomycetota bacterium. Classification (GTDB taxonomy): domain Bacteria; phylum Actinomycetota; class Actinomycetes; order S36-B12; family S36-B12; genus WLND01. The sequence goes on along the minus strand of WLOY01000078.1, from coordinate 15,825 downwards.
CGCGCGCTCAGTGATCAGCCGAGCACCCGCTATGTGTTCCGGACCTGGTCGAAGCAATCGGGTGGCAGGTTAATGGGGACATGCACGGCCCTGGTATCGCTCGCGCAGCCGACTTGCACACTCGGTGACTTGGCGAACTATCAGACAGTCTGGGTGGATGCCGTCGAACTCGGCGGCGGCCGGACGAGCAAGCCGACGGAGCGGCAGTCTGCAGTGCCGATGGCTTCCGCCCCGTCGGCACCGCGAGAAATGTCCATGACGTCCAAGGCTGGTGATCTGGTCGTGCGCTGGCAGGCGCCACTTACTGATGGCGGCTACGCGATCACGACCACGACCGTCACGGCGTCCTCGCAGTCGACCGATGGCAGCACGCTTGGGACCTGCACAGCCAAGGCGCTGGTGACGACCTGCACCATTCGGGGACTCGAAGCGGACTATGCCTACGTGACCGTGCAGGCGACGACCCCGGTGGGCGTGGGAGCCGTGTCCGCTCCCATCGGCCGCAATCTGTCGTCATCGCAATCTGTCGTCGCGCGGACAGTTGCTATGCGGGTGAGCGGACACGAGCGGGGTTGACTGCCGAGACGAGCATCGTCGTCTGCACTGCATCGCACCATAGTTCTCCCTGTGCGAACCACGCCGATTCGCTTGACAGTCGAGAATTCCGATTGGCCCGAGCCTGCGCGAAGGCCCACCGCGCAGACCACAGAGCTGGACTCGCATCGACATCGATGGCAGCGAGTTCGTGCGCATTGAGTTCGACAAACCACCAGGTAGCGTCGACTGCGGTGTCCATTGCCTCCTGGGTAACGGCATACCCGTCGCCTTCGATGAGCTCCGGCAGCTGCTCATAGGCCTGCAATCCTGCGACCGCCCTGTTGACCAACCAGAAATACGTCATCGCCTGTGCCGCTTGCTGCGCTTCGTCGGCGTAGGGCTGCACGGACGGCGTGATGCGAATAGCCTGCGCCCGCGCTGCCAGTGCGCCGGCCACCTCGCCACTGTCGGCGAAACGTCCATCGAACATGAGCTTCGTGCCCAGCACATCGGTCAGATATGCCTCGCCCGCCTCTGCCGCACGCACCAGGAAGCGGCTATAGGCACTCAGGTGCGCGGCGACGGATGCTGCATCCATTTCCCTGCGGGAGGGTGAAGCTGCCACGATGTCGAGGGCGGCGGGAAGGAGCGTGCGCAGGCCGACTTCCTGCTCGGCAATGACGCGGCCCATCTCCACGAGCGTCGCCGGCCGTCGAGCGTGCGGGAGCTCGGCCAGTAGCCCGGCCATCATTGCTTCGGGGAACGCAGCCCACGCAAGTGCGACCGGCAGCGCGATCGACTGCTCAAGACCGTTGACGGGAGCCGTGGACGACTCGCGCAGGCTTTGCTCGGCTCTCGCGAGCACTGCCGTGGCACGCCGGGCAAGCATGGTCTTGACGGATGGCAACGGTAGATCTGCAAGGAGTCGTTCGACCTCAGCCGCGCCTGAAGCCCGGCTCAGCCGCACGAGCGCAAAGGCGGCGGTGCCATATGCCAAGGCAAGATCATTGGAACGCACCTGTTCGCGTGCCTCGCCGGAAGCACGTGCCGCAGCGAGACGAGCGGCATCGGGCAGTTCTGCCGGTGCAGATCGCAAGGCATCATCGAGCGCATCGATCACGCTGGCAGTTGAGGACGCGGTCGCTGCCGCGACGTTCGTGTCCATCTGTTGGACGTTCTCTGGGTCGATCGCCGGGGATTCGCGCCCGGTCATGGCGCCGTAGGCCTCGGCGATCGTCCGCACCGGAATGACAGTGACGCCAAGGCGCGTTGCCAGTTGGGTGTACCCGTTGCCAGTGATCCAGTCGTCTGACATGGCGGCCGGGATGACGACGGTGGTGTAGCCGTCACGGGCCGCAGAGGTGATCTTGGTGGTGATGCCGCCGACGGGGCCGATCGTTCCGTCGCCGGTGATCGTCCCGGTCATTGTCCGATTCGGCAGCAGCGAGTCTCCTCGGAAGGCCGCGATGATGCCGACTGCGAGGACCCCGCCCGCCGAAGGTCCGTCGATGGGCCCGGTGACTGTGAACGTGAGGTCGACCTTTGCTGGATCTGCCCCAACGAAGAGCGTGCTGAACGCTGCTGCGGCGCTCGTGGCCGCTTGCCAGCCCGGGCCGGCACCGCGTGCTTCGAGGTCGGCGAGATCGACCTCGTACTCGGGTGTTTCGCCAGTCGTCGATACCTCGATCTGCGCGGGCTCGACGCCGCCGACGGGCGTGCCATCCGCGCTCTTGCCGACCCACAGAGCCGGCACCGTGATGCGCGCGACGCCATCGGACACGATGAGTTCGCCGATTTGGCGCGAGCCGGTCGCTCCGATGTCGGCTGAGCAGCCGGTCATCAGGAAGATCGCGGCCATGACGGTCGCGGCTACGCGGTGCTGCAGTACCGGTCTCATCTCAGCGCAACCGGGCGTTCGGCGCGTTCGTCATTGGGACGGCAGTGACGACACCGGTGTGAGGGGAGCGCCGGATGGCTGCCGGCCTCAAGTCGCTCTGTGGAACACGGATGCTGGCTGCGCTGAAGAACACGCATGCGCATGTGATGGGTGGACTGTGCGGAAGATCAGTGCGGGAGTCCTGGCCCGATTGCGCGTCGAAGGCCCGCGGCGGTTGGGGGACTCCGAAACCCTCGACCCGAATTCGCCTGTCGTGGCTCTTCGGAGGCAAAGATGCCAGGTCAAGCGGTGCGAAGAGATCTCCGAAACCACGGTGCATCATGGTCAGCATTGTCTTCGCGGGCTGGCGCACGGTGTCGCGAGAGCGGCCCCACTCTTCTGGGGATAGCGCGGGCCCCCCTTGTTCTGTTTCCATCCGGTCGCGCGTGGCAACGGGAAGCCGGGCGCGATACGGTGGCGTTCATGGCTCGATCGACAGGCACCGCAGAAGTGATCGCGCGCGCGGCGCTCGCATTCATCGAGGAGAACGGAGTCGAGGCGCTCACTATTCGCGCCCTAGGCGCTGAGGCAGGCCTGCATCACACCGCCACCTACCGGCACTACCGGAGCAAGAACGACGTGCTGCGCGCGGTGCTCGGATTGGTGCTGGAGGAGGCGATCAGCGGAGCTGGCGAGCTGCCAGCGGATCCGCGGGAGCGGCTGCTCGTCCTGTCGCGCTCATTGCGAAGTGCGCTGCACGCCCACCCGGCCGTGACCACGGCCTACCTGACGCCGGCGGAGTCGCTCGCTGATAGCGACACTTCGAACGCATACCAGCAGGAGATCGTCGATGCCCTTCGCGGGCTCGGCCTGCGCGGATACGACTTGCTCGTGCGGCATCAGATGCTGGAGACGTTCGTCCTCGGCTCGTGCGTGTTCGACTTCGGCGGCGCCCCCGATCACCTGGACTCCCGACGCCTGAGGCATCGACTGATCGCCGATCCGGATTTCGAGGAGGTCACCCGCAGCAACGACAGGGTCGACGCACTCAACGAGGCGGCCTTTGACCATGGGCTCGTGGTCCTTCTCGACGAGATCGCGGCCGCTGGGCAGCGCGCGCTCGACAAGAATGCCGAGCGGCATCCGCGCTCAAAGGAGTAGCGAACGTTCGGTCCAGAGCACGGTAGGGCCATTGTGCCCGAAAGTCACCATTGGTGACACCAGTGGTGTACCGTCACCTTCACTGAGAGACCAGGGTGGAGACTGATGACCATTACCGTGTCGAGCGTTCAAGCGCTGTTGCCGAGTCAGGCGCCATCCGGCGCCGAAGGACCGCGCCTGGTCATCGTCGAAGCGCAACCGCTCATGCGGGAGGGCATAGCGGCCCGCATCAACGCCGGGCTGCCCTCCGCTCGCCTCGTCTACGTCGGGGGTTCGCTGCACGCGGCGCTTGAGGTCGTCATGGCGACCGGCTGCGACTCGGCAATCATCGGCACCCGCTGCGAGGGCCCGATCACCGAGGTGGTGGCCGCATCGGCCTTCGCAATGCACGGCATACCCTCGGTCGTCCTCGTCGAGCGCCCGTCGGTGCAGGGCATGGAGGCGGCGCTCATCGCAGGTGCCGCCGGCTACATCGCCAATGACTGCGCTGGAGACGAATTCATCCGTGCTGTGGAGACCGTGATCAACGGTGGATCGTGGGCGCCAATCGTGGAGATGTACCGCACCGGGCTCAAGTCGACCTCGGTCCAGCTCTCAGCTCAGGAGCGCCGCGCGCTGGTGCTCTACGCATCGGGCATGACCCAAGACGCCGTCGGTCGACGGATGGGCATCAAACCGTGCACCGTGAAGCACTACCTCGATCGCGTGCGTGAGAAGTATGCACAGGCAGGCCTCGCCCCGCGCACGAAATTGGAACTCCACGCTCTCGCTCGCAAGGAAGGCTTGCTCCCGTGAACTCTTTCAGCAACCTGACGGCACGTACTCGGTTGACCTTTGTGCTCGGTGTCGCGCTCACCAGCGTCCTCATTCTGGCGGGATGCGGATCGGTGCAGACGCAGGGCCGGCTGGCCGCTAAAGGCGTGACCTCGACCGGGTCCCCTACCGGCGAGCCCTGGGTGGTCTCGCTCGGGGATTCGTTCATCTCGGGGGAAGCCGGTCGGTGGGCGGGGAATGAGTCATTCACGACCGCCGATGTCGATGCGCTCGGCTCCAGTGCGTATTTCGACGGGGCTGGACGCGAGAGCGTCAACCGGTGTCACCGTTCGGCGTCGGCGGGCATCCACATCGGTGATACGCCGTCACTCAATCTCGCATGCAGTGGAGCGATCACTTCGACGAAGGTCGACGAGGCCGGCAATTTCAAGCCCGGTATTGACTTTTCGAGTGAGGGTGGGCGCAAAGGGCAGGCGCTCATGCTCAAGGAGTTCGCCAAGGATCATCGCGTCGCCATGGTGGCGCTCTCGATCGGGGGCAACGACTTCAACTTCTCGCCGATCATCGCGGAGTGCATCAAGTCCTTCCTGAAGCCGTCGATCTTCGGCTCGTACTGCAGCAAGGATTCGAAGGTTCAGTCATACATCAGCAGCAAGGCAGCTGACCGAGTTCGGGAGGATACGACCCAGGCGATCCTGAGAATCGCCGACGCAATGGAGCAGGCTGGGTACGAGGATTCGGATTGGACCCTCGTGCTCCAGCAGTACCCAAACCCGTTGCCGCGTGCCGGTGCGATTCGGTACACCGAGTCGGGGTACGACCGCCAGCTCGTCGGAGGGTGCGGGTTTCGCGATCGAGATGCGAATTGGGCCTCCGACACCCTGTTGCCGCTGGTGAACACAACCTTTGTCGAAGCGGCGCAGCAAGCGAGCGCCGAGCGTCCAACCCTGCGAATCGCGCGGATGGATGCGAGCCGGGCATTCGACCTTCGTGCGCTGTGTGATGCAGATGTAGAGCGCGTTGGCTCAAATAATGGTGTCGACTCGTGGCAAGCGGAGGACGCCGCGGATCGCAGCGAATGGGTCATGGAAATCAACATGGTCAACCCGAACGACACGTTCCAGCAGGAATCCCTCCACCCGAATTACTGGGGTCAGCTTGCCCTGCGGAACTGCTGGCGACAGGTATGGAATGACGGTGACGTGCGCGGCGGCGCGTGCACGCGCGGCGCTGGACTGAACGAGCTCGGCGAGCCGCAGATGAGCCTTGAGGGCAACTCGGACGGCTACTGGATCGGCGAAGCGGCCCGCTAGCCGATCGTTGGTCGTGAACCATCAGTGCTCCGGTATAGGTGGCTCGCCTGTTGAGTTCTGCAGGGCGCGCTGCAGGCGCTGGGTGAAGTAGCGCTTGGCTCATCGCACGGCGTCTGGCTTGGTGTCGCCCGAGGAGACCGGGAACAGGCAACCCACCGCCCTCGTTGAACAGATCTGAAGAAGGCACCCATGCGGCGCCAGACGGTTCGCGACTCACGATGAGGAATGCAGGTCAGCAGGAGGTTGAGTCCGCGCCCTCGGTCGAACGCGCCCCCTCCAAAGAGTAGGGAGAACGCGCACCGATGCCGCTGGATCTATTGGCTATCGACGGGAATCAGCTGAACGCGTCTTGGAGGCATGCATGTCACTAGAGAAAAGCTTACGCAACGCGGCATTGATCGCCGGCTGTGCGGTGGTCCTAGCCTCATGTGGTGGAGCAGAGACGGGTCGCAATGCTGCCTCGGCGTCCGCCATGCAGAGCGGGGGAGATACAGCCCTCGAATCCCCTCAAGCGTCAGCGATGGATACCGACGTGCCGACCCCGTTGGAAGCCGGCGCCGGCGACGCCTGGCCTCGGCGGGCCGTGTGCCCCGATCGGAGTTCTTGGACCATCCCGGCGGGAGCGAGCAGGACACACATGCCCAGCATTCCCAGGAGGAGCAGCCGCTTCATCGCCGTCGCCTGGCGTCTGAGCGAGAGAACGGGTCCACACAGTGTTCAACGACATCCGAGGCGCCGGTACCTCGCAGTGTCAGACCCGCCCGAAACGGTCATGGCGCTGGGAGTACGCAGGCGCCACGGGGGATTGAGCAAACCGGCGCCCTCCCAGCACCGAAAGGCTATGGCTATATCGAACGGTCGACCGCTACGACGTCTACATCGGAGTTGGAAGTGAACAGTTGCGCATCCCGCACGGCAATCCAATATTGGCCACACGAAGCCGGAGGAAAGGCGTTGAAAAGTTTCACGGCCGCCGCATCAGCCCCGCTTCGCGCGGAATCACAGGAAGAACCAGGCGACTGGGGCGCTGCGCATCTCGGTAGATCGTGTAGGTGATGGTTCGGGAAGGCATCAGGTGGAAGGAGAAGCCTAGACCCGGCAGATCCCCACTTGAGATTCGAATAGCGAGTTCATGTCCTTTGAGGAAAACGTGTGCGATCGGATAGATCTCGATCGAATACTCGAGAATCTCGTCCTTTACGGAAGGCACCACTGAGTCGCGTGTATGGGGATGGACCGGCAGCCAATCACGGCTTCTCTCCGGATCCAGCGCCTGATGGGTCGCCCGAAGGTGACCATGTGAGATCTCGACTTCCTGACCGCTCGGCAAGATATCGAGGAGTGTTGCCTTGAACCAGCCGTCATCATGGTTCAAACCAGCAAAGAGATGGAGCGCCACGGGGCCAATCACGGTTAGGTCTTGGGGTTGTGGACCGGTTGAGTAGATGACCTCGGACAATTGCCGCGTTGAGAGCGGTGGCGGCTGGACGTAGCCGTCGGGTTCAATCTGCTCGAATCGGGAAGGTTGGTTGAGTAGTCGGCGATGGGTGCCCAGGTAAAGGTTCGTCCATTCGGTATTCGGCAGCGGCCAGTCCTCCGCTTCGATTTCCGTCTCACTCCCATTGAGCCATAGCCGCACGGGAGCCTCATCAAGCACCCCGTTGTCTATGCCCTTCATCCAGTAGTCGAACCAGCGCAGCACATCCCTGTGGTATTGATGGAAAGGCCTCTCCAGCCAACCGGCCGGAGCCATGATCATCTTCTTTGGTCCCTTGACGCGTTCCCAAATCTGACCGGGGCCGCGCACGAACTTAGGGCCACAATCTGGGTACCAAGCGCAGCCACAGAGCACGGGAATTTCAATATCCTCGAGCTTCGGATGCCACCACATTGGCGAATCCGCATAGGGATTCAGAAGATTGTCAAAGAAGATCGTATTCCGCCGGGGGCTTTCCAGAATGCTTCGGAACATGTTGTATTGACGGATATCCGGATTACTGAGAGCGGAATCCAGAGCGTCTTGGAGTTCTTCATCTTCACGGTAGCTGAGGCTCCAGGACTTGGCGTCTGCGAGGTCCATCCCGCTGCCCGTGTTGTTGGTCATTCCGCCGTGAGGCAATTCACTGTAAAATCCGTCTAGGACACCACCGTGATAGCAAGCGAGATACGGATCGACGGTTGCTTCAAGCGGTGCAATGGCCTTGAGATGCGGCGGTCGTGAGGCCGCAACGACGAGTTGGACGGTGCCGAAGTAGCTGATGCCGAGCATTCCCACATTTGAGTCTGACCATGACTGGGCGGCAATCCACTCGACGAGGTCGTAGCCATCCTGAGATTCCTGCTCTGAATACATGCTGTAAAACGTCCCGCCGGAGCTCCCGCTACCTCGGACGTCGGCGATGACATGGATGTAGCCAGCATCGACTATGTCATTTGTCCAGCCGGCTTCAGCGCACAGATCTGTGACGCGCGCCTCAACCGGCGCAGGAAGGATCATGCGTTGGGCATTCTTTCCATACGGGGACATCGCGAGAAGGGTGGGAAGTGGCGTCGCTGTATCGAGCGGGTAGTAAATGTCGACGCTAAGGGTGATGCCGTCACGCATCGGCACCTGGACGTCGCGCTCTAGTCTTCCGATAAACGGGGCCTCAATCACGGTGCACCACTTCCTGTGGACGAATTCGTTGAGCGCTTCGGTGGGTCGGGAAGAAGAGACCCCCCCAAGAACTTCTGGTCACTGACGGCGCTCAATGATTTTCCTCAGTGTTGCCTAGTGAATTTCCTCACCTGCTGGGTGTCACTGTAGTGGTTGGCGGGTACCAGTTGTGGTGGCTCGCAGCGTCTCGTTGCGGGCTTGGTGTTCGCGGAGTCGATAGGACGCCCAGTCGAGGTCGGCGACGACGGACCGATGCCGGAGGCGGTCCAGGAGCGCTGCGGAGGCGGTGGTGGCGCCAAGGATGTCGCCCACGCAACCGGCGGTGGCATATGTCGCTTGGGTGGAAAGCGGCTGCGGTTTAGGGGATTACTTCTCTGCCTGTCATGCGGGTATTCGAGGTGCTCCCGAAGTTCATCAGGCGTTGCCTTGCTTTCCAGAGAGCGAAGCGCGTGTGTGCGTGATGGAGTGGCGGGGGCTGCAGGTCGTGAGGGGTGGGATAGGGCTATCGATAGCCAGTGTCGCGCCGGATCTGATCGATTTCCAGGCCGACTGGTTGAGCGCGTACGTCGCGTCCGGGTCGGCGTGTGGTTTGAGCCCCGTGACGATCGGGAACGCGGCCGGGCTGCTGAACCGGATATTGGACCTGCTGGGAGTCCGCAGGTACCACGGGGCACTCCGCTAGTGGAACAGTGCCGTTTCACTACTGGGCACGACCTTGAACGCCCTACGATCTACGAAAGCGACAATGCTGTTCAAGCTGACTGGACTCCAGATCATCCTTGGAAATGTGCGCATCTCTCACGCCAACTCACCGAGAACCGTCCGCAGGCTCTGTTCATTGCTCGTAGGATGTCATCCAACAGGAGAGCGGCACGCTGGAACCATGGAGGTCACAGATGAGGCGGTTCACTGGGCAGTCGGCGGTTGTGTTCGGAGGTTCTTCCGGTATCGGTGCCGCTGCGGCAAACAGGCTTGCCCTTGAAGGTGCGAGTGTTCTGGTCTTGGACCTTCCGGGTCGAATCGGCACTGACCTTGAATGTGATGCTCGGGACCCGAAGGCTGTCTTGACCGCTCTGGAGCTCGCACGGGCGAGGCTCGGGGGGCTAGATGTAGTCATCAACGCCATTGGACGACCGGCGGATGGCTCTGCAACTGACACCGATGACGAGGTTTGGGAGAGCGGATTGGATGTCAACCTCGGGACTGCATTTCGAATTGGCCGCTCCTCGATCTCGATAATGGCTGCTGCGGGCAGGGGCGCCGTTGTGCACGTGGCCTCGGATGCTGGTTTGGTCGCGTGGCCCGGTCAGGTGACGTATACGGCTGCCAAGGGGGGGCTTGTCCACCTTGTCAAGGCACAAGCCGTCGATGCCGCGCCGCTGGGGATCCGTGTCAACTGCGTCTGTCCTTCCTTCTGCCGAACAGCGATGTTAGAGGGTTGGCTTGAGGGCCAACCTAAAGGAACGTTTGAAGTCGTATCGGCCATGCAGCCTCTCGGGCGACTTGCGGAACCGGAGGAAGTGGCGGCAGCCATTGCCTTCTTGGCGTCGCACGAAGCTGAGAGCGTGACTGGTGTAGCGCTACCTGTCGACGGGGGAATCTGTGCCCAATAACGGTCAGGAAACCGTTCTGGTTGGCTCCCGTGGACCACGGCTCTCTGGGCAAGTGGTGCTTGTCACGGGCGCGGGACAAGGAATTGGTCAATCGATTGCCCTCCGCGCGGCCGAAGAGGGCGCGCATGTCATATGCGTTGACATCCGAGAGGAGACCGCTCGTGCAACTGCGGCATCCATCGGTCACACGTCAACCTCGCTGCAGGCCGATGTGGCGGATGAGCAATCCGTAGCAGCACTCTTCACCGAAGTGCGCCGTATGGGACCTCTTGATCATTTGTGCAATGTGGCTGGGGTTGCAGGCCCGCAGGGAGCCGTCGTCGACGTCCGCCCCGATGAATGGGACGAGACAGTGCGCGTGAATCTCCGCGGCCCCTACTTGATGTCCCGGGCGGCGGTTCCGCTACTGATCGAAACCGGAGGGTCGATCGTCAACATTGCATCTGCGCTGGGGCATATCGGTTGGCGCCGCGAAGCTGCATATGGTCCGACAAAGGCGGCACTAATTCAGTTCACCAAGTCATTAGCTTTGGATTACGCACCTCGCATTCGAGCCAACAGCATTAGTCCGGGGGCTGTACACACGCCCATGATCCAGGCGGTACTCGACGAGACTGGAGCTGACCCGGATACGTACGGGGCCATTCATCCGCTAACGCGGAAGCTCATCCCACCACGAGCGATTGCCGACGCATGTATCTTCCTGTTATCCCGGGACGCGACGTTTATCACGGGCGCAGATCTCCCTGTCGATTGCGGCATGCTGGCGACCGGCCGAACTACACAGGAGCTCACTCAGTAGCTGACGATCACCAGTTACTCGAATGCGAGTACGTCCGCTGGATTCTGAGTCATCAGGCGATTCAACATCACTTCTTCGATCCCGGCTGCGTAGAACCGAGGTCGTAGTGATTCAATCAAGTGGGTGAAGCCCCATCCACCCCACGATCGCTTGGCAGATTGGTAGCAGAGGTCTTGCGAGACGAGGATCATGTCTGCGAATCCGCAGTCGACTAAGCGGGATACCTCGACTATCCGCTGCGTGTCTGTCGGAAGTTGGACGTAGGTTGTGCCGAATCCGAAGACGCCCTCGGATCCAAAGGTGTCATACATGAGACGAATTCCGCGCTCCAGTAGCCCGATCTGATAGGCGATGTCGTCGCCGGAGCCATCTTGGTGACACAACACCAACTTGTCGAGGTTGCCACCTTCCTGCTTATACACAGTAATGATGCGCTCGGTTAGCGGGCGAAACTGGGGCAGGAGTCCGGACATCACGTGCAGGAAAACTGGAGCTCCAGTCTCGGCCTGAGCACGAGCCGCGGCCCTAAGGCAGCGGAACTCGACCTCTTCGCCCGTCTCAATCGCGACTTCGCCGATGGCGCCGCGGCGAATGCCTTCCGTTCCTCCAAATGTGAGGTCGTCGACTAGGTGCCGCGCCAGAGCACTCGTATCGGCTTCGTAAATCCAGTTTGGGAGACTGCCGGCGATGTAGAAGCCAGTACCTGCAATGACATTTAGGCCTGTGGACTGAGAGATGATTTTGAGTTTACTCACGTCGGGAGCCAGGCCAAGTCCCGTAAGGTCAACGATAGTGTGACCTCCGGCCTGCTGGAACAAAGTTGCCTCGTACGTTGCTGATTCGAGGTCGGTACCTTCGAGGTTGACACGGTACCCCGCGGGGCGCGCTAAGAGGCGCCAGCGGTCTGCGAGCAGTGGCTGCGGCCCTAAGGATGATTCATCTTCCGCAGGCGTGTAACGCACACCAAAGTCCAAGATCAGGTGCTCATGCGGTAGCGTCAATCCGAGATCCTCTTTAGGGACCGATCCGAGCACAGCAACTGCTTGTCTTGGTGTCATGAGGGCAGTCCTTTGAGAAAGTCAAGCAGGGCGATATTGACCTCAGCCGGCCGTTCGCAATTCGATGTGTGTCCTGCTCCTGGAATAACGACCATTGTCGATTGGCGGATACCTTTGGCCATCGGTAAGCCAAACTCCTCAAGCGGTAGCCCTGCATCATCCTCCCCGTGGATGATGAGGGTTGGGACATCTATCTGAGCTAAGTCATCGCTGAGGTCGGACTTGTCGATCCACGAGCGGTATTCCCCATAGACAGAACGAGCCGGGCGCAACGTCCATCTCTCAACCCATGACCGGACCAACTCGGGCTGCTCTTCAATCGTCCGGGGACCAAAGCAAATCGGTGCGCACCACTCAGCGAATGCTCGGGGAAGAGGGCCATCTATGTTCAGCGGTCCGAAGGCCTCGGCGTAGCGAAGCTTCTTGTCGTCAGAGTACGCCGCGGCCATGGAGTCGATAAGCACGAGACCACGAAGCCGCTGAGGAAAGCGAAGCGCAAAATCTAGCGCCATATAGCCGCCCATGGACATGCCGACGAGCACGAATGTGTCGATTTCGAACTGATCAGCAATGCGAAGGCAATCCTCGCTGAGAGTTTCGAGGGTGTAGGGGGAGTCGTAGCCGCTGCGGGTTGCCGCTCGCAGGTTGTATGCGATGACTCGATAGTGGGGAGATAGTGCATCGATCTGCGAACGGAACATCGTCCAGTCCATCAATGTCCCGTGCGACATCAAGACTGCTGGGGATCCGGCCCCTTGATCGCAATACTCATCGTCGGCGAGGACCAGGCTAGTCACGTTCACTCACTATGAGGTCATCTGCTGCAGGGGCTTCCGGGTTTGAAGCGAGCGATTCTGGGCCGGGAATCTTCAAGCCCAGTTCAGAGGACCCCAAGAGGCCGAGGGGGCGCCAACGTAGAACGAGGATGAGCGCAACGCCAATTGTCAGTTGACCGATCCCGGCGACAACCGGAAACTCAAGACCCACGACACTTCCAGATTCCACCTCTAACATGATTTGAATCCATGCGACGTATACGACAGCGCCGAGCAGGCTGCCAGCAACGCTGTTGATCCCCCCAAGCACGACAATCACGATAATCGGCACACTCTGAATGATGAAGAAGGAGCTTGGCGAGAAAGCAGTCAGTTGTTGTGCCATGAGTGCTCCACCGACACCGGTGAGTGCCCCGGAGAGGACCCAAGCGAAGATGCGGGCCCTGATAACGGATCCTCCGAGCGTCTCGTACGCGAGGTCGTCATCTTTACCAGCTCGAGCCTTGATACCGAATCGTGAGAATTTGAACAGCAGCGCAAGCACCGTGACGAGCATGATTACTGCCCCGGTGCTGATGAGGTTTGTATTGGCTGGAACGCCGAAGAAGGTCTGGGTTCCTCTTGTAAGGCTCCCCGAATTTCGGATCACCTCATTCACGATGACGAGCAGTCCTAGGGTCCCGATGCCGGCTGCTACGCCGCTCATCCGCATGAGCACAAGGCCGCTAAGTAGGGCGAGGAGCGCGCAGACAGCGGCGGCGAGGGCCAGCGATGCGGGAAACGTTAGATAAACTTGCTGGAGGGGAGCGGGTAAGTCAGGCAGCAGTGTTGCTCGCTGGGACGGTGGCACCGTCACCAGCCCCGCTGTGTAGGCTCCCACGGCAACAAAGGCCATATGCCCGAACGAAATGATTCCGGTAGCACCGACGAAGATCTGGTAAGCGACGGCAAGTGTGCAGGAGACGCCGAGGCTAACGAGAATCTCTCGGGGACCACCTATTGCTGCCAGTATGAGCGCAGTCAGGCCTATGGCGGCCGGCACGATAACCCCGGGCGCGACCACCGTCAGCAGGCCCCACTTGCGCAGTGGACGATCAGTGACCCAACCAAGACTGATCATCGTGACAGTTCCACCTTCTGGCCCATGATGCCCTGTGGGCGAATCAGAAGAACCAGGGTCACCAACAGGAATGCACATGTTTGCTGCCAACTGGACAGTTCCGCGGGGGTGAAAGTGAAAAGGAATGCCTCAAAGGCACCGAGGAGAAGGCCGCCGACCACTGCACCCCGCAAGGTCCCCAAGCCTCCGATGACTACGACGATGAAAGCCTTCAGGGTGATGTTTAGATCCCCAACAGAGGATGCCGTCCCGAGTTTGGCAAACCATAGGAATGCAACAACACCAGCGATGGCGCCGCTCAAGGCGAACACCATGGTGAAGATTCGGCCACTGCGTATACCCATGAGTTCAGCCACTTGGGCGCTCTCGGCTACTGCTCTGATCTGTACACCGCCAGAAGTGTGGTAAAGCAGTGCTTGGAGCACGAGTATCACCCCAACACACGCAGCGATTGTGACGATCTGCAGCACGCCGATTGAAAGACTTCCCAATTGGATTTGCTCACTGAGCCAACGTGGGGTCTCGACGAAGTAGGGGCCTTGCCCGAAGAAGATGAATGCGATCGCTTGCAGAATGAGTGCGACGCCAAAGGAACTCAAGAGCAGCGTTGCCGGAGGTGCGCCGTGAAAGGGCTGGAACGCCACCTTCGCAGTGAGAATCGAGATCAGCGTGAGGATCACGACCATTGCTAGGACAGCTACCCAGTAGGGGAATCCGAGCCCAGTTAGGGTCACCAACACCAGTCCACCCCACACAATGAGGGCGCCGAAAGAGAAGTTGACGAGGCCGAGAACACTGAACACCAGACTTAATCCGAGTCCCAGTAGGACGTATGTAGAGCCGAAACTCAGCGCGTCGATGAGGGCTTGAATGACTACCATCAGTGCTCCCCGAGGTACGAGGTCACGAGGTCGCTGTGACTAGACAGTTCACTCGCCGTGCCCTCAAGCACGATTTTGCCGCTGTTGAGGACTAGGGCATTGTCAGCGAAGGCCAGTGCTCGCTCGGCCCCTTCTTCGACCATTGCAATGGCGAGACCCCCTTCCTTGAGAGCGCCGAGGATCTCATAGACGTACTCGATGACGGCCGGTGCAAGTCCGAGGGAGGGCTCATCGAGGAGCAGATAGTCAGGCTCGGAAATGAGGGCTCGGGCAATGGCGAGCATTTGCTGCTGCCCGCCCGAGAGTGTTCCGCCACGTTGTGTTCGGCGCTCACCCAAGATAGGGAATCTCTCATAGGCAGATTCGATTGCCTCTTTTGGACTCGTCTTAGAACCCTTTGCCCGCAGGCTCACCGCTCCAACTCGGAGGTTCTCCTCCACTGACAGCGACGCGAAAATCCTGCGGCCCTCTGGGCACAGCACGATCCCGCGTTCGACTCGATTCGCTGTCGGTGTCGAGGTGATGTCGGCGCCGTCCAACGTTATGGTCCCCGACCAAACCGGTCGCACGCCGGCGATCGCCGACAGAAGGGTGGTTTTTCCCGCGCCATTGGGGCCGACGATCGCGAGTACTTCGCCAGGATGTACGTCAATACTGACCCCGTGAAGTGCTTCAGCCCGTCCATAGCCGGTGCGGAGATCTGTGAGTCGTATCACGGCTTGGCTCCTGTCCCCAAGTAGACCTCCGCGACCCGAGGGTCGCTTAGCACTTGCGAAGGCTTTCCCTCCGTGAGGATTTGGCCCTGGTGCAGCACCACGATTCGGTCACAGACGCTGGAGACGAGGTGCATGTCATGGTCGACAAGCAGCACGGTCGCACCGCTCGACTCTCGGAACCGTTGGATGGTTTCGATCAGTCGATGGGTGTCATCCTCGCCCAGTCCCGCGGCTGGCTCATCAAGTGCGAGTAGGCGAGGAGTAGCGGCTAGGGCGCGGGCAACTTCAATCTTGCGCTGGGTGCCGTAGGCGAGATCTGACACGCGGCGCCGGGCAAATGGTGCGAGGTCTTGGTCACGTAGGACATCGGAGGCGAACAACCGAGGGTGGGTGGCAGACCCAACGAGGCGTGCAGCGACTTCGACGTTCTCCGCAGCAGTCATGCCGTTGAAGATGCGGAGGTTCTGATACGTACGAATCAGGCCAAATCTTGCTCGTTGGCGCCGACTCCACCTGGTGATGTCCGTGTGCTGGAGGGTAAT
>WLOY01000077.1 GCA_009699015.1 Actinomycetota bacterium | reverse complement strand
GGCGCCGAGCGCAGTTGCGTGAGCCGACGGATACACGTCGACCGGGGCCTGAAGGAGATCGGCCTGCGCCTGCATGAGCGCGCGCGAGTTCGTGAGGCCACCATCGACCCGGAGTCGGGCGATCGGCGCCCCGGTGTCCTGGGCGATGACAGCCACGAGCGCTGCAACCTGCGCCGCGATTCCCTCGATGACCGCCCGGATGAGGTGCGGTGCCCCGGTCGAGAGGCTCATGCCGACGAAGGCAGCGCGCGCATCGGATCGCCACCACGGTGCCGCAAGGCCTGCGAGCGCCGGAGTGAACATGACCCCACCGCTGTCGGGCGCCGCGAGGGCATCGAGAGCGGCCGGATCGTCGATGATGCCGAGGTCCTGCAGCCAGCGGATCGCCGAGCCCGCGGTGAGCACCTGCCCATCGATGCAGTACTCGGTCGCGCCCCTCATGCTCCACGCGACCGATGTGGTGAGCCCGGTCGTCGAGCGAACGGCATCCACCCCGGTGCTCGCGAGGAGGAAGGCACCGGTGCCATACGTGCACTTCGCCATGCCCGGCTCAAGGCATGCCTCGGCGAGCAGTGCTGCCTGCTGATCGACGATGAGGCCGACGACAGGGACTTCGGGCCCGAACGCTGTTGTGCTGCCAACGATCTCGTCGCACGCCACGAGGCGCGGGAGTCGCTCGCCTTCGAGCCCGAAGATCCCGAGGAGTTCCGGGTCCCAGCGGGTCGTGTCAAGATCGAGGACGAGCGACCTGCTCGCGGTGGTGACGTCGCTCACGAACTCTCCGGTGAGATGGTGGACGAGCCAGGCATCCGTCGTCGTGACGACGCCCTCGCGCGTGACATTGCGGCGCAGCCAGGTCATCTTGGGAGCGGAGAAGTACGGATCGAGGACGAGGCCGGTGCGGCGTGCGATGAGCGCGGCATGCGCCGAGAGGTCAGCGCAGATCCCGGCCGAACGATTGTCCTGCCACACGATCGCCTGCGACAGCGGCTGGCCCGTGCGGGGGTTCCATGCGAGCACGGTCTCGCCCTGGTTCGCGAGTGCGACGGCATCGATCGGCAGGCCCGCGGCTGCGCACGCCCTGCGTCCGGCCTCGAGGACCGAGGCGAGGAGCCCGGCTGGGTCCTGCTCGACGCCGCCGCCCTCGAGGTACACCGGACGCACCGGAACCTCGACCACGGCCCGAAACACGCCAGCGTCGTCAACAACAATCGCCTTCGTACCCGACGTTCCCTGATCGATCGCGAGCACGCTCATACCGGCGGCGCCTCGGTGAGTTCCGAAGCGTCGCTCGACCTGATGACGATGATGAGCCCGGTAATGATGAGTGCTGCGGCAGGGATGATGCCCCACGGCGGTACCTGCCCGAGTGCTACGGCGGCAATGATCGTCGAGGCCGGGAGCTCGAAGAGGATCGCGAGCGAGACAACGGTCGCCGACGTTGTCGCGAGGACCTTGTTGATGAGCGAGTGGCCGAGCAGTTGCGCGGTCAAGGTGAGCGTGAGGATGAGGATCCAAGCCTCTGCCGAGAATCCGACGAGTGGCTGCCGCAGGAGCAGGCACAGGGCGACGAGCAGCAGCGCCGCTGTCCCGTAGAGGCCGAATGTCAGCGTCGACGTCGAGACGGTCTTGCGAGCCTCCGCGGAGACGGTGAAGTAAGCGGCCGAGAGCATCGCGCCGAGGAGCGCGAGCACGTCGCCGATGAGCTGCCGCGGATCGAGGGAGACATCGACCCCGGTGAGGACGAGCACCCCCATGAGGGAGATCGCCATGCCGATCCAAACCGACCGCTGGATCCGGACCCCCCGCGACCGGGCGATGAGGGCGGCCCACACCGGCTGAGTCGCGACGAGCGCGGTTGCGGACGCCACCGACGTGAATCGCAGGGACGGCACCCACGTGGCGAAATGCGCACCGAGGAGCAGCCCGCTCACGATGATGAGGCGCCACTGGCCCCGCGAAAGACGTCGGAACTCACTCCTCGCCTTAAACGCGACCCAGATGCCAGTGGCGCCCGACCCGAGGAAGCAACGCCAGAAGGCGATCGCGAGGGCAGGGGCCACGGTCGCGGTGATGAGCGGTCCCGATGCCGAGATAAAGGCGACGGCAACGCCAATCCACAGCACATCGATACGAGAGGGCCGAGACATGTGCGCACGGGCGAGTCCACCCGATACGGGCTCACCCTGCGTCGGCACCGCCATATTCACATGGGCGACGGTAGCCTTTAACCGTGACAACAGGCGCTGCGACCCGGGTGTTCCTCGCCCGCCTGTCCGGAATCGGGGTCTTCGATCCCAAGGGCGATCAGGTGGGCAAGGTCCGTGACGGCGTTGTCGTGCTGCGCTCCGGGTCGCATCCCCCCAGGCTCACCGGCCTCGTGGTCGAGGTCCAGCCCAGGCGACGCATCTTCGTCCCGATGACGAAGGTGACCGCAATCGACACCGGGCAGGTCATCGTGACCGGCACGGTGAACCTGCGCCGCTTCGAGCAGCGGGCCGGCGAGACCCTCGTCACCGCCGAGCTCTTCGATCGCTCCGTCGCACTCATCGAGACCGGTGATCGCGTCGCGATCCTCGACGTCGCGGTCGAGCAGAGCCGCACGACCGACTGGTACCTCACCCAACTCTTCGTTCGCCGGGGCGGCGGCGGGTTCCGGCGGGGCGAGCGGTTCGTCGTCGACTGGTCCGAGATCGGCGGCCTGTCCCTGCCCGCCGCCGACCAGTCTGCGGAGTCCCTCATCGCGAGCCTCGACACCATGCGCGCCGCCGACGTCGCGACCGTCCTGCACGACCTCACCCCCAAGCGACGGCTCGAGGCGGCGCGCGAACTCGACGATGAGCGGCTCGCCGACGTCCTCGAGGAGCTTCCCGAGGACGATCGCGTCGCGATCGTCTCGATGCTCGAGGCCGAGCGCGCCGCCGACGTCCTCGAGGAAATGGATCCGGACGCCGCCGCAGACCTCATCTCCGAGCTGCCGCCCGAGCAGGCCGAGGCGCTGCTCGGCCGCATGGAGCCCGATGAGGCCGACGACATCCGGCGGCTGCTCTCCTACGACGACTTCTCGGCCGGCGGCATGATGACGACCGAGCCCATCGTGCTCCCTGCCGATGCCACCGTCGCCGATGCCCTCGCGCACATTCGCAACAAGGATCTCTCCCCCGCCCTCGCCTCGCAGGTCTACGTCACGAGGGCCCCGACCGAGACCCCGACCGGCAAGTACCTCGGAGTGGCGCACTTCCAGCGCCTCCTCCGGGAGCCGCCCGGGACCCTCGTCTCCTCTGTCCTCGACACCAGCTTCGTCCCGGTCGGCCCCGACGCCCCTCTTTCCGTGGTCACGCGAACATTCGCCGCCTACAACCTCGTGGCACTGCCGGTCGTCGACGAGAACGGCCGCCTCATCGGGGCCGTCACCGTCGACGATGTCGTCGACCACATGCTCCCCGAGGACTGGCGCGAGAACGACGGGGACGACCTTGGTTAGCCCGCCGCGCCGCCGACCATCCGGACTGGATCAGCCCCGTAAGCGCGGGGTGTCGCTCCGCGATGCCTACGATCCCGAGCGCTTCGGGCGGGTCTCCGAGAAGGTGGCCCGCTACATCGGGTCCTGGGCCTTCATCGCCTGGATGACCGCGGTGGTCTTCAGCTGGGTGCTCTGGAACACGGTCGGCCCGCAGGACCTGCGGCCTGACTTCTTCCCGTTCATCTTCCTCACGCTGCTCCTGTCCCTCCAGGCCTCCTACGCAGCGCCGCTCATCCTCCTTGCCCAGAACCGGCAGACCGACCGCGATCGCATCCAGTATCAGGAGGATCGCCAGCTCACCGAGCGACTGCTTGCCGACAGCGACTACCTCGCCCGCGAGCTCGCCTCGATCAGGCTCGCCCTCGGCGAGGTCGCGACCCGCGACTACGTGCGCGGCGAACTGCGCGACCTCATCGACGACCTCGCCGCCCGAATGGAATCGATCGAGGCCCTGCGACGGACGAGCCCCGACGACCGCCCGGCCTGACGGCCCCGCGCACGGCCTACGATCGCTACATGCCCATCGACCAATCCCGGACCATCGACGCTGCCGCAGTCCAAGCGGCCCTCGCCACCGTGGAAGACCCCGAGATCCACCGGCCCATCACCGAGATCGGCATGCTCAAGTCCGTCGAGATCGCAGCCGACGGCACCGTGACCGTCGGCGTCTACCTCACCGTCTCCGGCTGTCCGATGCGCGACACCATCACCGCCCGGGTCACCGCGGCCGTCGGTGCCGTCGCGGGGGTTTCGTCCGTCGTCGTCGAGCTAGATGTCATGGGCGATGAGCAGCGTGCCGAGCTCAAGAAACTGCTCCGCGGCCATGACGAGCGTGAGATCCCGTTCGCGCAGCCCGGCTCCCTCACCCGCGTCTACGCGATCGCCTCAGGCAAGGGCGGGGTCGGCAAGTCCTCGGTCACCGCGAACCTCGCCGTCGCAATGGCCGCCATGGGCCTATCGGTCGGGCTCGTCGACGCTGACGTCTACGGCCACTCCATCCCCCGGATGCTCGGCGCCACCGCCCCGCCAACCATGGTCGAGGGGATGATCATGCCGCCGACCGGCTTCGGTGTTCGTGTCATCTCGATGCTTCCATTCAAGCCAGGCGGGGTCACCCAGCCGGTGGCCTTCCGGGGGCCCATGCTCCACCGGGCGCTTCAGCAGTTCCTGGCCGACGTCTGGTGGGGCGACCTCGACGTCCTGCTCCTCGACCTCCCGCCCGGCACCGGCGACATCGCGATCTCCACCGCGCAGTTGCTCCCAAACGCCGAGATCGTCGTCGTGACGACCCCGCAGTCCGCTGCTGCAGACGTCGCCGTGCGTGCCGGCACCCTTGCCGAGCAGACCCACCAGAAGGTTGCCGGGGTCATCGAGAACATGAGCAGCTTCCCGTGCCCGCACTGCGGCGAGCCAATCGACCTGTTCGGCTTCGGGGGCGGGGCGCTCGTCGCGGAGCAGCTCACCGAGGCGCTCGGCACGAATGTCCCACTGCTGGGCCAGATCCCATTCGACGTGAAGTTGCGCGAGGGCGGCGACTCAGGCAGCCCGCTCGTGCTCAGCCATCCTGACGAGCCGGCCGCGGTTGCCCTCTCCGCCATCGCGCGCACCCTCGGCGCTCGGCCTCGCGGCCTCGCTGGGATGTCGCTTGGCCTGACTCCGGCGGCGCGCTAGTTCGACAGGGGCCGTCCGTCCCGGCGGCTCGAGCCTGGGTGCATTGCCCGGGCCCGCTCGGCACCGCTCAGGTGGCGTCCGGGTCGAACGCAGGCCGAGGGGGCTGTGATGCGGTCGCGGGCTTCTGTGCCGATCCTTGGGCTGATGACCCTGTGGGGGCCTCCGTGTCATCGGAGAAGATCCCTGCGGCGAGCTTGCGGGGGTGGAGATCCCCGAAGCTGCGCACCGCCTCGACTGTCTCGCTCATGTCGATTCCCGCTGAGTCAGCGAGGTCCTGACGGGCATTCGCTGCCATGCCGCGTACCTGCTTGAGCATGCGCACTGCATCCGCCGCGGCCTTCGGCAGCCGTTCCGGGCCGAAGACGAGCAGGCCGAGGACGGCAAGGATCATGATCTCGCCGATGCCGATGTCAAACACGTCGCCAGCGTACGCCGCATTGCCCGGCGACGTCACCTGCCATATCGATCAGTCGTTGTTCGGGAGGGCTCCTAGGGTGATCTTGATGGTCTTGCCCTTGCCGTCGCGCTCGAATACGACCTCGACCTCGTCACCGGGCGCGTAACTCCTCACGGCCACGACAAGCTCGGTTGCATCATTGATGAGCCGCTCGCCGACCCGCGTGATGACGTCGCCTACCTCGAGGCCCGCCTTCTCCGACGGCCCCCCGGACGTGACCTCGCGCACCTTCGCTCCACGGTCCGAGTAGCTCGTGTCGAGCGAGACCCCGATGGCCGGCGTGCTCGACGCTCCGGTCGCGATGAGCTCCTCGGCGATCCGCTTCGCGGAGTTGACCGGGATCGCGAACCCGAGGCCGATGCTGCCCGGCTCGCCATTCGTGGCGAGCGATGCGATGGCCGAGTTGATCCCGATGACGCGTCCTGCGGCATCGAGGAGCGGCCCGCCCGAGTTGCCGGGGTTGATCGCAGCGTCGGTCTGGATCGCGTTGATATAGGACAGGTCATCGGTACCACCAGCCGTAACCACCCGGTCGACGGCACTCACGATGCCCGAAGTCACGGTGCCCTCGAGGCCGAGCGGTGCGCCGATCGCGATGACGGCGTCGCCGACCCGGGCGGCCTTGGAGTTGCCGAGGGCGATGGGCGGCAGGTCGTCGCGATCAACCTTGATCACTGCGAGGTCGTACGACACGTTCGTTCCGACGACCTTGCCCGGGACCTCGTCACCGTTGCTGAAGACGACCGTGATGTCGCCGCCGTTCTTCACGAGGCTCACGACGTGGTTGTTCGTGAGGATATAGCCGTCGGAGCGAAGGACGAATCCCGAACCGCTCCCGGATTCGGTCTTCCCCTCGGCAATGATCGACACGACGGAAGGCAGGACGGAGGTGACGATGCCGGCGATCGAATCCGGTGCCCGGACGGGTGATTCGGCGCTTGCCTGAGGGAGCGACTGCACCGCGGATTGGCCGCCCGAGGCCGCCGAATCAACCTCCCTGCCGATGACGTAACCGCCGAGGCCCGCGACGGCACCGACGATAAGCGAGGTCAGCGCTGCGATGAGCACGACGGCGAATGCGCCGAGGCCTTTGCTCCTCGGTGCGGACACCGGCGGCGCGGGGGTCGGGGCGGGCGGGGCGGTCGGCGGGAAACCCGGGGGGTTGCTCGCCGCAGGGCTTGGCGCACCAAAGGAATCGTCGTTGCTCACACCGCTCAGGCTAGGCTGCATTATCGGTACAGGGAAATCGGCGCACCACTGACGACGGAGGACAGCCATGTCCGACTACACAGCCGGCGATGACTCGCTGGATTTTCGGTCGATAGGCCCGGTCAGCCCCGCCACGTGGGCCTACGCCGAGGGCTGGCTCTTCGATAGCGAGGAGGTTCAGGAGGCTCGTCTTCTCGCCCGCGAGGTGGGCATCACGCCGGTCAGCCACGCAACCGCATCCCTCCTCACGCTCTTGGCGACCCTCGTGGGCGCTGGCGCCATCGTCGAGATCGGCACCGGAACGGGTGTCTCCGGCGCCGCCCTCCTGCACGGCATGGCTCCCGACGGCGTGCTCACGTCCATTGATCTCGAGGCTGAGCACCAGCGGTCCGCCCGTGACACCTTTGCAGCCCTCGGTTACGACCATGTCCGGGCCCGCCTCATCACCGGCCGGGCACTCGAGGTCCTGCCCCGCCTCAGCGATCAGGCGTACGACATTGTGTTCGTGGACGGCGACAAGGGCGAGTACCCCGCGATCCTGGCCCAGGCTGGCCGCCTGCTTCGGGTCGGTGGCCTCGTCATCTTCGATCAGGTGCTCGCCGACGCAGGCATCGCTGACCCGCTCCGCCACGACACCGATCTCACTGCCCTTCGCCACGTCGCGCGCTCGCTCCGTGATGAGGACCACTGGATGCCTGCCCTGCTCACGGTCGGACGAGGACTCCTCGTGGCGTCACTGCGCCGGCCGATCAGCGAGGTTGTCGTCGCCACCTAGGGGCTTCCCTCGTACCGGTACAACGAAGAAGGGTGCCGGTCCAAGACCAACACCCCTTCGTGAGCGGTTCGACTACGAGAAGTGCGCGAGAAGATGCTCGCCGAGTTCCTTCGCTTCCACGCCGTTCAGTTCAACGACGAGTCGTCCACCACCCTCAAGCGGTACGCGCATGACATAGCCACGTCCTTCCTTGGTGACCTCGAGCGGGCCATCGCCCGTTCGCGGCTTCATCGCGGCCATTGCCTCCCCTTTCCCTGCGTTGGGCTTATTATCGTCGGCCGCAGGGGCTCGCTAGCGGGCGGGGCAGGGATCGTGGGGTAGCGTCCCCTCGTGGCGACGTCCGGCGTCCTCATGCTTGGTCACTCGTCTGGCCCAGCTGGCGCTGGAGCTCCTCGATCACGGCATCGACCTCGTCCATTCGGTAACCGCGGAGAACGACGTCGAAGGACGGATCGCTTGCCGGGCCTTCGGGCCGCCGATCCGGCACCGCCTCGGGCAGGGTCCCAAGCCGGCCGGCTGCGGCCAGCCCGACCCCGGCGATCACGGCCATTGCGACAAGGACGAAGAGGATGCTCATGACGTAATGATCGCAGCGCGGGGCAGGTTTGACGACAGGAACGGTTTGGTTGTATCTTCAACGAACAGTTTGAACATTCAACTACTCAGGAGAATTCATGACCGTCACCGCAGAGACCACCAGCCCCGCCGCCATAACCGGCACCTGGGCAATCGACCCCACCCACACCACCATCGGCTTCACCATCCGCCACGCCATGATCGCCAAGGTCCGCGGCCGCTTCGCCGAGTTCGAGGGCACCTTCGTCATCGATGGCGCGAATGTCGGCGCCTCGACCGCGAGCCTCACCATCCAGGCGGCGAGCTTCAGCAGCGAGAACGCCGACCGCGATGGCCACGTCAAGTCGGCAGAGTTCCTCGATGTCGAGAACTTCCCGACCCTCACCTTCACGTCCACGAGCGCCGTTCAGCAGGGCAACGCCTTCACGGTGACCGGCGACCTCACCATCCACGGCGTCACGCAGAGCGTCCCCGTCGTCTTCGAGCTCGCCGGCACGAGCACCGACCCGTGGGGTGGCAACCGGATCGGCTTCGAGGGCACCGCTGAGATCAGCCGCGAGGCCTTTGGTCTGACCTGGAACACCGCGCTCGAGACCGGCGGCGTGCTCATCAGCGACACCGTGAAGCTTGTCCTCGACGTCGAGGCCGTCAAGCAGTAGGTCGTATCACCGCGAACGCCAGGGCCGCCCCGAGCGGGCGCCCTGGCGTTCTGCGTTCTACCGGGTGAGCCACTGCTCGAGGTGAGCAAGGCATGACCGGAGTTGTTCAACGGGCACATGCTCGTGTGCAGCGTGAGCCAGACTCGGATCACCTGGGCCGAAGTTCAGCGCGGGCACACCGAGTGCGGCGAACCTGGCGACGTCCGTCCAGCCGAACTTGGGCCGCGGATCCGCCCCGACTGCCTCGACAAAGTCCATGGCCGCCGGCCGATGCAGGCCAGGGCGCGCAGCCGGCGCCTCATCGACCACGGTGACCTCGTAGCCCTCAAACACCGCCCGCACATGCTCAATCGCCTCAGCGACCGTCTTGTCGGGAGCGAAGCGATAGTTCACCGTCACGGTGCACTCGTCCGGAATGACATTGCCCGCAATGCCCCCGCGGATCCCCACTGCATTGAGGCCCTCGCGGTACTCCAGGCCATCGACCACGGGACGAGCCGGCACATAGGCACCCAGCCGACCAAGAACCTCGGCCGCATCATGCACCGCATTGACACCCATCCACGAGCGGGCACTGTGCGAGCGGACACCGGGGATCCTCACGTCGACCCGAATCGTGCCCTGGCAACCGGCCTCGATCCCAGCCCCGGATGGTTCCATGAGGATCGCGAGATCGGCTTCGAGCAGGTCCGGTCGACTATCAGCGAGATGCTGCAGACCGTTGAACTCCGAAGCCACCTCCTCGCCCTCGTAGAACACGTATGTGACGTCACGAGTCGGATCGGTCATTCCGTGGGCGAGTTTCAGGGCAACGGCCAAGCCGCCCTTCATGTCGCAGGCTCCAAGGCCGTACAACAGATCCCCGTCGAGCGAATGCGGGAGATTGCCGGCTGATGGCACCGTGTCGAGATGGCCACCGATGAGCACGCGTTCCAGATGGCCCAGATTCGTCATCGCCACGATGGTGTTGCCCAATCGCTCGACCGTGAGGTGCGCGCATTCGATGAGCGCCTGCTCGACGAGGTCTGCAAGGTGCTCCTCGTGATGGGATTCACTCGGCACGTCGATGAGTGAGGCGGTAAGCCTGATGACATCTGCCGAGAGATCGAGGGCTGGCACACGGATACGGTAGCCCCCGTGACCCAACGCGCTGACCTTCCATCCGATGACCTTTCATCCACGCTCCTAGCCCCGGTCGTTGGCCCTGCCGCTGGCCTCGGCCTCGCCACCTTCTCCGGTGACACCCTTCTCGACGTCTGGTACCCGGCACCGTGCCTCGGCGGCAGCGTCACGGATGTCTCCGGAATCACGTCCGGAATCCAAAACGACGAACTGCGAGGTGTGGAGGTCCGCACCGTGCACACCGTCGTCGAGGATCTTTCGGCCCCGCCCGTCGACAGCGCCGATGCCTACCTACGCCTCCACCTGCTCTCGCACCGGCTCGTCCGCCCGCGCACGATCAATCTCGACGGAATCTTCGGGCTCCTCCCCATCGTCGCCTGGACGAGCCTGGGCGCCGCTTCCACCGATCACCTCGCTGACATTCGCCTTCGAGCCCGTTCCCGAGGCCATCACATCACCGTGTTCGGGGTCGACAGATTCCCCCGCATGCTCGACTACGTCGTTCCCAGCGGGGTCCGCATTGCCGACGCCGACCGTGTTCGGCTCGGTGCCTACCTGGCACCCGGCACCACGGTCATGCACGAGGGATTCGTGAACTTCAATGCCGGCACCCTCGGCGCATCGATGGTCGAGGGCCGTATCTCCGCCGGGGTCATCGTCGGAGACGGTTCCGATGTCGGCGGCGGCGCATCCATCATGGGCACGCTCTCCGGCGGGGGGACCGAGGTCATCACGGTGGGCAAGGCCTGCCTCATCGGGGCCAATGCCGGGGTGGGACTCTCGCTCGGTGACAACTGTGTCGTAGAAGCGGGCCTGTACGTCACCGCTGGATCGAAGGTAACGCTTCCGGACGGCACCGTGGCAAAGGCCAAGGAGGTATCCGGGGCAAGCGATCTGCTCTTCCGTCGAAACTCTCAGTCGGGAGCTATCGAGGTCGTCGCCCGATCAGGAACCTGGGGCGGCCTCAACGCAGCCCTCCACACCCCAACCTGAGCGCCCTCACTCGATCGCCCACCACATCTGCCACCTCACTCACGGCGCTGGCGTTCGATCAGAAGGCGCGGATCGGGCGCACCATTCCGTCGTATCCCTTGTAACTGCCGATGTAACGTCCCTCGCTTACCAGCAATTGTCCCCAGGCATACGTCGCGTAGTGACTGCTCTGGGATGAGCTCCACAGCGACTTCGCCGGAATGCCGCCGACGGCGCTGCGCTTGCGGAAGAGGGTGTTGACCTCGTCCTTCGACGGCAGGTACCAATCGGCCTTTCCGCCGCCACCATAGGCCGCCGCGACCCCGGCAGCGCTCGCGGAGCCGCATGCCTTGACGATGGCACTCGTGTTGGCCGCACCTGACCCGAGGGCGGTGCCGGTGCGCACCCGAGTGGTGAAGCCGACCTTGCCCTCCGCGCACCACGTGGCGAACGGATCACTCGGGGTTCCCGACCAACCCGAAGGGGCGACCTCGAGGTACCGGCCCCATGCTTGCTTGGATCCAGCATCGAAGAACACCACCCCTCCGCCCGGGCCGGTATCACCCACCTGGCAGGCACCGCCGTCGGCGCACGAACCCGGTTCGGCCATGCCAACGGCGAAGGCGCTGCTACCCATGCACATGCTCGTCACGGCAACAAGACCCGCGAGGCAAAGTTGGGCGGTCCGGCGGGTGATCACGCTCGTCATGGAAACTCCTCGATGGCTGAAAGTGCACGCAACCATATCCCAGAAGGCCGATGCTGGTATCCAGACCTCCCGACGCTATGAGCCCGGGGCCGTGTCGGCATCGTCGCGATTCGATAGACGACGGTTGAGAGCATATCCGCCAGCGAAGGAACCAAGGACGATGACCAATAGGCAAAGGAGGCCGATGAATCTGGAGACGCCGCCGGTAGCGAGCGGATCACTTGGACACATGCCCAAGCCACACTCGGGCAGTATCGACATCGTGATGATCACCAGATAAGCGGTCATCCAGATTGCAACTGCCAGGCAAACCGTCCTCGAGATTCCCCTACGGCGCAGCACCCCGGTGTCACCCAGTGAGAACTGACTCGAGAGCAGGAGCAGCAGGGTGTGTCGCGTGCTCGAGGCGCCACCAGCAAAGGCCGCGAGGATGCTCACGGCGTAATGGGCAGGGCGTAATGGGCAGGGCGCATTCCCCAGAGCACGTTCATCATGAGGCCCGCTGCAAGACCGAACACGCCGGCTCGCTGGAACAGGAACTGAGGACACGGCTGCTCGCCCACGACGAACTGCAGGTCGAGTAACCCGGTGAGCACGCAGAGGAGAGCCACGAGACCCGCGATGTTGATTGCGCGAAAGATGAGCATTTGCCGAGAGGGAGTCATCATCGGGCCCATCGGCTAGATGGTTCAACGGACATGGGCCAGTCATGTGCGCATTGAGCAACAGGCCACTCACCGGCTTGCCCCCTTCCGGATCGACGCGGACCGCTCGTTCTCTCTCGAACTCGTAAGGTCCACTCGGGCTTCTCGGTCTGCGGCTATCGTGAGCATCCAAACTGATCGACGTCACCCGCGGCGCCGGAGTTGTAGCGTCCAAGTGACGTGAGATCGAGGAGAACCAGAATGCAGCGTCGAATCAAGGAGTCCGCGTCACTCGTCTTCGCCGGTGCAGCGCTCGTGTGGGTTGCGGGATGCGCAGCGCCTTCCCCGTCACCCGAACCAGCCCAGCAGGACTCAGTTATCGCTCCGGGTGGTATCGAGGGTGGCGTCGGCAACGGCGGAGCTGGGGGTGTTGGCGGCAACGGCGGTGCTGGCGGTGTTGTCGGCAACGGCGGTGCTGGCGGTGTTGGCGGAGCACCCTAACTCTGCCCCACTGACTCGTGAATGCCCATAGCCAGGACATCGAGTTGCCAGAATGACTGGAACAGAAGCCTGCTGTAGTTCGCAACGTCATCAAGACGTAGGTGCGCAAACTCGCCGAGATTCAACACGGCTGAATTCACGTCCGCAATCGTGCGTTGGCCATCGATCTGGTGGAAGAAGGCCAGTTGGGTCGAATCGAGGTCAACACTCCACCCTTGCCGAAGGAGTCGGGTGCCCTCCACCCTGCAGCGGTGCCTGAACGAGGGAACATAATCCAACACTCCTGCCGACAGGAAATCGATTCTGTAGTCGGTGGTCAGACGATCCTCCCGGCACGCGGTGAAGAAGTGACAGGCGTTTGATGAGTAGATGCGCTCCAACACAGACCACTGCTGCCGTTCGGGCAGGGCCGCCACCGACGAGAAGAACGCACTCGTCGATCCCACGGGCGGATAGTAGGGCGCTTTCACGAACCAGTCCTGAAATACAAGTCCGGCGGTTGTCACCAGGTCGATGCACGAGGTCACCGTAAAACTCCGGTCGCGGCCATGAAGGAAGGTGTCAACGATTCCCGCATCGTGCTGCAGGTCACGAGCGAGCGGCAAGTAGCTCTTGATTGGGTGCCTCTCCGGCAAGTCTGAGAGTGCCGCCTTCACCACTGCGACCGACGAATCATCCTGCACCAGCCCGAGGTCAGAGAAGACCGACTGGAGCAACTCCACGCCAAGCCGTCCGTACCGCGCATAGAGCATGATCCCGATGACCCCGTCCCGCCGGAGACAGCCACCGAGTGAGTCCATCCCTCTTTGGGAATCCGTCAGGTGGTGAAGGACACCCGTGGAGACGATGAGATCGAAATCTCGGTTCAGCCGATCCACGTCTTCAATGGCAAGTCGGTGCAATTCGAGATTCTTCAACCGATACTTGTCCTTGAGAAACCGCTCATGGCCCAACGAGGGTTCGCTGACATCGATCGCCACGACCTTGGCGGTCGGATTTGTGTACGCGAGGACCGCTGCCTGATTTGCCCCGCAGCCAGCGACAAGGATGTCCATCTCGGGCTGATAGTCGCGATCGGGCCACAGCAGTCGATGCGCGATGCTCGGATCGAACCACTCCCAGTTACCGTCGAGCCACGCTGGCAGGTCAGCAATTGGCTCCGGGTACACCCAACGCTCGTACTGTCGGGAAACGACATCGCCGAGCGGGTCGCCGGTCACTTGTGCAGGCCGAGGTCGATGATGTCGCCGCACGAGAGTGAGGACATTGATCAGGTCAGGTCGAAGACCGCGGATTCAGCCCTTAGCGGGTCGATATTGGGTTGTAGTCGCGCAGGACCTCGCCGGTGTAGACCTGACGTGGCCGGCCGATCTTCGTCTCCGGATCCTCGATCATCTCGCGCCACTGGGCGATCCAGCCCGGCAACCTTCCAAGCGCGAACATGACCGTGAACATCCGGGTCGGGAAGCCCATGGCCTTGTAGATGAGGCCGGTGTAGAAGTCGACATTCGGGTACAACTTGCGCGAGATGAAGAAGTCATCGGCGAGAGCGACCTCCTCGAGTCGCAGCGCAATGTCAAGGAGCGGATCGCTCACGTTCATCTGCTCGAACACGCGGTACGCGGTCTCCTTGACGATGGCCGCGCGCGGATCGTAGTTCTTGTAGACCCGGTGCCCGAAGCCCATGAGCTTCACGCCATCCTGTCGATCCTTGACCTGTCGGATGAACGTATTCACCCCGCCACCCTGCGCATGGATGTTCTGCAGCATGTCCATGACCGCCTGGTTCGCGCCGCCGTGCAGCGGCCCGAATAGGGCATTGATGCCCGCCGAGACTGATGCGAACAGGTTCGCGTGCGACGAGCCAACCAGGCGAACGGTGGAGGTCGAGCAGTTCTGCTCGTGATCGGCATGAAGAAGCAGCAACTGGTTGAGGGCCTTGGAGATGATCGGGTTCACCTCGTAGGGCTCCGCCGGGACCCCGAAGGTCATGCGCAGGAAGTTGTCGACGAACCCAAGTGAGTTGTCCGGGTAGAGGTACGGCTGCCCCACCGACTTCTTGTAGGCGTAGGCCGCGATCGTCGGCATTTTCGCAAGAAGCCTGATCGTGGAGATCTCGACCTGCTTCGGATCGAAAGGATCGAGCGAATCCTGGTAGAAGGTCGACAGGGCAGAAACCGCTGACGACAGCACGGGCATCGGATGAGCGTCGCGCGGGAAGCCGTCGAAGAACCGGCGCAGGTCCTCGTGCAGCATCGTGTGCATGCGGATCTGCGACTTGAACTCGTCGAGCTCGGTCTGGGACGGCAGCTGACCGTAGATGAGGAGGTAGGACGTCTCGAGGAAGGACGACTGCTCCGCGAGCTGCTCGATCGGATAGCCGCGGTACCGCAGGATGCCCGCGTCACCGTCGATGTAGGTGATAGCCGATGAGCACGCCGCGGTGTTGAGGAATCCGTGGTCGAGGGTGATGCGTCCCGTCTCCTTTAGGAGGGGGCCGATATTGAGGCCGCTCTCTCCAACGGTGGACGGAACCTCGGCGAGCGGCAGTTCCCCTCCGGGGTACCGCAAAGATACGTCAGACACGGTGTCCTCCTTCAGGCTGAGCGTACCGACGTTGGCACGGTCGTTGAACCACGAGCCCGCCTTCCGGGTGTGATTCAGGACTCACAGCACGGACAGTCGGCTGGCAAATGCGGCAACCGCCTCATCCGTCGCGGTGAGGGCAACGCGTACATGATGTGCGCCGGCGGCTCCGTAGAAGTCCCCCGGCGTCACGAGGATTCCGCGTTCGGCGAACCAGGCAACGGTCTCCCAGCAGGGCTCTCCACGGGTCGCCCACAGGTACAGGCCCGCCTCGCTGTGGTCAATGGCGAATCCGCTTCGCAGGAGCGCGGCCCGCATGATCTCGCGACGAGCGAAGTATCGCGCCCGCTGGACCGCGACATGTTCGTCGTCATCGAATGCCGCAGCCGCAGCGGCCTGCACAGGCGACGGAACCATCATCCCGAGATGCTTGCGGATCCCGAGCATCCGGTGGACCAGCTCCGGGTCTCCGGCCACGAACCCGAACCGGTATCCGGCGAAGTTCGAGCGCTTCGACAGGGAGTGCAGCGCAAGGACGCCCGAGTGATCGTCGCCGACAACGGACGGGTGGAGAACCGAGCACGGCGTTGCGTCCCAGCCGAGTTCGATATAGCACTCATCACTTGCGACCACCGCGCCGATGCTTCGTGCATGAGCGACGATTGCCCGCATCTGCTCCGCCGGCATTACCCGACCGGTCGGGTTGCCCGGGGAGTTGATCCAGATGAGGTCCGCATCCGAAACATCCTGGGGCTGATCAGTTGCGGTCACGCGTGCCCCGAGCACGCCCGCCCCGACCGCATAGGTGGGGTAGGCCGCGAGCGGCACCACGACATGCGAATCGGCCCCAAGCCCCAGGACGGTCGGAAGATT
>WLOY01000076.1 GCA_009699015.1 Actinomycetota bacterium | reverse complement strand
TGCAATGGCCGCCGACGCCCGGGCCTGGGTAGAAGGGGCTGAATCCGAATGGCTTCGTGGCGGCGCAGCGGATCGAATCCCAGAGGTCGATCTCGAGCTCATTGCAGAATCGCGCCATCTCGTTGACGAGGGCGATGTTCACGTGCCGGTAGGTGTTCTCGAGCAGCTTCGTCATCTCCGCCTCGCGAACCCCCTTCGCGATGACGACCGATTCGACGATGCGGCCGTAGAACTCCGCAGCGCGTCTCGTGCACTCCGGGGTCATGCCGCCGACGACCTTGGGCGTATTGCGGAGCGTGAAAACTTTATTGCCTGGGTCGATGCGCTCGGGGCTGAAGGCGCAGAAGACATCCAGCCCAATGCGAAGCCCCGAGCCTTCGAGAATGGGAACCAGGACCTCCTCCGTAGTTCCTGGGTACGTGGTTGACTCGAGGACGACGAGTTGCCCTGGGTGCAAGTGCCTGGCAACTGCTCGCGCCGCCGCCTCAACCGCTGAAAGATTGGGCCCGCCTTCTACAGACAGCGGAGTCGGCACGCAGATAACGACTACGTCGGCCTCCTCCAGACACTGTTCATCCGCGGTAGCCACGAATCCGCGCCCCAGCATGCCAGCCACATCAAGGTCAGAGATGTCGTCCACATGTGAGCGCCCAGCACTAAGGCCGGCGACAGCCTCAATTGATATATCAAGGCCGGTGACACGCATACCTGCGCACGTTGCCTCAAGCGCCAGAGGTAGGCCCACATAGCCCAGACCGATGACGACGAGCCGTTCAGCCACCACAGCACGCTCCCACTTCCGTCTCAGGGCGTTTAGGCTCTCAGAGTAGTGCCGCTCCCTGCCTGGGATATCGTCCCGCGCCCTTATGCCTTCGGTCGCGGGGGCCTAGGGTCGGCTCAAGTTATCTAGGCGCCCACAGATGCTCCAAAGGGACTCACATGCGACTGACGTCTGCTCGTAGTAGCGAGCTGGGCCACCAGCCGACGTCCGTCAGCGTCTCGGCCCTCATGCTCACCATCTTGGCGGTGGCAGTTCTGCGGCTCGCCGGAATCTCATTGGCCTTTCCCCAGGGGTCGGGTAGCTTCCCTGACGAAGTCAGTTACGCCACCCTGGCCGAGATTCTTGCTCGGGCCGGGGACTGGGCAGGTTGGAATGGAGGAGAGGGCGCGACTCTAGTTCCCGGAAGCCTGTCGCTGCTTGCGCCCGCCTCAGTCTTCGTCAACGTCGGGGTGTCACCCCTGGTTGCAGTGCGACTGACCTCCGTTCTTTTCTCTGTCGTCGCTCAGATGACATTTCTAGCAATCCTCATGTCTCTGGCTCCCGATGGTGAGGAGCGCAACAGCCGTCGGCTAACGCTCAAGAGTTGGCGCTTCGTCGCATTGACCGTGATGGTGCTGTTCCCCAGTGCCTTCTTTTGGACGTCCCTCGGCTTGAAGGACTCAATCGTCATCTCGACGTCACTACTCGCAGTTCTCGCCTGCATGAGGATCCGCGAGGGATTGGGGCGCTGGTCGTCGATTGTCTGGGCATTCGTCCTTGTTGTAAGCCTCATCGTTCAATTGCTCTCGCGAGCCTACGTACTCATCGCCCTCGTCGCAGCGATCGGAATCTACGGAGTTTGGTGCTCCACCGCGACCATTCGCAGATACCGATTTTCCATACGCTCGTGGCGCGCGGCGGCGCTCGTCGCAACTTCAACCTTGATAGTGCTCGCGGGCGTATGCATATCGGCATCAACATCCCGCGGTGATTCCTCGCTGGCCGGCAGCGTCTTCACAAGCATTGGCGCACAGTCGCCGCTGCAGCACCTTGACGCGCTGCCCGGCATTCGAGAGCGCGCCGCCAGGCTCGGCGCCTCAGGCTTCATCATCGAGATCTGCTCCGGTCAGCCCGCCCCTCGATCTGCAGCCTGCGAGGTTGTTCGGCTTCCACAGGCGCTGGGTACAGTTGTCGCACGGCCAATCTGGCCACTAGATGACATGTCTCGCTGGTCGCCGACTTGGGCTCGGTTGGCATTGCTTGCTCAGATGGACACGATTCTTTGGTGCTCCCTCCTCAGTCTCGCCTTCGCCCTCATCTGCTTTCGGCGGACCCTGTCTCGTCCACTCTCAGCGCTCGCGCTCACATATCTCGGCCTCACCTGGCTAGGGATGGCACTCACTGAAGGAAACCTCGGAACCCTCATGCGGCATCGACTCATCCTGCTCTGGCCACTGTGCCTGCTCGTCGCACTCGCCGGTACATCACGCAAGGAATCTCATCGAGAGGCAGTTACTACACCACGAGACCCACATGAGTTCTGAGTTCGAAGGCGGCACAACCCGTCCGCTCCGAATCCTGCATGTGGGGAACATCGCCAATAACGCCTACCTCTCAGCTAAGGCCCAGCGCGCTCATGGCCTCGATGCCGTCGTGGTCTCACCGCGACCTCCATTCATCATGGGGTTTCCCGAGTGGGAGGAGCTCTCCTTTCACGTTCACGATCAGAATCACCTCGATGGAGTCATCGGGGGATCTGAGTTTCAGTCCCCAGATTGGTTCGTTTCGGGTTCCTGGGATCACATCCGCACAAAAGTAGGCGCCCGGTGGGGCCAAGATTTACCCCCTCATGCAGCAAGCCTCCGGAGCCCCCGTTACTTCACAGAACGCGGCCTTGACATCGCGTGGCCATGGATTCGCCAGATGCTTACGTCAGTCATCCCGCCGAAGTGGAAGCCTCGTTTGGCCTCCACGCTTCTCTACTCAGCAAGGCGTCGACTCGCGAATACACGGGCGATCACCGAGACCTTGGCGTTCGCAGACATCGTGCACCTCTACGGACCCTATGCCGACGTTGCTGAATTCGCTCCGCCCGGTAAGCCGATCGTCGCTCTCGAGCACGGAACCCTTCGCGACTTTGTCTGGGCTAGCCTCCCTGCCTCCCGAGCATCCGCACATGGATATCTGGTAGCCGACCGCGTCATGCTCACGAACCAAGACTGTTTGGCGCCGTCGATAAGGCTCGGGATTAGTCCGGAGCGCATCATCAAGGGACCCCACTCATCGTTCGCAGAACCGCTACTGCGAGCTCGAAGAGCCCGTCAACAGTGGCTGGCGCAAGCCGGGAGTCCTGATCGGACAATCCTCATTCCAGCTCGCCACACTCAGCCAAGTGCCGTCGATGTCGGCAAGGGTACGGACGAGATTCTGACATGTATTTCATTCATCGCAGACAGGTTTGCTGACGTTACCTTTCAACTGGTCGACTGGGGAGATTTCTCCATCCGATCCAAACATGTCCTGCGGAAAGCGGGATTGGATACGCGAGTGCAGTGGCTGCCGCTTCTGTCGCGCCAACTGCTCCAGTCCTACATGGCCAACGCCCTATGCGTCATCGATCAGTTGACAATTCCTGCTTATGGAGGGATCACTTCCGATTGTCTAGGAATTGGTGTTCCAGTGATCACGGCTCACGATTGCGGGATTGACTCCGCCTATTTCGGCAGCTGCGCGCCCGTACTTCCCTCAGGATCGTCGGCCGCGACTCTCAAGGAATCTGAGCGAGTTCTTCTGCCGTCCTTCGACCAGAACCGCTACTTCTTTGAGGCAACGACCTGGTACGACCACTTTCTCGGTTCCGATATCGCCCTCAACGCATCGCTGACCGCATACGCGGGGCTCACAAAGCCCGACCGCCTGCCCGACAAGCGGCCGGTCCCTCCGCTGCCATCCGACGTGCTCACCTTCGCCCGCCACCTCCCCTGACTCCTGCTCTAGTATCACGAATCACCCACGAAACAAGGAGCTCAGGGAATACCCATGGATCTTCGCGACAAATCCGTCCTCGTCATTGGCGGTGCCGGATTCATCGGAAGCCACGTAGTCGAGCAACTCCTGGCCACCGAGGTTCGAGAGGTCGTCATCTACGACAACTTTGCACGCGGTACTCATGCAAACATTGAGGAATCGCTCCAGGATGAACGGTGCTCGGTGTTCCCTGCTGGAGGCGACATACGCGACCTAGACATCCTGAACCGTGCTGTCGCGGGCGCAGACGGTGTGATCCACTTGGCCGCTATGTGGCTCTTGCACTGCCACGACTACCCCCGCACGGCTTTCGACGTCAACGTGCAGGGCACGTTCAACGTGCTTGAAGCATGTGCACGTCACGAAGTCGAGCGACTCGTGTACTCATCATCGGCGAGCGTCTATGGGGACGCAGAGCAGGTGCCCATGACCGAGGAACATCCCTTCAACAACCGAAACTTTTACGGCGCCACAAAGATCGCGGGTGAAGCGATGTGCCGCGCGTACTTCGAGCGATACGGCTTGTCGTACACCGGCCTTCGGTACATGAATGTGTACGGCCCGCGTCAGGACCAATCTGCCGCATACACGGGTGTCATCCCGATCATGCTCAACAAGATCGAAGCAAATGAATCTCCGACGGTCAATGGGGATGGTGGGCAGGCATACGACTTCGTGACCGTTCGCGACGTCGCTCGATCCAACGTGATTGCCCTGCAATCGAGTGTGGAGGACCACTTCTTCAACGTCGGTACGGGGGTTCAGACGAGCACTAGAGAACTATGCAACCTGATCCTCGAGCTCGCCGATTCCCCCCTCGAGGTGAATTTCCGGCCATACAGTGACGAGGATGCTCGACGACTCGTCCAGAGTCGAATCGGATCCACGGAGGCGGCCGAGAGGGACCTCGGCTTTCGATACGAAGACGATCTTCGAACAGGGCTGAGCCACCTGATGCAATGGCGCGGTATGCCGATAGCACCGAGGCTCTAGGGACGTGTGCGGAATCGCGGGCGTTGTCCAGCGCAACGGCCTACGGGTAGAACCAGCCGTGGTGCGGCGCATGACGGCTGAGATCGCCCATCGCGGCCCTGACGGCGAGGGAATCCTGATCAAGGCGAACGTCGGCCTCGGTCATCGAAGGCTTGCGATCCTCGACCTGACTGAGGCGGGTGCGCAGCCCATGGTGTCGCAGGATGGCTCTGTCGCTCTCAGCTACAACGGCGAGATTTACAACGCTGCGGCACTGCGAAGCGAACTCGAGGGCCTCGGCTACAACTTCCGTAGCCGTACGGACTCCGAAGTGGTTCTTCACGCCTGGCATGCCTGGGGCTCGGACTGCATCCTGCGGTTCAACGGGATGTTCGCATTCGGCATTCTCGACGACCGTGTGCGCGTCCTCTACTTGGTGCGGGACCGCTACGGCGTCAAGCCCCTGTACTGGGCCCAGTTCGGGGCCACGTTCTTGTTCGGCTCCGAGCAGCGCGCCATCATCGCCCACCCAAATGCACGGAAGGAGCCCGATCTGCAGGGCTTTGTCGAGTACTTCACCTTCCAGAACTTCCTGACCGATCGGACTCTCAACGCAGGAATTCAGCTTCTCCCCGCGGGGTGCATGCTGCGCGTGAATCTCGACAGCGACCGCGCGCCCGAGCAGACGCAGTACTGGGACTTCGAGTTCCGAGGCGACGGTGACACGCGCGATCCACGGGAGCTCACCGAGGAACTCGACCGGCTGCTTGTTCAAGCCGTGTCGCGCCAGCTCGTCGCCGACGTTGACGTAGGGGCCTACCTGTCGGGCGGGATGGACTCGGGGTCCATCACTGCAGTGTCATCGCGCCACATCCCTGGGCTTCCCACGTTCACCGTCGGGTTCGATCTGGCTCGAGCCCGGGGCGTCGAGCTCGGGTATGACGAACGAGGCAGGGCCCGGGAGCTCTCGCGGCACTTCGGCACCGAGCACCATGAGGGTCTTGTGACGGCCACCGATATGGAACGCGCCCTTCCCGACGTCTCGCGGATCCTCGAAGAGCCGCGCGTCGGTCAGAGCTACCCCAATTTCTACGCGGCGCGTCTGGCTAGCGGCCGTGTAAAGGTGGTCCTCTCAGGTGTCGGAAGTGACGAGTTGTTCGCCGGGTACCCCTGGCGCTATCAGTCAGCGGCGCGCGCCACCACCTACGATGGTTTCCTCGACGTCAGCCTCGCTATGTGGACGCGCCTGCTCCCGGGGATCCCGCCTGAGCGGGCTTTCGCCCCCATCTGGAGCCAGGTGAGCGACTTCTCGGCCAGAGACCTCCTCGACGGGGCCCTTGCCTCGAGTGCACGTGAGTCGACCGATCAGGCCGGCTTCATCAATGCCTGCCTGTATCTCGATGCGAAGGCCTTTCTGGGCGGGCTTCTGGTGGTTGAGGACAAGCTGAGCATGGCCCACTCCCTGGAGAGTCGGGTGCCCTTCCTCGACAACGATCTGGTCGACTTCGCCATGGCCTGCCCATTGGACCAGAAGCTCCTGTTACCGATGCCGTCCGTTTCGCCGGAGGACTTGCGTCGCGACGGCAAGCGGGTTCTCCGAAACGTCATGCACGGCTACCTGCCTCCGAATGCGCGCGAAAACGCGAAACAGGGTTTCTCCGCACCGGATGCGAGCTGGTTCATGACCGACAGTCGGGCACTCGTCGAGGCAGTAATCGGCAACCCCTCGGCTCCGATCTTCAGCCTCCTCGACTACGCAACCGTGAAGGAGATGGTGGACCAGCACCTTGCGGGCCGAGAGAACCGAAGGCTCCTGATCTGGTCGATTTTGACCGTCAACGAGATGCTGTCATGAGGGTCGCCGTCTTCGGGGCTCACGGGTACATCGGAAAGGCTCTGTGCACGCATCTCGAACGAGCAGGCCATGGGGTAATGCGCATCTCATCGAGCACAGGGGACTTCGACACGGACACGGGTCTGCTCCTGCCCACTGCGAAACTGGCGTCCGTCGACGCCGGCGTCTACCTGAGCCAGTCTCCATACTGGCGCCAGGACAACCTACGCACAGAACACCTGATCAATGTGAACGTGATGTCTGCGGTCCTTGCCGCCGAGATGGTCGCCCGCGCCGGAGGACATCGGTTCGTCTACACGTCAACCGGCAATGTCTATCAACCGAGCTTTGCGCCCCACCCCGAGAACAGTCCACTTCGCGACGACGAACCGTACGCGGCAAGCAAGGTCCGCGCGGAGCAGGCGCTCGCGTCGCTCAATGGACCGCTGGAGGTCCAGGTGCTCCGCCTGTTCGGCGTGTTCGGCCCGGGGCAAGAACGGCGACTCTTCCCTCGTCTGTGCGAACAGATCAGGCTCGGACGGCCCGTGACCCTATTCCCCGGACCGGGACCCGAGGAAAACGCCGGACTCCGCACGTCGGTGATCCACGTGAGCGACGCCGTAGACCTAATGGAACTGCTCCTCTCGATGCCGGGCCAGTCACCCCTCAACATCGCCCACCGAGACCAGATCAGCCTGAAGGCACTAGCTACCTTGATAGGAGAGGCGCTGTCGATCACCCCGACCTTCATCACCGGAACTCCTCCACGCGCGCACGACCTCCTTGCCGTCACTGATCGGCTCACACACCTGATTCCCCGCGCATGGGACCTGCTAGCGGCTCAGGTGAGAGCCTCCGTCTTGCCAAATGGATGAAAGTAGACTGCCGAGCCGTGAGAGAGGTCGTGAACGCATGGTGCTGATCGCCCGTCTTCGCGCGTGGTGGCAGAGGTTTCGAGCCATGCCGGGTCACATCCAGCAGTTGGCCCAGGATTCCGCCCGCCTGTCCGCCGAGCTTGCGAGGTTACAGGGCGAAGTCGCCCGCCGGATTGACGAGAGCCACCAACACCTTCTTCGCGACCTACCCCCGCGCGCTGCCCTCCTGTCATTCGGCCTCACCGCATCAGCGAAGAGCCAGCCCCTACCCGTGGAGCCGAGGGTTCCCATGGCATGCTCCAAGGCGCCGGCCGAGATGGACCAGCTGTGGGCACGGCTCGCCCAACTCAAGCCGGCCCTCTTCCCGATCTGGCGAGAACTGTTCGAGAACGACACGCACGCCTACGCCGAGGATGCTGATGCCTCGTGCAGCCACATGGACAGCGAGTATTCCCGCCTCTTCAGAGCTTTCGTCGACCTACTCGCAGTTGGCCCGACCCTGGACATCGGAGTCGGTTCACTTGTTGACCCCCACTACCTCGCCGGACTCCCGCAGGAGAACCTTGCGGGAATCGACCCACGCCCATTTGAGGGAGGAGCCACACGGATCCGACGTTTCGAGGGATTCTGTGAATTCCTGCCCTTCGGGGACGAGACATTCTCAACAGTGATCTCCGGCACCTCCCTCGACCACGTCCTCGATCTACCTCGATCACTCAAGGAGATACACCGAGTCCTCACGCGCAACGGCCGGGCCCTGCTGTGGTTGGCTTCGGTGCCATATTCGCCATCGCCGTTGGACTCAAGCGAGCCCTTTGCCCCGGCGGATCGTTTCCACCTCTTCCATTTCGACCGGTCCTGGCTCGACCCGCTCCTAACAGACCACTTCGTGATCGCGGATGTAGTCGAGATCCCGCAGGTCGGCTTCAATCACGTTTTCTACCATCTGAGTCGACGGGAATCGCTGCGATGAAGGCCGCTGTGGGCGCACGCACCTCCGATCAGGGACGGGCCAGAATCATGCAGACCCTTCGCTACTCATTCATCCTAACGCGCCAGGCGCTATTCGATCCCTTCCGCGGACACGTGCTGGGTGGGCTGTGGATCATCCTGAACCCGCTATTGATCACGCTGGTCTACTTGTTCCTGTTCAACGTCGTATTCATTGTTCGAATGAACGGGGTCTCTCCATCCCAAGGCAGTTACACAGTCTTTCTGCTGGCCGGACTCGTGCCTTGGCTCACGATGCAGGCGAGTCTCCAGCGATCGCCGACGTCGATCACGGCCAATCATTCGCTGGCTGAGGACAATAACGTTCCGTATGCATCTCTTCCGCTCCGAGACACCCTGATGTCGCTGCCCACGTGGATCGTCGGCTTCACGGCACTCGGTGCCTACATGATCGTCGGACGGGAGATGCACTGGACGCTCCTCCTCCTGCCACTCCTGCTGGTGGTCCAATTGGCCCTCACCGCCGGTGTGGCGCTGCTCCTCAGCGCCGTTGGCGTCTTCTTTCGGGATGCCAGGGAGGTCGTCAACTCCTTTTTCCTCGTTGCCACCTTCCTCCTGCCTATCGCCTACCAGCCCGACTCGGTCCCGGCGCTGCTCCAGCCCCTGATCTGGATCAATCCCTTCACCTACATGGTTCTGTGCTATCAGGACGCCGTGTACTTCGGCGTCGCGATGCACGCCTACGCCTGGATCGTTTTCCCCGTCATCGCACTCGTCGCCCTTCTACTGGGCACGAGGGTCTTCGCCCGCCTCAGTCCCTACTTCGGCGCCTTCCGATGACGGACATCGCAGTCGATGTGCAGGGTCTGTCCGTCGCGTACCGGGTCTACGCCAGGCGCAGGGACCTTCTGACGGAGGTGTTCCTTCGCCGGAACCGACATGACGACTACTGGGCCTTACGCAACTGCACCTTCCGCGTGCCCCGCGGGCAGCGAATGGGGATCATTGGACGCAACGGCGCCGGCAAGAGCACGTTACTGCGAGTCATCTCGGGGGCCCTCGGACCCACTTCCGGGATAGTAGACGTCAGGGGGAGCGTGGCCGTGATGAACGGCGCCGTGCCCGCCTGGAACGGTGACCAGACGGGGATTGACCTCACGCGACTGAACCTCCGACTCAAGGGCTACTCCCGTGAACGAATCGATCACTTCCTCGACGACATCATTGACTTCACCGAGTTAGGGGCACACCTTCACATGCCCCTCAAAACATACAGCTCCGGCATGCAGGCCCGCCTGTCGTTTGCAATAGCCACGTCGGTGGACTCCGACATC
The DNA here is from genome assembly GCA_009699015.1 of Actinomycetota bacterium. Classification (GTDB taxonomy): domain Bacteria; phylum Actinomycetota; class Actinomycetes; order S36-B12; family S36-B12; genus WLND01. Next base: position 6,597 of record WLOY01000076.1, on the reverse strand, counting down.
GTGATCATCGACGAGGTGCTGGGTGCGGGCGACGGGTACTTCGCTGCCAAAGCTGCGCAGCGACTAAGGGCGCTCTGCGACGACGGCCGGACACTGCTCTTCGTCTCCCATTCGACACACGCTGTGAGGAGCATGTGCGACTCGGTCCTGTGGCTCGAGGATGGCGAGGTGCGCGCAATCGGTCCCACGGTGGATCTGGTGCCGTCCTACGAACTCGAACTCGCCCGCGCGGCGGATCAGTCAATCCGGGTTCCGAATTCCCACCGCGCGAGCGCGGAGATCCATCTCATGCGGGAGGACGATGTGCCGAATCCAGCCACGGTGCGAGTGCGCCTCCGCAGGGTCGATATTGATCCCTCAGCCTCGTGCCGCATTCGAGATCTCACAGCCACCTGGATCACGGAAAAGAAGTCGACTACGGATGTGGTCCCTCTCGACAACTCGTCGGGTGGCTCGCCCCATGAGCTGCGGCTCTGGAACTCCGCGTGGGGACGGCTGCACACCCGCTCGGGGTTGACCTCACGGGAACTACTGTCTCATCCCGGTGGATCCCCTGGTGGTCAGATATGTCTGGCGGTCCACGGCCTTCTTCCCCCGGGTACACGTCTTGCCATGCGTTGGACATGCCAGACCTCCCTGCCAGCCAAGGACCTAGTCCTTGAAATCCTCGATGTCGAGTTTGGACGGTGGACCGCATTTACTCAGATCGCGTGCACCCCTGGCGATGGTGGGAAATTCATCTTCACTGCCCAAACTGACATCACGAGTGCACACACATCGATCACGCCCATGACGGTGTCAGCCGTAGTACGTCCACGCTGCCGGATCGCAGATGTCCGTGCCACCGGTGCTGACTCCAACTCAAACGCTATTGACCCCATGGGTCCCCTCACCTTGACGGTCGTGTTGGATGTCAACGAGTACTTGAGAGACGTCTTCCTTGTTATCGAGATCTATAGGACGGATGGCACACTTATGTACTTCCAGTCCTCCAGCGAAGTTCTTGGCGAAGTGAGCCTCTCGTCGGGTCGTCATGCCTTCCAGTTCTCCTTCGACAGCAACCCATTCGGCGATGGAGAGTACACAATCACTTCGACTGCGCTCGCCGGGATTTGGGCGCCCACCATGGACCAGAGTGCGGCCGAAGTCTTCGACCGCTCGATCGAAACCGGAAGATTCTCCATTCCTCGCCGCGCAAACAGCCTGCATGGCGGAGTCACGAGCGTGCGCGCCGTACTGCACGTGAGCGACATCGGAGCAGATGACCACCAGATTGGAACGCAACAGGCATGACACTCGCCTTCATCGTTGGCGCGCCGGGCAGCGGCGCGACCAACGTAAGTGAATTTGCTGCCGCGCTCGGGGCCAACGTCGACGTAGCGCCGGCACCGGCACTTCACATGGAGTCGCGGTTGGTCATGAATGGCGTAAGGCCGGCGTCGATGCAGGCGCTGAGAGTACTTGACAAGCGCCTGCACCCCAAAGCGGAGGATACATCCCGGATCTTCGTCGAGCAGAACTTCACCTACGGACCCTTCCTCCACCTCCTGGCCGAGCGATATAGCGCGAAAATCATCTACGTCATCCGTGACGGCCGGGATTTCGTATCCTCATGGATGAGTTGGAACCAGAGGAATAGCGGTGCCGCGTACCGAGAGCATGCTCTGCGGCAGGGGGGCACGCCAGCGGCGCAGCGCAACTCTCTGGACCTTGCGCTCAAGGCCAACCTCAATGACACTGCTCACCCGCGTCCGCGAGCGGGTCAGCTCGACCCCCTCGACTGGATCCGGACAACGTGGATCCACAAGTTCTCCTATATGTGGAGCGCTCAAAATGCTTGGCACCTGAACTCTTTTCACGCGACGGACCACGATGCTAGGGTCATCGTGAGGACGGGGCAGAGCGGTGCGAGATCTGCAGCGGCCGTTGCAGATGCGCTCGGGCTGGCCGTGGATGATCAGTTCTGGGGGACCCACTTCCCTCAGGGAGGGAACTCCATCGCTGATCACGTGCACCACATTCCTGATGATCAGTACATGCCCGAATGGACCGGCGAGCAAGAGCACGATTTCAACTCTGTCGCACAACCAATGATGCGGGCTCTCGGCTACGCACCTCACATCCGTCGACGACCAGAACCGCAGTCCTTCGGATCCATCTGGCGAGCACCGGCGGCCGACCGTGACTGGTACACGTGGATGCACGACAGCCGACCTGAGTCCCACCGATTCCTGTGCGACTGGTTCGCCAAGGAAGCTCGCGATAGCGAGTCCTTCCTAGAAGTTGGCTGCGGAGCGGGGGTCTTCTTTCCACAGTGGATAATCGACAAGTTTCCAGAGGCCACTTACACCGGCGTGGACCTGTCTGCCACGGCCGTGGCCCTGGCGCGACGGCATAGCCGTTTTTCAGGCAAGGACTTTGAGTCGATCCCCGTGTCCGAACTCCTCGGATCGGAGCGCTTCGACGTTGTGTTCTCTCAGGCTACGGTGGACAACGTTCCTGATATTGATGCGTTTGTGCACGACATGATCAGGCTCTCACGAAGGTGGGTTGTCTTCTCATGCTCTCGCGAGACCATAGAGACTTCCGATCATGAGTACGAGTATGTTGACGCAGCGGGATACTTCTCCAATCGCGTCTCGATACCGGCTTTAAATCAATTGATGACTTCCTTCCCCGAGTGCGTGTGGCGCCTGGTCCGCATCCGCGCTAAGGTGAGTGGGGTAGATGAGGCCCACATCATCATCCGAAAGATGACCGGGGCGGACGCACTGTGACCGGGCCCCTCGATTCCGCCTCCGCCCGGCTCACGGCCACCGAGGTAAGTCAGCACGCCAGCCTCGAAGCTCTGGATCTCACGAACGATGTCGAATACCTGAGTCGCTTCCTCCTGCAGGTGCAGGCATTGTTCCCGGAACTCATCCCCGTGCACATGCGAACCGCATGGCGCTTCCACGATAGGGGGCCGCAAGACCTCGAAGACGAACTCCAGTCACTCGGGGCAATTGCGTCAGCCTCAATACTGGGCGTGCGGGTGGACTGCTGCGGAACCATTACCGCTGCGGCCGTGACGGCATCGGTGCTCGCAGCGTGCGGAGTGCCCGCCACGTACTACCTGAACCACTCGGCGCCATATTTCGATCTGGCCCGGGGTCGCTGGGGCCGGCCACAAGTTCGGGCCTCTGAGGTGGCAAGGGAACTCATTTGCCACATCGCCCTCACCGGTATGGAGGTCGGCCTTCACAATGACGTCTGGGGACTCCAAGACACTGGCATGGACCCCATTAGGTCCCTCAAGGCTTCGCTGCGGTGGTTACGATCACTCGGCATTCCAATCCAGGGGAGCGTCAGCCACAACACGGCATGGATCTACGGCGTGGAGAACTTCCAAGTGTTCACGGACTTCTCGTTCGTAGACGGCTTGCCCCGCGACAGACAGCCGCTGACGAACATGGCGTCGCTCGGCTTGCATTACGAAGCGAACTTCCCTGAGCCTCACCTTAGTCGTCCAACGTACACGCAGCTCGAATACCGCGAGAGCTCCTCCAGAGTGCTGAGCGAAGAGTTCATGCACATGTACCTGATGCAACATCCGTGGTTTCGCCGCGGCTACGAATACGAGATTTGGGCCATCGGCCCAGATGAGTGGGTAATCGCCGACTACGCACGACACGACTTCCAATACGCAGTCAATTCGGCATCGGTCCTTGAACAACTCGGCAGTCGAGCAGGGCAGAGGAGTCTGGGTGTTCTGGTGCTCCATCCTGAGTACTTCTGCGCCGGTCTGGACTTCGCGACATTGGCCAGCGTCTTCGGCTGGGAGATGGCCTATGGACGAGCCTGAGTCCACGACTTCAAGGCTGGTTCAAGAGTTCACCAGATGGCATGAGCGAGCGCCGCGAGTTCTCCTTGTCGGTAACGTAGCGAACAACGCCTTCCTGATTGGGCACTACCTGCGCCGAGTCGGCTGGGAGGCCGATGTCCTGTGCGCGGACTATTACCACTCTATGGGCTGCCCGGAATGGGAGTATTCGTTATTTGACAGCAGTGAGATCGATGAGTTAGCACCAGACTGGTCACGGTCGGGTGCTCCGCACTACACGCGCCCAACATGGTTCATCCAGGCTCCGTATTCGGTGGCCGTCGACATGCTCAACGCCTGGAACACTGGTGACGCCGCCGCGCCAGGACTCTGGGACATGGTGCGCAACCCCGTGCCCAACCTTCACAAGTGGCAGCCACCACTTCCAACGCCGCAGGTACATGAGCCTTTTGCCGACGAGACTGCTCCCCAGCGCGTCTTTCGCCTGCTCAAGACGCCAGGGCAGGCACCGATGCGGGTGCGCAGAAGACTAGCTCATTACGCGAATGCCTCCGTGTCGCGGTTCAGGCGCGTGAACACTCGGGTGAATATGCTGGCGAATCTGATGGACTCCTACGACGCGGTCGAGGCCTTTGGCTCGGAGGTGGCAATCGCCGGCCTCACCGGCAGGCCGTTCATCGCCTTCGAGCATGGGACGCTGCGCTGGGCCCTAGAAGGCACCACGTCCGTCCAGCGGATGACCCTCCGGGGCTACCGCGCGGCCTCCGGGGTGCTGATAAGCAACGGCGACTCAGTCGCCACGGCCCGGAGCCAGAGGCTGCCCCGCGTGATGCCCACGATCCATCCCCTCGTCCAGCCGCGTCCGGAAGTTGAGGCGCCGGCCCGGGACATGGCAAAGGACATCCTGCTCAGGGCCCGCGTAAACCTCGGCCCTGTACTGCTGTGTCCCCTCCGCCATGACTGGAAGGTGAAGGGCACCGACCTCTACATCCGTGCGCTCCCGGAACTGAAGCAGAGATTCCACGGAAAGATCACTGTGCTGTTCACGAGCTGGGGTGCCGAAATCCCCTCGAGTCTTGCACTCATCGCCTCACTCGGGGTCGAGGACATCGTCCGCTGGATACCGCCACAGGGCCGGCAGGTGCTGATCCAGTTGATGCGAGAGAGCCTGGCGGTGCTTGACCAGACGGCTCTTCCGCACTTCGGCAGCACCGCACCGCAGGCGCTCATGTGTGGGGTTCCGGTACTGTCGTCGTATGTGCCGTCCAGCACAAGCGACATCTGCGGGACTCCTGCTCCGATACTCTCTGTGTTCACGCCCAGAGACGTCGTGAATCGGGTGATTATGCTTACTGATCACGATACTCGCCAGCAGGTGATCGAACAGGGTCTGGCCTGGTCCCGCGACTGGCACTCAATGGCGCGTCTCGTTAGCGATCAGGAGAACGCGCTCGCACCGCTCATTCGAGGAGGACACCATCGACGACCATGAACTCCTGGCTTGCCGGTACGCGGAGGTGGCCGCATCCGGCGACCACACCGCAACCGCATCGGATTTCCTCTTGCGGGAACTCGAAATCGACTACGCGGCCGGCTTCGTGCGCGAGGGTGACCGAATTCTCGACGTGGGCTGCGGCATGGGGTACGCGGCGATCCGTTATGCGCGAGACGAGGCGACGCGTGTCACAGGGCTGGACTACACAAAAGGGATGATCGATCAGGCGATGCAGGCTCTAGCTGTAGAGGATCCATCTCTCGCGTCTCGCGTCGACTTCATCCACGGCTCGGTCGTCGAACTCCCTTTCGCGGACGCCGCATTCGACGTGGTCACGAGCCATCGTTGCCTCATGGCCTTGCTTGACTGGGAACTTCAGCAGGCCGCACTGATTGAAATCGAGCGCGTGCTCAAACCCGGCGGCACGCTCGTTCTGATGGAAGGGACCGAGGAGGGACTCGAGCGCCTGAACGCCCTGAGGGGCGCCGTCGGACTCTCGGTCATTCCCGGCGATGGGCGAGACCGGCTCCTCACGCTGAAGTTCCGCGAAGCCGAACTTCAGGAGTTTCTCGAGACGCGATTCGAACTACTCGAGAGGCGCGGATTCGGCACATACTACCTCATCGGGCGCGTGATCCACCCACTGCTCGTGGCACCTGACGCTCCTAGGTACGACCACCCGATCAATGAGGTGGCGCGAGTGATGGAACTCGCCATCCCCGGTCTCGTGAACTGTGGCCATCTTCAGGCATATGCCCTGCGAAAGCGGCCATGATGATCTGTCTCACCTTCGACACCGACTGGATGACTCCCCACGAGATGCAGGAGTTCCTCGAGAGGTACCCCGACCTGCCTCGTTCCACCTTCTTCATCCACGAGGCGTCGGCCGACTGGCGACCGACGGGCCATGAGTGGGGGCCTCACCCCACGTCTCCCGCCGACGACGGGTGCCTGGACATCTCTAACATACGCTCGCCTGACGCAGTCGGGATCAGATCGCACTCCTGCGCCGGAAGCCACCTCATCTCGCTTGAGTGGGCCCGACAGGGCTATCTCTATCAGTCGAACGAAACCCGCCTGTACGCCTGCGAGCCCGCTCCTATCCGTACCGCCTGGGGCATCTGGGAACTCCCGATCTACTACATGGACAACATGGACTTCTGGTTTGCGCGCAACTGGCCGGAAGTTGATCACACTCCGTTCTCACTGGAGGTGCTTAAGAAGGCAATCCAGGGCACAGGAACCTACGTCTTCGACTTCCACCCGCTGCACATCGCCC
>WLOY01000075.1 GCA_009699015.1 Actinomycetota bacterium | reverse complement strand
TCGCCGTGGGTCGCTCCGGATCCAGCGACGAGCCGGTCGCGGAGGCGGTGCCATCAGCGGCACCCTCCGGGACTCCGGCACCCTCCGGGTCTGCAGCGCCCGCCGCCCTGTCGTGCGCCGAGCCAAGCGACATCCGCGCGAATGACCAGACGTTCGCCACCGCCCCGGCGCCGTCGCCCCTCTCCCAGAAGCCGGCGCGGATAACCCTCGTCACAAACTGCGGGCCGATCACGATCGAAACCCTTCCGGACGCCGCCCCGCTCACCGTCGCATCAGAGGTCTTCCTCACCGAGCAGGGCTACTACGACAAGACCCGGTGCCACCGTCTCACGACCGCGGGCATCCTCGTCCTGCAGTGCGGCGACCCGGCTGGCGACGGCACTGGCGGGCCCGGCTACTCGGTCCTCGACGAGAACCTGCCGGCCGAGGGTTCGGCCAACTACCCGGCTGGCACCGTGGCCATGGCCAATGCCGGACCAGGCACGGCCGGGTCCCAGTTCTTCATCGTCTACGGCGACACCAGCCTCCCTTCCGGCTACACCATCTGGGGCACCGTCACCGAGGGCCTTGACCTCGTTCAGCAGATTGCCGCCCTCGGAGTCGAGGGCGGCGGATCCGACGGGCCACCGGTTCAGCCGGTGGTCATCGAGTCGGCATCCGTCAGCGCCGCATGACATTCAGGCCGTTAGTGCAAGATGTACCCGTGATCCCACGAGATAGGCAGGTTTCCTGATGGACGAGGCCACGGCTCCAGGCACGGCACCCGTGCCCACCCCAGCCTCACTGCCGCATCGCGCTGCAGGCGCTGTGCTGGCTCCCTCGTCGGTGCCCACCCCCGGGGGCATGCGACCGCCGGCAGTCAAGCAGGGCAGCGATCCGAGCAGGTTCGGCCGTGTCACCGACGACGGCACCGTGTATCTCACGGCACCCGAGGGCGAACTCCTCGTCGGCCAGTGGGCAGCAGGTCCCCCCGCCGAGGGACTGGCCTTCTTCGGACGCAAGTACGACGACCTCGTCGTCGAGATAGACCTCGTGAGCCGGCGCCTCAAGGACGGCAAGGCAAGCGGCGAGCAGGCGCTGCTCGTGCTCGCCAAGGTTCGCGAGGGTCTCGCCGGTCGCTCCTTTGTCGGCGACATCGCCGCTCTCGAGGCCCAGTGCGATGCGCTTGAGGCCTCGATCGCCACCGCGAAGGCCGCGGCGCAGGCGCAGAAGGCAGAGCAGCGGGCTCGCGCAGCCGTAGCCCGCGAGGCGCTCACCGTCGAGGCAGAGGCACTTGCCGATTCCACCTCCTGGAAGTCGACCAGCGAGCGCTTTGCGACCATGATCGAGGAATGGAAGTCTCTTCCCCACGCCGATCGCGCCGGTGAGCAGGCCATGTGGAAGCGGATCAGCGCCGCGCGCGCCCAGTTCGACAAGGCACGCCGTGCCCATTTCGCCGAACTCGACTCCGAGCGCAAGGTCGCCGTCGCGCGCAAGCGCGAGCTCATCGCGCAGGCTGAGGCACTCGGTACCTCCACCGATTGGGTCGGTACCGGCCGAAAGCTACGCGATCTCATGACCGCTTGGAAGGATGCCCCGCGCTCCTCGAAGCTGGATGAGGACAAGCTCTGGAAGCGGTTCAAGGGCGCGCAGGACGTGTTCTACGCCGCGAAGACCGCATCGGAAACAGCGCAGGAGGATGCGCTCAAGGAGAACGTTCCGGCCAAGGAGGCGCTCGTCGCCGAGGCCGAGGCGCTCCTGCCCGTCACCGACACCTCGTCCGCCAAGCGCGCCCTTCGGGGTATCAGCGAACGCTGGGAGAGGGTCGGCGACCTCCCCCGAGCTGATCGCGACCGCCTCGAGCGCCGACTCAAGAAGGTCGAGGATGCCGTCCGCGGCAGCGAGGCCGAGATCTGGAAGCGCACCAACCCCGAGACTCGCGCCCGCGCGGAGTCCACGGCGAATGCCTTCACCGACGGCATCGCCAAGCTCGAGGCCAAGCGGGCCAAGGCCCTCGACAAGGGCGACCTCGTCGAGGTGGAGCGCATTGACGCATCCATCGCGAGTACCCGGGCACTCCTTGGTGCCGCTGAGGCAGCGGCTGCGGAGTTCAAGGGCTGAGGGGGTCGCTCGTCCCTACACCCGATAGGCGTCGTAGACGCCTTCGACATTGCGCACGGCCTTGATCACTGAACCCATGTGCTTGGGGTCGGCCATCTCGAAGGTGAATCGCGACAATGCGATGCGGTCGCGCGAGGTGGTGACCGACGCGCTGAGGATATTCACGTGCATGTCTGACAGCGCCCTGGTGACATCGCTCAGGAGTCGGGCGCGGTCGAGTGCCTCAACCTGAATATTCACGAGGAACAGGCTCGTCGCGCTGGGCGCCCACTCGACCTCGACAATGCGATCGGGTTCGACACGAAGCTCCGGGACATTCACGCAGTCAGTGCGATGCACCGAGACCCCCGAGCCTCGGGTGACGAATCCGAGGATGTCGTCGCCCGGGACTGGCGTGCAGCACTTCGACAACTTGACCCACACATCGTCGGCGCCCTTGACGACAACCCCGACGTCGCTGGATGTGCGCGCCCGCTGGCGCTGAAAGCTCGCAGGAATGAGGGCATCAGCGGCCTCGTCAGCCGCAGCCTCAGCCCCGCCTGCCGCATCGACGAGGCGCTGGATGACCGTCGCAGCAGACACGCGGCCCTCGCCGATCGACGCGTAGAGCCCGGACACGTCGATCTGATGGAGGTCGACGGCGATGCTCGTGAGCGCCGCGTTCGTCATCATTCGCTGCAGCGGAAGGCCCTGCTTGCGCATTGCGCGGACGATCGAATCCTTACCAGCCTCGATGGCCTCATCGCGGCGCTCTCGAGAGAACCATGCCTTGATCTTGCTCTTCGCCCGTGCTGACGAGACGAAGCCGAGCCAGTCGCGGCTCGGGCCGGCTCCCTCCGCCTTCGAGGTGAAGATCTCGATGACGTCCCCGTTCGTGAGGGTTGACTCCAGGGGCACGAGCTTGCCGTTGACGCGAGCGCCGACGCACCTGTGCCCAACCTCGGTGTGCACCGAGTAGGCGAAATCCACGGGGGTCGCCCCGGTGGCGAGAGCGACGACGTCGCCCTTCGGCGTGAATACGAACACCTCAGAGGACCCGAGGTCATACCTCAGGGAGTCCATGAACTCGTCAGGATCCTCGGTTTCGCGTTGCCACTCCATCAACTGGCGCAGCCATCCGAAATCATCAGGGCTTGCCTTCGCCCCGGCATCCTGCTTGTAACGCCAATGGGCGGCGACACCGAACTCAGCGGCACGGTGCATGTCGTGCGTACGGATCTGCAGTTCGACCGGCTTGCCCTCAGGTCCGATGACGGTCGTGTGAAGTGACTGGTACATGTTGAACTTCGGCATCGCGATGAAGTCCTTGAACCTGCCCGGGACCGGGCTCCATCTCGCATGAATGATGCCAAGTGCCCCGTAGCAGTCACGCACGCTGTCGACGAGAATCCGGACCCCGACGAGGTCGTAGATATCTGCGAAGTCGCGGCCGCGGACGATCATCTTCTGGTACACCGAGTAGTAGTGCTTCGGCCGCCCCGTCACATTCGCCTTCACCTTGCTCTTGCGCAGGTCGGCATCGATCTCGTCGAGCACGAGGGTGAGGTACTGGTCTCGCGACGGGGCGCGCTGCCCGACCAGTCGCACGATCTCGTCGTACATCTTCGGGTACAAGGTGGCGAAGGCGAGATCCTCGAGCTCCCATTTCACCGCATTCATGCCGAGGCGATGTGCGAGCGGCGCGTAGATCTCGAGTGTCTCGCGCGCCTTCACCTGCTGCTTCTCCTCAGGCATCCATCGCAGGGTTCGCATGTTGTGGAGGCGATCCGCCAGCTTGATGACGAGCACTCGGATGTCGCGGGCCATCGCGACGACCATCTTGCGGACCGTCTCGGCGGCCGAAGACTCCCCGTACTTGACCTTGTCGAGCTTTGTCACGCCATCGACGAGCTGCGCGACCTCCTCGCCGAAATCCTCCCGGAGCGCATCGATCGAGTAGCCGGTGTCCTCGACCGTGTCATGGAGGAGCGCCGCTGCCAGGGTGGAAGCACTCATTCCGAGGTCGGCGAGGATGGTGGCCACGGCGAGCGGGTGGGTGATGTAGGCCTCGCCGCTGCGCCGGCGCTGGTCGCGGTGCAGGTAGGCAGCAGTCTCGTAGGCACGCTCGATAAGCTTGGTGTCGCTCTTGGGATGGTACTGGCGCAGGGTGCGCAGGAGGGGCTCGAGCTCCGGATGCAGCCTTCGCGGACCTGCGAATCTGGCGATCCTCGCCCGAAGCCCGCCGGCGTCGGGCGCACCAGCATACGGAGCGACAGCGGTTGCTTGCTCCGTCGGCGGCGACACCTGATTCGACACGGGCACTCCTTGCGCTACGAGTCGAGTCTACCCGGGCGCGGGGGCCAGCAGTGCGTGCACGACGGTCCCCCGTGCTTCGAGGACACTGCGACCCCCGAGGAAGGGGAGGTCCATGACGACAAGCAGGGCCACCATCTGCGCACCGCAGAGCGCGACGAGGTCTACGGCAGCACCCGCCGTGCCGCCTGTCGCCAGGACGTCATCGACGATAACCACCCGATGACCGGGGCCCACCACATCCTGATGCAGTTCCAGCGTGGCGCTCCCGTACTCGAGTTCATATTCGCGGGCGTGGACGAGGCCGGGGAGCTTGCCCGGCTTCCGCATCGTGATGAATCCGGCGCCGAGGTGGTGCGCCAGCGCCGCACCATAGGGAAATCCCCGCGCCTCGATGCCGATGACCGAGTCGACCCCCAGCCCGTCAACCCGGCGCGCCAGCGCATCGACGACGATTCGAAACGCCCGGGCATCGGCCATCACGCCACTGAGGTCCTGGAAGGACACCCCGGCCTTCGGCCAGTCCTGCACCACGCGGATGCACGACCGGACGACAGCCTCGTCATCGGCCTCCATGACTCAGCTCTTGCCCCGACGGGACCGCGGCGGACGCTTCGGCTGCTGCCGCAGGGTCGAACCGGCGCCGACAGTGGTGTCACCGGCCGCAGCCGCCTTCGCCGCCTGAGAACGACGCGCCAGGACTCGCGCCGCAAGCGACTTGATCTCCGGCTGGGCATTCTTCATCTGCGCGAGAATCGGGGTCGCGATGAAGATCGACGAGTAGGCCCCGGCTGCCATGCCGACGGCAAGTGCCACCGCGAGGTCGAGCAGCGTGCCCGCGCCGAGGAGACCCGCTCCGACGACGATGATCGACAGGACCGGCAGCAATGCCACGATCGACGTGTTGATGCTTCGCACCAACGTCTGGTTCACCGCGAGGTTCGCGGCATCGGAGTACGTCAGCATGGACTGGCCGGTGATGCCGCGGGTGTTCTCACGGACCTTGTCGAACACGACGACAGTGTCGTAGAGCGAGAAGCCCAGGATGGTGAGCACGCCGATCACGGTGGCTGGCGTCACCTCTAGGCCGGTGAGGGCGTAGATCCCGATCGTGATGACAAGGTCGTGCGCGAGCGCGACGAGCGCCGCCACCGCCATTCGCCACTCGAAGTAGATCGACAGGAAGATCGTGACGAGAAGGAGGAAGACGACGAGGCCCTGCAATGCCTTCTTCGAGATCTCAGCACCCCAGGTTGGCCCCACCACCTGGACCTTGATGTCGTCCTTCGCAACACCGCACGCCGATGCAAGCTCGCCGGCGAGCACGGAGCTTTCCGCAGGCGTGAGCGCTTCGGTCTGAACCCTGATCGTGCCGTTGCCGGTCTCGGTGACGATGGACTGGGCGCCGCTGCCCTCCTCCGCGACCACCCGGGCCTGCTCGATACTGCACGTCGCTGAGGGGATGGCGAAATCGGCGCCACCGCGGAACTCGATGCCGAGGTTGAGCCCGCGGGTGAGCAGCGCGCCCACGGAGACAAGAAGGATGATCGCCGAGACGACGTACCAGGTGCGACGACGACCAATGAAGTCGATCGACATCTGCCCGCTGTAGAGACGGTGGCCGAGGCCGGACATCTTGCTCATGGGTTTGGCACCTCCTTCGGCTCGTGGCGGCGGCCTTGTCGGGCAATCGCCCCCGCCATGCTCGGTGCTCCGAGACGATCAGGGTCCAGCCCGGTCCAGCGGGAGCCCCGCTGCATCCATCCGGCACGACCAAGGAGGACGACGATCGGGTGCGTGAACCAGAAGGCCACGAGCACGTCAATGACGGTTGTGAGCCCGAGCACGAAGGCGAACCCTCGCACGCTGCCGACCGAGAGCAGGTACAGCACCACGGCCGCGAGCAGCGACACGAAGTCCGCCGCGAGCAGCGTTCGGCGCGCCCTCACCCATCCTGACGCACATGCCTGCCGGAGCGTGCGGCCCTCGCGGATCTCGTCTCGGATTCGCTCGAAGTACACGATGAACGAGTCGGCTGTGATGCCGATCGCCACGATCGCTCCCGCAACGCCCGCGAGCGTCAGGGTGAGGCCGATGCTCTTGCTCATCACCACGAACACGAGGTACGAGATGCCTGCCGCCAGAATCAGCGAGATCATCGCGACGACGCCGAGTGCGCGGTAGTACACGATGAGGTAGACCATGACGAGGACGAGGCCGAGCAGGCCGGCGAGGAGTCCTGCGCGAAGCTGCTCGCTTCCGACGGTCGGCGACACTGAGGTGATGTCGACCGCCTCGAGCGTGACCGGCAGTGCACCGTACTTGAGGATGTTCGCGAGGTCGTTCGCCTCCTGGGCGGTGAAGTTGCCCTCAATCTGCGCCTGGCCACCGAGGATTGGCTCGTTGAACCGCGGCGCCGAGGTCACCACGCCGTCGAGCACGATCGCAAAGGCATTGCAGGGACTTGCGCCCTGACCGCAATCGGGCAGCGCCGAGAGCTTGGTCGAGGCATCACCGAGAGCCTTGGCGCCCTCGCCGTCAAACTCGAGCGACACCACCCAGCCCACGCCGCCCTGGGGCAGTACCGCGCTCGCCCCGGTGACGTTCGTGCCCTTGATGAAGGCGGGCTCGAGGGTGTACTTCACCGTGCCGGTCTGGTCACAGGTGCCGAGCCACAGCGCCGGGTCGTCAGGCGTTCCGCCGGAGTATGCCTCCGGGTTCGTGCAGTCGAGGGTTGCGACCCCGGCCTGGAACTCAGGGGAGTTCTCGGGCGCCTGGACGATGTCCGTTGTTCCGATCGGCGCGGAGGCTGATGGGCTCGCTGCAGGCGAAGCCGCGGGAGATGCCGAAGCAGCGGAAGCCGCGGGAGATGCCGAAGCCGCCGACGATGCCGAAGCTGCCGAAGCTGGGGTCGGCGACGCCGACGCGGAATCCGACGGGGCGGCCGTGGGAACAGGTGCGGGGTTGTCGATCGAGTAGACGGGCCTGAAGTCGAGCAGGGCGGTCTTCTGCACGAGATCGACGAGTCGGTCCTGGCTCGTGCCCGGCACGGACACGACGATGGCTGCTCCGTCCCCGCTGCCCTGGGTCGTGACCTCAGCCTCGGCGACCCCTAAGCCATCCACGCGCTGCCGGATGATCGCCACGGTCTGCTGAAGCTGCTCGTCGGTGATGCTCGCGCCATCCGACACCGGCTTCGGCAGCAAGATCACCTGCGTGCCGCCCTGGAGGTCGAGGCCGAGGCGGACGGTGGAATCGGTGCCCGGCCAAAAAGCCCATGCGATCAGGCCGAGCATGATGACTGCGAGGGCAATGAGCGCGCGCAGGGGCTTCGTTGTTGCGGGAGGCGCCACGAACGTTCCTTACTGTGCGGAGTCGTCAGATGACGGCTTGTCGAGGCTGCCCGCCGCGCTGTCAGATGCAGGCTCCTCGGCCGGGATCACCTTCGCGATGGCGGCCGGGAGCATCCGGATGACAACTCCGGTCGCGATCTCCACGCTCACCTCGTCCGCTGAGCTCGCGACCACGGTGCCGAACACTCCGGCGGTTGTCATGATCGACGATCCCGGGGCAACTGCGGAGATCATCGCCGCCTGGGCCTTCTGCCGTGCCTTCTGCGGCCGGAGCACGAGCAGGTAGAACACGACGCCGATGAGCAGCAGCGGCACGATGGTGACGAAGTCCACGATTCTCCCGAGGTTTGACGATAGAAGGTAACCCTAGTCGCCGAGGTCGAGCATTGATTGCGCAGGCAGCACTGGCGCCACGCCCACATGCTGCCATGCGGCGGGCGTGGCCACCCGGCCGCGTGGTGTCCGGATGATCATGCCGAGCCGTACGAGGAAGGGCTCGGCGACCGTCTCGACCGTCTCCGGCTCCTCTCCAACGGCGACCGCGAGGGTGGACAGGCCCACCGGGCCTCCCCCGAATCGGCGGATGAGCACATCGAGGACGGCCCTGTCGATGCGGTCCATGCCGAGCGCGTCAACCTCGTAGAGCTCAAGCGCTGCCGACGCTGAGCGCTGATCGACAACACCATCGCCATGGACCTGCGCCCAGTCCCGCACTCGCCGCAGCAGGCGGTTTGCGATGCGCGGCGTGCCGCGGCACCGCCCTGCGATCTCGATCGCCCCCGCCTCCCGCAGGTCCACCCCGAGCAGCCTCGCTGACCGCTGGAGGATGATCTCGAGGTCCGCGGGGTCGTAGAAGTCCAGATGGGCGGTGAACCCGAAGCGGTCCCTGAGCGGGCTCGGCAGCAGTCCCGCGCGGGTCGTGGCGCCGACGAGGGTGAAGGGGGCGATCTCCAGGGGAATAGCCGTGGCACCCGCTCCCTTGCCCACGACGACATCGACCCGGAAGTCCTCCATCGCCAGGTAGAGCATCTCCTCAGCAGGGCGGGCGGTGCGGTGAATCTCGTCGAGGAAGAGCACCTCACCCGGCTGCAGGCTCGACAGCACGGCGGCGATGTCACCCGCGTGCTGGAGCGCGGGGCCCGACGTGATGCGCAGGGGCGCCTCGAGCTCCGCGGCGATGATGAAGGCGAGGGTCGTCTTGCCCAGCCCCGGCGGACCGCTGATGAGCACGTGGTCGGCAGCCCGGCCCCGGCGACGAGCGGCTTCGAGAACGAGGCCGAGTTGCGACTTCACCCGTTCCTGCCCGACGAAGCCGTCGAGATGGGTCGGCCGCAGGGCGCCCTCGACGGCGACATCCTCTGGATCCGGCTCGCCGTCGATTAGACGGTCGGTCATGAGCGGTCCAGGCTGCGAAGGGCTGCCTTGAGGAGGGCTGCGATGTCAGGGCCGGCTGATTCCCCGTCGGGGGCTTTCGCCAGCGGCGCCACGGCCAGCACGGCTTGCTCCGCCTCCTTCGCAGACCAGCCGAGCGAGGTGAGCCCCGCCGTGACCGATGCCTGCCATCCCCCGCCAAGTGCGCCGCCCGACACCCCGGCCGCGACAATGCCTTGCGCCGGGCCGAGCTTGTCCTTCAGCTCGAGCACGAGCCGACTCGCTCCCTTGCGCCCGACGCCGGGCACCTTCGTGAGGGTCGCGAGGTCCTCTCGCGCGACCGCGAGGCGCAGTTCGTCCGGCGAGAGGGTCGCGAGGAGTCCCATGGCAAGCCGGGGACCGACCCCGCTCACCGTCTGCACCTGCTCGAACACGGTCCGCTCATCGGCGTCGAGGAAGCCGTAGACGGTCCAGCCATCCTCGCGGATGACGAGCGAGGTGATGAGCTCGACCCGCTCCCCCACTCGGACGCTCAATGCGGCTGCCGGGGTACAGATCGCGGTGAGCCCGAGCGGTCCGATGTCGATGACGACCCGGTCGGGCCGCACCGCCGTCACGGTCCCGCGGATGAAGTCGATCATCGGGCGACCGCCGCCATCGCCTCATTGATGCGCCGCTGGGCAGTGCCCCGCCAGATCTGGCAGATGGCAATCGCTGCCGCGTCGGCAGCATCTGCCGGTCGTGGCGCTGACTCGAGCTTGAGGAGCCGGACGACCATGGCCGCGACCTGGGCCTTCTCCGCACGGCCACTGCCCGTGACCGCAGCCTTGACCTCGGTCGGGGTGTGCATGGCGACCGGGAGGCCCAGCCGCCCCGCGATGACGAGCGCCATCGCGGCAGCCTGGGCCGTGCCCATGGCACTTCGCACGTTGTGCTGGCTGAACACCCGCTCAATGGCAATGACATCGGGCTCGAATTCGACCACCAGGGCGAGGATGCCACGCTCGATGCTCGCGAGCCGGCGAGAAATGTCAACGTCGGCGCCGGTGGTGAGCACGCCGATGTGCCGCGCGACGAGCGTGCGCCCGGGAGCACCCTCCACCACTGCCACACCGCACCGGGTCAGGCCGGGGTCCACTCCGAGCACGCGCATGATGCACCCTCCCTCACGGGACCCACAGGAGCCCGACCGAACGACTCACGTCCGATGATACGAACGTATGTTCTAAGGCTAGTGGGTGGAAGGGTCAGTCGATGGCCGCCATGACGTCGTCACTCACGTCAAAATTCGCGTAGACGTTCTGGACGTCGTCGATTTCGTCAAGGGCCTCGAGGAGCCGGAACACCTTTCGGGCGCCTTCCTCGTCAAGTTGAACCGTGACGCTCGGCAGGAGCGTGGCGTCGGCCGACTCGTAGTCCATGCCCGCAGCCTGAACCGCAGACCGCACCTTCACCAGGTCCGTGGCCTCGCACACGACCTCGAAGCTCTCGCCGAGGTCGTTGACCTCCTCGGCACCCTCGTCGAGGACAACGTCTAGGAGCGAATCCTCGGTGGTCCCCTCCCCCTTGGGAACGATGACGACGCCCTTGCGGCTGAACAGGTAGGCGACCGAACCGGGATCCGCCATGGATCCGCCGTTGCGGGTCATGCCGACTCGCACCTCTGACGCAGCGCGGTTGCGATTATCGGTGAGGCATTCGATGAGCACCGCCACGCCGCTGGGCCCGTAGCCCTCGTACATGATCGTCTGCCAGTCGGCTCCCCCCGCCTCGGCTCCGCTGCCGCGCTTCACCGCGCGCTCGATGTTGTCGAGCGGCACCGAGGTCTTGCGTGCCTTCTGGATCGCGTCGTAGAGGGTCGGGTTTCCGGCGACGTCACCACCGCCCATCCGGGCGGCGACCTCGATGTTCTTGATCAGGCGGGCGAACACCTTGCTGCGGCGGGCATCGACCACGGCCTTCTTGTGCTTCGTGGTGGCCCATTTGGAGTGGCCGCTCATCGGCTGCGCCTCACAATCTCGACAAACATGCGGTGGATGCGATGATCGCCGGTCAACTCCGGATGGAATGACGTGGCGAGCAGCTGGCCCTGGCGGACCGCCACGATCGTACCTGCGTCGTCCCCGGACTCGATCGTGCCGAGCACCTCGACCTCCGGGCCCGCCGATTCGACCCACGGCGCACGGATGAAAACGGCGTGAACAGGATCAGGGCCGACGCCCGCGATGCCGATATCGGTCTCGAAGGAGTCGACCTGACGGCCGAACGCGTTTCGGCGGACGGTGATGTCGAGTCCACCGATCGTCTCCTGGTCCGGTCGCGCATCGGTGACCCGGTCGGCGAGCATGATCATCCCTGCGCACGACCCGTACATCGGCATCCCGGAGCGCCTGGCCTCGCGAAGCGGCTCGAGGAGCCCGGTGCTGAGCGCGAGCTTCGACATCGTCGTGGACTCGCCGCCCGGGATGACCAGCCCGTCGACGAGGGCGAGTTGCTCAGTGGAGCGAACCCGAACGACGTCCGCCCCCACCGCTGACAGGGCCGACTCGTGCTCCCTCACGTCCCCCTGGAGAGCAAGCACCCCGATTCGCGGGGGCGTTGTCACCAGCCCCGATCCTCCAGCCGATGGTGGACCGGGATGTCAGCGACGTTGATGCCCACCATCGCCTCGCCGAGACCCCGGGAGACCTTCGCGACGACGTCGGGGCTGTCGAAGTGCATGGTCGCCTGCACGATGGCGTCGGCTCGCTTCGCGGGATCGCCGGACTTGAAAATGCCAGATCCGACGAAGACACCGTCGGCGCCAAGCTGCATCATGAGCGCGGCATCGGCCGGGGTCGCAATGCCACCTGCGGTGAACAGCACCACGGGAAGCCGCCCGGCGTCAGCGACCTCCTTCACGAGGTCGTACGGTGCCTGAAGCTCCTTGGCCGCGACGTACAGTTCGTCCTTCGACATCGAGGTGAGCGCCCGAATCTGACCGAGGATCTTGCGCATGTGGGTGACCGCGTTCGAGACATCACCGGTGCCGGCCTCGCCCTTGGACCGGATCATCGCGGCACCCTCGGTCAGCCGGCGCAGGGCCTCGCCGAGGTTGGTGGCACCGCACACGAAGGGCACGGTGAACTGCCACTTGTCGATGTGATTGGCGTAGTCGGCCGGAGACAGCACCTCAGACTCGTCGACATAGTCGACGCCGAGCGACTGCAGGATCTGGGCCTCGGCGAAGTGCCCGATGCGCGCCTTCGCCATGACCGGAATGCTCACCGCGGCAACGATGGCATCGATCATGTCGGGATCGGACATCCGTGACACGCCGCCCTCGGCGCGGATGTCAGCGGGGACCCGCTCGAGGGCCATGACGGCGACGGCGCCCGCATCCTCGGCGATCTTCGCCTGCTCGACGTTCACGACGTCCATGATGACGCCGCCCTTGAGCATCTCGGCCATGCCCCGCTTGACGCGCTCAGTACCGACGACCGCAGGCACATTCGACACAGGAACCCCTCAGTGTTGTCATGCCAGGTCCGTCGGGCACGGGCCTGGACTCGATATGCAAATGCTATGACCCTTCGGGCCGGGGAGCCATTCCGCCGGCGTCCCGGCTACCGGGGCCCCAGCCCCTTCGGCGGGGTGTCGTCCATCTCCCACGACAGCGGCAGCGCTGCGCGGCCCGCGAGCCAGAACCATCGGGCCGCCCGCTGGCCGCGCACCTGGCGGCACGCGCGAACGGCATCGTTGAGGAATCGGCGGGAGAGCTCGACCCGGCGAATCGCGGCGTCGAGCTCGTCGAGGAGCTCGGCGCCCGCCGGATCGCTCCTCACCTCAGCGACGTCGTCGGGGTACTCGAGGGCGGCATCGAGCGCCGCGGTGAGGTTTGATTCGGCCCGGGAACGGGCTGCATCGTCGACATCGCTCGCGGTCCGGGCACGGTGGGCGGCATCCGCGAGGAGGATGCTCGTCGCCGGATCCAGGATCCCCGAGGACGAGAGCTCGAGGGCGACTGATGATCGCCGGAGCAGTTGCGCGTCGAGGGCCAGCCGTGAGATGTCGATCTTGCGATGCAGCCGGTCAAGGCGGCCGGCGGTGCTGCTCAGGTACCAGCCAAGGAGCACGACGAAGATGCCGATGAGCCAAAGGATGACCGGATTCACCTAGGTGCTCCTTCCGCCGAGACGGCCGACGATCTGGCCGCGCAGGTCGGTCGTCACCTTCTCGCCGCCGACCGTCACGCTCTCGTAGACGGCGATGACGTCGTCGACGACGACATCCCAGTCGAACTCCTGCACCCGGCGCCAGCCCTGCACCTCGAACTCCGTGCGAAGCGCGGGGTCGGCGAGCACCCGGATGACCTCGGCCGCGAGGGCCTGTGGATTCTCGCTTTCGAACAGCGCGCCGGACACCCCTTCCTCGAGGACCTGCCGGAAAGCCGGGATGTCGGAAGCGACGACCGCGGTCCCGGATGCCATCGCCTCGATGAGCACGATGCCGAATGACTCACCGCCGGTGTGGGGCGCGACGTACACGTCGACGCATCGAAGGGCACTTGCCTTCACCTCATCCGACACCCTGCCGAGGAACTCGATGTGCGAGGCCAGGCCAGGGTCGAGCGCTGATCGCAGCTCATCGAGGTCGCCCGGACCGACGACGATGACCTGGAGGTCGGGCACCGCCTCGACGATGGCAGGCAGGGCTGACAGCAGGACGGCGAATCCCTTGCGTGGCTCATCGACACGGCCCAGGAACATGATGGAAGGCCGCGTCGGATCGACAAGGTCCAGCAGTGGCCCCGTCGAGTATTCGGCGACTCGCACCCCGTTGGGGATGAGCACGGCATCGCCGCCGAGGTGCCCGACGAGGGTTCGGCGGGCCTGCTCGCTCACGGCGATTCGGCCGCTCAGCTTCTCCATCGCCGTCTGCGCGATGTAGTACCCGGCCGAGAGGATCCTGGAACGGGCGTGCGACGAGTGCCAGGTGGCAACCATCGGCCCGCGCGCCACCCAGCAGGCGAGCATCGACAGCCCGGGCGCCACCGGCTCGTGCACGTGGAGCACGTCGAAGTCGCCCTCCTGGATCCAGCGGCGGACCGACCTTGTGGCACCGAAGCCGAAGTTCACGCGCGCCACTGATCCGTTGTAGGGCACGGCCACGGGCCGTCCGCCGTTGACAACCCAATCCGGGAGGTCGATGCCGTCGTCGACCGGCGCGAGCACGCTCACCTCGTGGCCGTGGCCCATGAGCGCGAGGGCGAGGTCGGCGACATGCGATCGCACGCCGCCCGGCGCATCCCACGAGTACGGGCAGACGATTCCGACCTTCATGGACGGGTGACCTTCATGGACGGGTGACCTTCATGGACGGGCGTCCTTCACGGTGTCCGGGGATTCAGGTCCGCGAGCCAGACCTTCTGCAGCATGTGCCACGAGGTCGGTCGCTTGCGGATGCCGTCCTCGTAGCAGTGGGCGACCTGCTGGGTCATCTGCCTGATCTGCTCACTGCGGTCCACTCCCGTCGGGGCGACGACCCGCTCGTAGATGTGGCCGTCGACCCGATCGCCGTCGAACCACATCGAGACCGGATAGAGCGGCGCACCCGTCATGAGGCTCAGGATCGCCGGACCGGCGGGCATCGAGGCAGGCTGACCGAAGAAGGACACCTCGATCCCGTTTCGGCTGATGTCTCGATCGCCGAGGAGCGCGACGATGCGTCCCTCGTTGATCCGCCGGGCGAGGTCGCGGACGAGGTCGGGGTGGCCGAGCGGAAAGACCTCCATGCCGAGGGTTTGACGGTAGGCGAGGAATTGGTCGAACAATCCCTCGGGCTTCAGCCGCTCCGCGACCGTCGTGATGCCGCCGTATCGCAGCGCGGCCCATGCGCCCGCGTGATCCCAGTTCGCCATGTGCCCCGGCACGAGGATCGCACCGGTACCTGTCCGGACCGCCTCGTCCATCCATTCCTTGTTCTCGAGGTCGAACGTGTCGCGGATCCGCTCAGGCGACCACGACGGAAGCCGAAAGGCCTCGTTCCAGTAGCGCAGGTATCCGCGCAGGGTCTCGCGGCTGAGCTCGCGGATCTCGTCCGGCGTCCACGCGGGGTCGACGCGCGCGAGATTCCGCTCGACTTGCACGACGGAGGGGCCGCGACGGCGCCACATCTGATCGGCCATGAGTTGAAACGTCCGGCGCGATGCCCCTTCGGGCAGTCGCTTGGTGATGCTCCAGCCGGCCTCGAATCCCCATTCGGTGACGGCGTCGGCGACGCCGCTCATGGGCGGAGCTGCCGACGGACGACGACCATCCGCTGGACGATCGTCACGACGCCCAGTCCGCCGATGAGCCACAGGGCCGCGGGAAGCACGTAGGGAACGCCCAACCCGGTGAGAAACGCCGCTATCAGGGCGATGATGAGACGCTCGGCCCGCTCGGCGATCCCGACATTCGCCGTGGCCCCGACCGCCTCTGCCCTTGCCTTGGCATACGAGGTGACCTGGCCGGTGACGAGCGCGAGCGTGGCAGCCGCCGCCGTTCCGGCGTCACCCTGGAACACCCCCCACATGAGGAGCCCGCCGAAGATGGCGCCATCGGCGACACGATCGAGGGTGGCGTCGAGGAAGTTCCCCCACGGCCCGCTCGTGCCGGCCATCCGTGCCATCGTGCCGTCGATGAGGTCGCTCAGCGCGAAGACGGCGATGAGCAGGACCCCGAGTCCGAACCGCCCTGCAGGGAAGCACACGAGTGCCGAGACGACCGCCCCGACCGTGCCGAAGACGGTGACGGCGTCGGGTGACACATGCAGGCGAAGGAGGAGCCGTGCCGGGGGTTCGATCACTCCACTGGCCAGTCTTCTGGCAGCCGGATTGTTGAGCATTGCTCTCCTGAGCGAAGGGTCCGCGCGCCGGACTCGAGGGCTCTGATGCTATCCGGTGAATCCGGCCCGCCCTGAATGCTTGCGCGGTTGCCTCGAAGGGGGCCCACGCGGGAGGCTGAGGGCGACAGCGGTCACGCTGTCTTCGCAGAGGGGCTCGACATGGCAGACAAGAGGTGGATGGCCCCCGTGCCGTCCAGCGAGTCCGGGATCCGAAACGTGGTCCTCGTAGGTCCGACCGGATCAGGCAAGACCACGCTCGTCGAGGATCTGCTCACAGCGGCCGGGGTGCTCGCCAAGGCCGGGCGCGTCGAGGCGGGCTCGACGGTCTGCGACCATGACCCGGCCGCGGTCGTGCAGCACCGTTCGGTCAGC
>WLOY01000074.1 GCA_009699015.1 Actinomycetota bacterium | reverse complement strand
GAGCGCCAGGCCGTTCTCGACGACGGTAATGATGAACGCGCCAATGAAGGTCCCGATGAGCGTGCCGCGCCCGCCAAACAAGGACACGCCACCAATGACCACTGCGGTGATTGTGTCAAGGTTGATCAGCGGGTCTGCGTTTGGCGAGGCGGAACCAACGCGGCCGATGTAGATCCAAGAAGCGATACCCATGATGAGACCGGCGACTGCGTAGACACTGAAGATGACGCGATTGACGTTGATGCCGGAGAGTTCGGCAGCGACCGGGTCGTCTCCGACCGCATAGATGTGACGGCCCCAGGCGGTGTAGCGCAGGATGTAGGAGAAGATCGCAAAGAGGATCACCATCAAGATGACGCCGTACATGAGCTGGAAACTGCCGATTTGAATGGTCTTGCCCAGGAACTTCAGCGCGTCGGGGATCTCCGGGCCCTGAATAGTTCTGGCCTTGAACAGGATCAAGGTGATGGCCGTGAACACGGAGAGCGTTCCGAGGGTGACGATGAATGGTGGGAGCCGGAAACGCGTAATGAGGAAACCGTTGAGACAACCCGCGAGGACGGCAGCGAGGATGCCAAGCAGGATGGCGATGATGGGGTTCTGGCCGGCGATTGGCAGGACGTTGGACGCTGTCACCGAAACGGCGAGATTGGCCATGACCATCTGGCCGAAGACCATGATGGCGCCGATGCTCAGGTCGATGCCGGCGGTGAGAATGATGAGGGTCTGTGCGATGGCCAAGGTGCCGACGACGACCGTTTGCTGGGTGAGGAAGGACAGGTTGCCCGGCAGCAGGAATCTCGAGTTGATGAGCGCGAAAATGACCATCGCGACCACGAGCACTACGAGTGGACTGATGTAGGGGTACCGGTGGAGGAGCGCCTGAATGCGCTGCATCGGGGTCCGAGGCGCCATGAATTCCTCGGCGAGGTCCACAGTGACCGTAGGTGTCTGACTCACGAGGGCCCTTTCGTACGGCTGGACAAGATGAATATGACGTTATCGAACTAGGTGCGCCGCGGGGCAGCAATCAAAGAGATGGCTGCCCCGCGGTTGACCTGCTGGGATTTAGCCCCAGGCGTTCTCGATGCAGTACTGCGCCGGCTCCTGCGGAGCGGCCGTGACCGTCTCCATGGGATCGTCGGTGCAAAGGGTGACGCCCGTGTCGAAGAACGTGCCGTCAGCCGAGGTGTTCTCCGGCTTGGTGCCCGAGTTCACGATGTCGTAGATGGCCTGGACACCGAGGGCTGCCATGCGCAGCGGGTACTGCTGCGAGGTGGCCTGGATCTGGCCCTTCTTGACAGCCTCGACGCCGGCGAGTCCGCCGTCGACCGACACGATGTAGACGTCCTTGCCAATCACCTTTCCGGCAGCCTCAAGTGCCGCAGCGGCACCGAACGCGGTCGGCTCGTTGATCGTGTAGATCACGTTGATGTCCGGGTTCTTGGAAAGGCAAGTCTCCATGCCCTTACGGCCACCCTCCTCGTTGGCACCAGTGGCCTCGAGGCAGACGATCTCGTAGTCGCCGCCGGCGCCGGTGGCGTACGTTCCTGTAGTGGCCTCGTCACCCATGATCGTGGGGTCGACGGTGTCGATGCCCATGCCCTTGAGGAAACCGTTGTCGCGGCAGTAGTCAACCGAGACCATGCGGTCGTTGAAGATCACCAGACGGGCAATGACGGCCTTCTCGCCGTTCAACTTGCCTGCGGCCCACTGACCAATCGCCTCGCCGGCGAGGCAGTTGTCGGTCGCGAAGGTGATGTCGACGGCGTCCGGCGGATCGGTCGGCGTGTCGAGGGCAATGACGAAGAGGCCGGCGTCGCGAGCCTTCTTGATGGCGTCATTGACGTTGACCGACATCGGCGTGATGAGGATGCCGTTCTGGCCCTGCGCGATGGCGTTCTCGATGAGGTCGATCTGACCCTGGTCGTCGCCCTCGGCCTTGCCGGAACCGACAGTCAGGTCGACGCCAATCTCGGCGGCGGTGGCCTTCGCGCCCTCCTGCATGGCGACGAAGAACGGGTTGCTCGAGTCCTTCGTGATGAGGGAGACCGCGACTGGCTGGCCGCCCTCTGCCGGGGCCGCTGAGTCTGCCGGGGCTGCTGATGCTGCTGATGCTGCTGGCGCTGCGGAGGATTCGGTCGACGTGGAACTGCCGCCGCATGCCGCCAGCACCATCGAAGCTACGCCGAATGCCGCAACAGCGGCAAAGGCGCGCCCGCGAGTAACGCGGTTGATCATGTGGTTTCCCTTCAAGGTGTTGGTTGGTTGTGTTTCTCGGAGTCCGAGGACCCCCAGCGCCGCCATGCTCGTCGATAAGCCAAAAATGCACGTTCATGACAACGGTGTCTTCTATTTCTATGGCCAGACACTTGTGCTGTCAACCGGGGGATCTGCAATACTGACTTTCGTAATGACAACGTTATCTAATGCCCCGACACCGGGCGAGGCGCTGCGGTCGCGCCCGACGATGCGGGATGTCGCGGCGCTGGCGGGCGTCAGCCTCAAGACGGTCTCGCGGGTCGTCAATCGTGAGTCTGGCGTATCGGGGGACCTCGTCGCGAAGGTGGAGCGAGCGGCTGGCCATCTCGACTACCGCCACGACCTCACGGCCAGCAATCTGCGGCGATCCGACCGCAAGACCGCGACGATCGGCGTGATCTTCGAGGATGTTTCGAACCCGTTCTTCTCCTCGGTCCACCGCGGGATTGAGGAGATAGCCCGCGAGCGCGCAGTGGCGGTGTTCGCCGCGAGCGTCGATGAGAATCCAGAGCGCGAAAAGGATCTGGTATTCGCGTTCAGCCAACGACGCGTCGATGCGATCATCATGACACCGACGGTCAGGCAGCAGTCCTACCTGCACCACGAGCGCCGCGGTGGGCTCGTCGTCGTCTTCGTTGACCGCGAACCCCGCGGATTCGATGCAGACTGCGTCGTCACGGACAACGAAGCCGGCGCTGAGACGGCTACCGCACATCTGCTGGGCCACGGCCATCGGCTTATTGCATTCGTTGGCGACTACGAGAACATCTCGACCGCGAGCCAAAGATTTGCCGGTTTCGCGAAGGCTTTGAGGAGCGCTGGCGCAGCCATGCTTCCCGAACTCGTCCGGCGGGATGCCCACACGAAAGAGTCCGCCACTGAAGCCGTACTCGCACTCCTCGATTCCCCTACACCGCCCACGGCGATCTTCGCGGCGCAGAATCTCATCACGATGGGGTCGGTACGCGCCCTACAGATGCGGGGGCTCCAGCATTCGGTGGCCCTTGTGGGATTCGACGACTTCTCGATGGCCGATGCGCTGGACCCGGGCGTCACCGTGGTGGCGCAGGACCCGAGGGAGATAGGGCGTCGGGCCGCGCAATTGGCCTTCGCCCGAATCGATTCGCCGGACCTACCGACCGCTGTTCACGTGGTGCCGTCGGTTCTCATCAGACGGGGCTCGGGAGAGATTCCTCCGGGTCGGTAGTGGCGCTGCGCCGGGAGGTCTCGGCCGTGACGATGCCGGCCACGACGACGAGAGCTCCGAGGGCCTGAAGCCAGGTCACCGTCTCGCTGAGGACGAAGATGGCGATGAGCCCTGCCCAGAGCGGCTCCGTGGTCGCCACGATCCCGGCGCGTTGGGCGCCTATGCGCCGTAGCGACCCCAGGACGAGCAGGAACGGCGCGATGGTCCCGAGCAGGACCCCCCACAGCATGACTCCCCAGACGGGAACGTGAGGGAAGCCGGCCATCGGTGATTCGGTGGGCAGCAGGAGGACGTCCCATGGGAAGGACCACCACGGCGCGAGCACCGTCCATGACACCGTGGCGAAGATGAACCCCCACATGGAGAGGGATACTCCGTCTCGATGCCGCTGACCGGCCTCGCCGAGCAGCCAGTACACGGCGAGTGCCACGGCGGTCGCCACGCCAGCGAGCACGCCAACCGCGTCAAGTCGAATTCCGTTCCACACCTGCGCCACGAGGGCGAGGCCGATGAGGGTGAGGGCAATGGCAATCCACAGCCGGTTGGAGACAGCGCTCTTCTGCCCGATCCTCGCCCAGAGCGCCACGACCACTGGGGCCAGGAAGGCCAGCAGGGTGCCGATACCGAGGGGCAGCCGAGAGATCGTGAAGAAGTAGAGGAATTGAACGAGGACGAAGGCAATGACGCCGTAGGCGAGGAGGAAGCGAAGCTCGCCGCGCTTGATCCGAAAGGCACCGCGGTTCGTCGCGAGGACGAACAGCACGAGGACGATCATCGCGCCCGCGTTGCGCAGCTCGGTGAGGCGCACGGCGTCGAGGCCGGCCGACATCGCCAGCTTGGCGATCGAGCCGTTGAATGCGAACAGGAATGCAGCCGCGAGGTACATGAGAATGCCCACGGTGTCGGGACTGCCAGCCCATCGCCGGGCAGTAGTCAAAGCACTCCCATCTTCCCGCACTGCCGGCGGCTAGTCCGTTTGCAGGAGCCAAGCGCGGGCGCCGCCGACGAGCGCGGCAGCGTTGGGAACGATGACGACGTCGTCGCCGATGCGGTTGAGGACGACCGGGGTGATGTGCCGAGAGTTTCCGCCGCCGATGTACAGCCGATCCCACAGGAACACCGGGCGCAGGCCTTCGACGACTCGAGCGATGCGCCGTGACCAGAGGGCATCGCCGAGCCGGCGCCTCTCATGCTCGCCGATGTAGGTGTCGTAGGACAGACCCCACCGGATCGGGGCCTGGGACATCTCCAGGTGGGGTGCCAGCCGGCCGCCATCATAGATAGCGCAACCGAGCCCGGTTCCGAGGGTCATGACGACCTCGAGTCCCTGGCCCGCGATGACTCCGGCGCCATGCACCTCGGCATCGTTGAGCACCCGCACTTCATAGCCGAAGGCGCGCTCGAGGGCGGTCTTCGCGTCGAAACCAGCCCACTCGGTGACGAGCTCGGGGACGATCTTGCTCCGGGGCCCGGTCCGTGTCACGTAGTGCGGGGTGGTGACGACGACCCCGTGGCGGATCATTCCGGGAAGGCCGACGGTCGCGCGGTCGGCGCGGGGTAGTTGGGCGCCGAGGTCGATAAGCGTCTGGACGAAAAGCTCAGTGGTGAGCGGGTACGGGGTGGGGACGCGGATGGGCTGGGCTCGCATGGTCCCGGACTCGTCGAGAACGCAGCCCTTGATCCCGCCTCCGCCACAATCGATGGCCAGGGTCGTCGTCATGGACGCAAGTGTGCCGGACTACGGCCCGGCTGTATCCGGGAGGAGGATTTCTGCCGCCGGACGGGCAGGGCTACGATATGTGGGCGGTTCCGATCGCGGGCCATTCGTGGCCCTCGGGGACCGCATGGAGGCGTCGCCTAGTCCGGTCTATGGCGCCGCACTGCTAATGCGGTTTGGGCTTTAACGCCCATCGGGAGTTCAAATCTCCCCGCCTCCGCCGCCGTTCCGGCTCCGGTGCTCACCCGATGGTGAGCACCCCGCACGACATCCGGGATCTGACCCGCGTGAGGCGCCTGCTGTCCGGGTCCCGCTCAAGCGCACCGTCAAGGGCGAATTGCCAGCCGTGCGCGAGACGCAGCCAGTCACCGACATCCGGGCGCTCCTTGGTGCCGACCTCTGGGCAGCGCAGGTCCAGGGCGGCGTATCTGCTGGCCTGTGACCGGGTTATCGCTGTCGGGAAGGCGCTTGTTTCCGGGGGTTGCGCTGGCATCCTCGGTGAGGAGGACTGCGCCGACCGATAGGCCCACGATCGCGCAGGTACCGGTGAGGAAGCCTCGGCGAGAGGGCTCCGGGGAGTATGTCTTGGTCATCGGACCAGGCTTGCTCAAGCTCGATGGTGGCGCACGCTAGACTTCTGCTCGATCGTTCGTGATCTGCGCCCGTAGCTCAACGGATAGAGCACTTGACTACGGATCAAGAGGTTGAAAGTTCGAATCTTTCCGGGCGCACCCATGTTCTTCCCGCATCATCGTCGAGTCAGCGTCGTCACCGCGCCGCAATCAACGCCGAGCCCGAATGAATGCACGGCTGCGATGGCCGGTCCGATTCAGTCGTGGTTCAGGCGGTTGGGTCCCCCATGGCGGCTCGTGCCTCCTGCGCTTTCGCGGATCCGCGCAGGGTCGTAGCCACCAGCACGGCGATGGCTGCACCACTCATTGGTCCAACGACGTAGACCCAGTACGTGCTGAGATCACCCAGCGCGACATCAGGGCCGAGCGCTCGCGCTGGGTTCATCGCGGCGCCGTCAAATGGCCCGCCCATTGAGCCCCAGGCCATGATGTAGGCGGCGACCGCGAAGGGCACGTAAGGCCCACTCAGCTTGGGGCCATTAGCCATCCCCAGCACCATCAGGACGAGTCCGAAGGTGATCAACGCCTCGAAGGCAACAGCCTCCCAGGCGAGCCCGTCTGGCGGGCGGGTGGCCGCCAGGTTCCCGAGCGGGCCGAACATCCACCTCGCAAGCATGGCGGCTGCGATGGCAGCGATGCACTGGACGATCCAGTAGACCGCTGCCATGGACCAGCCCATGTCCTTGCGAAGAGCGAAGGCGAAGGTCATCGCGGGATTGAAGTGCGCAGAGATATCACCGAGAAAGAAGATGGCGACCATCAGCCAGAGCGCGGAGAACGCCGAGAGGATCAGTGCCACGGTGTAGGTGTTCGGAGATCCACCGCCGTACTTGGCCAGGACGGCGGCACCCCCCGAGAGGATGAACACAAGCCCGAACATCCCGATGAACTCGGCAAGCAGCCGACGCATCCGGTGCTCATTCGATGTCCAGGATGCGTGGAACTGGCGGTTACCCACCTCGGCAGCCAGTGCGTCCTTGCCGACGAGGGGCGAGGTCATGCCTTGTTCCGACCCGTGGTCGATTTAGCAGTCGGGCGCCGCGCGCTCGAGGCACGCTTCGCCGCGGCCTTCGGTGCGCCGCGATCTGGATGAGTCATATTGATAGGGACGACAACGCGGTCGAAGAGCTCCTCGGTGACGCCGTTCTTCAACGCCGCCTCCTTGAGGGTGAGGTTGTTGTCGATTGCATAGTGCGCTATCACCGAGGCATTGTCGTAGCCGATGATGGGCGAAAGGGCCGTGACCATCATCACCGACCGCTCGATGTTCGCCTTCAGTTGCGGCTTGTTCAGTTCCGCGCCTTCGATCATGAACTCCCGGAAGTGGTCACACATGTCCGCCATGATGAGTGCGGAGTGCAGGTAGTTGCTGATGAGGATCGGCCGGAACGCATTGAGTTCGAAGTTGCCCTCCGATCCGCCCATCTGAACCGCGACATCAGACGCCATGATCTGGATGCACACCATCATCATCGCTTCGGCCTGGGTGGGATTGACCTTGCCCGGCATGATCGATGAACCAGGCTCGTTGGAGGGGAAGACCAGTTCCATCAGGCCTGTGCGAGGGCCCGAACCGAGCCAGCGCATGTCGTTTGCGATCTTGAACAAGGTGACTGCCGCAGCCTTCAAGCCGGCATGGGCGCGGACCATCCGATCCAACGTTCCCTGGGCAGCGAACTTGTTCTCGGCTGTCTGGAAGGGGTAGCCGGTGAGCTTCACGATCACGGCAGCGACCTCGTCACCGAAGCCCTCAGGAGAGTTGAGCCCTGTGCCGACCGCGGTACCTCCCATGGCCAGACGCAACAGTCCGCTTGTCGAGTGCTCCACCTCGGTGATGGCGTCGGCGAGTGCAGCGGCGTAGCCGGACCACTCCTGGCCGACGGTCAGCGGGGTTGCATCCTCAAGGTGAGTACGGCCGATCTTCACGACGGAGTGCCACTGGCGGGATTTCTTGTCCAGGGCCTTTTGGAGACGCTTGAGTGCCGGCACAGTCTGCTCGATGGTCATCTTGTAGGCGGCAATGTGCATCGCAGTCGGGAAGGTGTCGTTGGAGGACTGCCCCATGTTGACGTGATCATTCGGATGAATGGGCTCCTGCGAGCCGAGCTTGCCGCCGACGAGCTGAATGCATCGATTGGATACGACCTCATTGACGTTCATGTTGGACTGCGTTCCGGATCCGGTCTGCCAGACATACAGCGGGAAGTCCTGGTCGAGCGCGCCGCTGATGACTTCATCGCAAACTTGTTCGATGAGCTTGCCCTTCCAAACCGGAAGGCGGTGATGGCGCGTGTTGACAATCGCCGCGGCCTTCTTCACGTAGCCGTACGCGTGGTAGACCTCGTGGGGCATGCGATCATGGCCGATGTTGAAGTGGATGAGGCTCCGCTGAGTCTGCGCGCCCCAGTAGCGGTTGGCCGGGACCATCACGGTGCCGAGGCTGTCGAATTCCTTGCGCTGCCCAGAGCCCTTCAGACCAATCGGCAGGTCAAGGATCTTCGGTGACTTCTCATCGTTCGGCATTGCGCCCTCCAATGGCATGACTCGGGAAAATTCTTCTAATTAAGAATAGGCAATGGTGTCTTAGGCGCGAAACACATCCGGTGGAATTCTGCAGTTCTCGGAGGCTACTCGACGGGCTCGATCCAAATAGCCTTGGCGGCCGACGTGTCGAAGCGGGGCTCCGTTGACGGGCGCACCCCTTTGTCAGACCTGCCAATGAGGAGGACCTCCCGCGCGATGAAGAAGGTCGGGATGAGGGCGATCACTGGGATCAGGGCCCACAGACATGTGATCGGGCGAGGTGCGATGAGCAGCCAGTAAATGACCTGCAGTGCGATCGTGAGGCCGAGCCACCACCTCCAGTCGATGACGGCAGGCTCGGCGTTCGTCATGATGTTCAATGCCGGGGAGGTGAGGAGCTCGGTGATCCCGAGGATCGCGAATGACGCGGCACCGAGGGCCACGGGGATGAGGATCCACAGGCCGACGAGGGCAGCCCCGCTTACCCGCTCTCCCTCCGGGGTGGAGTCGGACGTGATCGCGTTGTCCTCGAGCATCGCTGCGACGCTGCCTGATTGCCTTCTCGACGCGCTCATGGCTCCCCAATCACCGAACCCAGGTATTCATGACGAAGAAGACGGTGCCGCCCAAGGTCAGGTAGGCGAGCACGATCGACCACCGAGCCAGCCCGATGCCACGTTGCGGGACCTCGCTCGTCGTTACCTGGTCGTAGGCCATGTGCCCGAGGACGATTGCAGGCAGGCAGGTGAGCGGGATCCAGGCCAGCACGAATGCGAGAACGGCCAGGCCGCTGACGGGTGAGCCGGCCGGCGCAGTGACGCGTGCGCGTTCGACCGATGCGTGATGGCTGAGTGCCCACCAGAGGGTGACGAGAAGGAGCACTGCTGACGGAATGATCACGAGCGGGCTCGTGCCGAGTACGTCGAAGGCCTCATAGCCGCTCACCTGGCCGGCCCGATCGACCGAGCCCTCGAAGGCAAGACCCGAGCGCGGCCCACCGAGCACTTCGGCCAGGCGGTCCATGGCCCAGGGAATGAGCGCTACTGCTGTGAAGAC
Source organism: Actinomycetota bacterium (assembly GCA_009699015.1). Taxonomy (GTDB): domain Bacteria; phylum Actinomycetota; class Actinomycetes; order S36-B12; family S36-B12; genus WLND01. The sequence continues at coordinate 7,175 of WLOY01000074.1, read as the reverse complement.
ACCAGCGGTGGCCCCCACGGCGAGGGCGCCGCCGCGCCGGCAGGTGAAGGCGAGCCACAAGACGATCGGGAGGAGCCAGACGATGGTCCGGGTGAGCACCCAAAGGTCGCTGGACGCGAAGGCGGCAAAGGGGTCCAAGGGCTGGAAGTCCGCGCCGTACGACGAGGTCCACGAGAGGGCTCCGCCGATGGCGAACACGAGGATGAGCAGGGTGGTGTCGATGCCGAAACTCGAGCGGAGCGCAGGCGCCGCGAGTACAGGACGCAGGACCAGTCCGAGCCAGATGACGCACAGGACGATGAGCGCGGTGGCGGCGAGTACGGCGACGCCGCCGATCCTCACGGTTTCGTTGGTGCCGGCGAAGATCTCGTTGACCCAGACGTACCCGTCCTGGTCCTCGGAGGTCCAGACGACATCGGGAATGCCGACGGAGGGGATGGAGTCGACGAGCGCCGGCCCGGCGAAGCGCACGGCGACCGCGACGGCAAAGGCGGTCAGGCCCAGTCGCAGGCGAGAGCCGGCGAAGACGGCCACGACGAGGACGACGACGAGGAAGGCGCTCGGGAGCAACTGCACGAGGTGGTCCAGGGGCGCATCGCTCGACACCGCCGGGAGATTCCTTACCGATATCGCTGTGACGAGAAGGGCGGATGACAGGGCGAAGGCGGCGATCGGGAGCGTGAGTGATCGCGTGCTGTCTCTTCGTGTGGTTATGGCTATTGCCATCTCGACCCCCCGTTCGGTGTGATGACGGTAGCAAGGCTGGAGGCGATTCTTGCCCACTTCGCCCGAGCTGGACGCTTACCGCTGTCGTATGAGCATCGGATGAGCGTCACGGAACCGGGAGTTCGCCCACAGTTGGTTGCCGTCCTGGATCGTGAAGCCGGTGAGCGATGGCCGGACGCCATCGAAGATGGCCGTGGACGGCGACTCGAGCAGGAGGGCCCACTCGCGCCTCAGTAGCGTGTTCTGAAGCATTCCCTCGACATAGCGGTTGTGTGTTCCGACGGCGAGGAACCGGACCTTCTGCTCGATGAGATCGAGGGCGGGCAGGATTACCTCGAGTTCGATTCCCTGCAGGTCGACGTGGAGCAGGTCAGTCGGCTCGTCACCGGCGAGCAGGGAGTGGAGCGTGACGGTGCGGACGTCGCGATGCGTGATGAAGGCCCCGCGGTAGTCCATCGAAGGAGCGCCGTCGGGTGAAGCCGCGCCACTGAGGACGGCGCCGCCCATGTCGATCTCGTCGAGCACCGGGAAGCTCAGGGTCGTGTCGGTATTCCAGCACGCGGCCTCGACGACGGTGATGAGGCTGTCGACGCCGTTGTCCGCCGAATGCTGCCTGGCCCACTCGGCGCGACGCGGTTCCGCCTCGACCGCGATCCCGCGGGCGCGCTTGCCGGAGCGCTCGGCGCATACGACCCCCATGACCGCCCATGGCGCCCAGCCGGCGCCGACCTCGACGACCCGGTAGCTTTCGCGGTCATTCGTCAGTGACACTGCGAGAGCCACGTACTCCTCGGCCTCTGAGCGGTAGCCGTCGGTCGGGATGGGAAGCGCGGTGCTCGTCGTGCCGGTTAGTTCCTGTGGCGCCCAGGGCAGCATCGGGATGCGAGTCCTGATGCCGGCCCAGTCGACCCGGTAGATCCCCTCGTCATCGGGCAGGTTCGTCGCGCGGAGGGGCTCCAGGATTGCCGGGATCTCTGCCTCGCGGATCGGCAGGTGCAGTCCGTTGCCGAGCATGTCCGGCGTTGCCGGCTGAGGGGCTGAACCCGGCATCGCATGACCCAACGCCGACTGGGGAGTCACCGTAGCGATTGATCCCGCGGACTGAAAACGGCGTCGCAGACCCACTGGAAGGCCGCCCCTTCGCTACCCGTTGGCCCCGACGGAAGAATGCTACGCATGGCCGGCAGAAATCTCATCAATATCGAGCAAGTCACGAAGGCCTATGGAGAACGTCCGCTCCTCGACGGAGTCTCGCTGGGAGTCGGGGCGGGTGACCGAATTGCGGTCGTCGGCCGCAATGGCGCGGGGAAGAGCACCCTGCTCCATGTGATGGCTGGTGTCGAGCCGGTCAACTCCGGAAGGGTGACGATCGGATCGGACGTCAACCTCGGGCTGGTGTCGCAGGCGGAGGTGGTCGATGCCGAGCAGACGGTCGGGCACTACCTCGTGCCGGGCCAGGACGTGCATGAGTGGGCGTCGAATGCCCGTATCCGCGAGGTCCTCACCGGACTGCTCGGCGGTTTCGACGAGGCGCTGCTGCTCCGAACGATGGGCAACATGTCCGGCGGCGAGCGCCGTCGCGTCCAGCTCGCCCGGGCGCTGATCGCGGACCTTGACATCCTCCTCCTCGACGAGCCCACGAACCACCTCGATGTCGAGGTGGTCGCTTGGCTTGCGGAGTACCTGAAGTCCAAGAACAAGCTCGCCGTCGTCGTGGTGACCCATGATCGCTGGTTCCTCGATGCCCTCTGCGATCGCACCTGGGAGGTCGTGAACGGGCAGGTCGACGAGTACGACGGTGGCTACTCGGCTTTCGTCCTCGCAAAGGCGGAGCGGTTCCGGCAGGCGAATGCGAGCGAGGCGAGGCGGCAGAACCTCATGCGCAAGGAACTGGCCTGGCTGCGCCGGGGAGCCCCAGCCCGGACCTCCAAGCCCAAGTTCCGCATCGATGCCGCGAATGAGCTCATCAGCAACGAGCCCCCGCCCCGCGACGCCGTGGAACTGCTCTCGTTCGCCGGCTCGCGCCTTGGCAAGACCGTCTATGAACTCCACGACGCGACACTGACGATCGGCGACCCCTCCGCGGGCACGGCACGCGACCTGCTCGATCACTGCGACTGGAACATCGGCCCTGGCGACCGCATCGGCATCATCGGCTCGAACGGGTCGGGGAAGACATCCCTCATCCGGATGATCCTCGGCGAGATTCCCGCGTCGCGGGGCTCGGTCACGACGGGGGTGACGGTGAAGCCCGCGTACCTCTCGCAGCACCTCGAGGAGCTCAACCCGCGGTGGCGGGTGCTCGAGGCTGTGGAGGCGGTGGCGTCGCGGGTCGAGCTCGGTAAGGGCCGTGAGCTCACTGCATCGCAGTTGTGCGAGCGCCTCGGCTTCGGTGCCGATGCCCAGTGGACCCCGGTGAGCGATCTGTCCGGCGGGGAGCGCCGCAGGCTCCAGCTCACCCGCCTGCTCATGGGCGGCCCCAACGTCCTCGTCCTCGACGAACCGACGAACGACTTCGACGTCGAGACCCTCACCGCCCTCGAGGACCTCCTCGACGGGTTTGCGGGGACGCTCTTGGTGATCTCGCACGACCGGTACTTCCTCGAGCGCGTCTGCGATGACTTCGTGGCACTGTTTGGCGACAATGGGATTTCGTCGCTCATCGGCGGCATCGACGAGTACCTCGCCGTGCGGAGCGCGCTCGGGCAGGCGGGGGGACAGTCGGCTGCGGCGAAGCCGGTGACCTCGGCAGCCGAGCAGCGGGCGGCCGCGAAGGATCTCTCGCGAGTCGAGCGGTCGATCGTGAAGCTCGATGCCGAGGAGCGAACCATCCACGCGCGCATGGCGGAGTCACCGGAGGACCACGAGGCGCTGGCACGCCTAGGGAGGGATCTGAAGGAGCTGACGGCGAGGAAGGCAGCACTGGAGGAGGAGTGGCTCGGGCTTTCCGAGGCCCTTTCGTAACCGGATTTCGCCCGGACCCCGAAAACAGGGAATGTCACTAAACTCGGTAGGTGGCTGAGCATCGCGTGGTAATCGTCGGGGCCGGCTTCGGGGGCTTGAGCTGCGCGCGGAAGCTCACGGGCACCGACGGCGTTCACGTGACAGTTATCGACCGAAACCCCTACCACCTCTTCGCTCCGCTGCTGTACCAGGTGGCCACGGGCGGACTCCCCGACGAGGACATCGCCTATTCGGTGCGCGGGGCAATACCGGGCGTCGATTTTCGCCGGGGCGACGTCGTCCGCATGGACATCGAAGGCAAGTTCCTCCGACTCGACGACGGGACGATCGTCCCGTGGGACGAACTGGTCATCGCGACGGGGAGCGTCGGCACGACCTTCGGCGTGCCGGGGGTTGCCGAGCACGCACTCCAGATGAAGTCGATCAGGGAGGCAAACGCGATCCGGGTCCGCCTTCTCACCACCTACGAGGAGGTGGACAACGGCCACCGTCCCCGGGAGCACTTGCGTGTGGTCGTTGTGGGCGGCGGTCCGACAGGGGTGGAGGTGACGGGTGCCGTCGCTGAGCTTCAGCGGGCCATGCGCCGTGAGTTCCCCCGCATCTGCGATTCGGCACACGTCACGCTCGTCGAGGCCGGTCCGCGCATCCTGCCGATGTTCAGCGAGAAGTCGAGCAGGCACGCCAAGGAGGAGCTCGAGGAGCTCGGGGCGAGCGTCAAGGTCAATGCGGCGGTCGACCGGATGTACCCGTCCGACGTCCATCTCAAGTCGGGGGAGGTGCTGCCCGCCGGCACGATCATGTGGGCGGCCGGTGTCTCTGCGCCCGCGGAGTGGACCGCCCTGGGCCTTTCCGACCGGATGAACCGGCTCCGCGTCAACGAGATGCTGCAACTCGCGGACGACGTGTGGGTCATCGGCGACACGGCCTGCTTCGATGGACCAGATGGCCGGCCCCTGCCGATGATCGCCCCGGTCGCGATGCAGATGGGCCGGCATGTCGCGCGTCAGATCAAGTCGAGGGTCTCCGGTGGGTCGCTCGCAGGGTTTGCCTACAAGGACAAGGGCCAGATGGCGACGATCGGACGCCGGCGCGCGGTGGTCGAGGCCCCCGGTGGGATTCGCCTGCACGGTACGCCCGCATGGCTGGCGTGGCTCGGCCTGCACGTGTTCTACCTCGCGGGCGGGCGAAATCGGGTGAGCGTCGTCGCGAACTGGATGTGGAACTACATCGCGTGGGGCATCGGGCCGCGCCCGACGATCATCGACTGATCAGCAGTCGACGACGGTCCGGGCGCCGATGACCTGATGTGCGAGTACATCCGCTCCGATCGGGCGCCAGGCAAGGGCGTCGATCTGGCGATCACCCGGAGAGCGCCGGCCGGGGCTATTGTGGAATAGGGATAAGCAGACTGAGAGCCGGCGGCAGTCAGGCCGTCTCCACCGGCCGCCTACGTGCACCACCAGCCCTGACAGTGTCGGCTCATCCACGAAATGTCCGAACCCGAACTGCGAATACGACCTCGATAGTCAGACCGCAACGAAGGAGCCCAACATGACCACCATCCAGCACTGGATCGACGGGGCCGCGACCAGCGGCGACTCGACCCGGACATCGCAGGTCTTCAACCCGGCAACAGGCGCGGTGCAGGCCGATGTGCTGCTCGCCGAGGCGAGCGATGTCGACCGGGCCGTGCAGGCGGCCACGGTGGCATTCGACGAGTGGGGCCAGTCATCACTCAGCCGCCGCACGAAGATCCTCTTCGCGTTCCGCGAGCTGGTGAACAGCAGGCAGCGTGAGCTTGCTGAGGTCATCACCGATGAGCACGGCAAGGTGCTGTCGGATGCGATGGGCGAGGTGCAGCGCGGTCTCGAGGTCGTCGAGTTCGCCTGCGGCATCCCGCAAGTGCTCAAGGGCGACTACTCCGACCAGGTGTCGACCGACGTCGACTCGTACACCTTCAGGCAGCCGCTCGGTGTCGTCGCGGGGATCACGCCGTTCAACTTCCCGGTCATGGTGCCGATGTGGATGTACCCGATCGCGATCGCCACGGGCAACACGTTCATCCTGAAGCCGAGCGAGCGCGACCCGTCGGTGTCGATGCTCATCGCCGAGCTGTGGGCTGAGGCAGGCCTGCCCACCGGCGTCTTCCAGGTCGTGCACGGCGACAAGTCGGCCGTCGATGCGATCCTGAACCACCCGGGCATCGCAGCGGTCTCGTTCGTGGGCTCCACGCCGATTGCGTCCTACATCCACCAGCGGGGCACTGCGAACGGCAAGCGCGTGCAGGCCCTGGGCGGTGCGAAGAACCACGCCGTCGTGCTCCCCGACGCAGACATGGAGTTCGCGGCCAACCACCTGGCCGCCGCAGCCTTTGGCTCGGCGGGCGAGCGCTGCATGGCGATCTCGGCGACCGTGACCGTCGGCCCCGCGGGCGACATGCTGCTCGACATCTTGGACAAGAAAGCGCGCGAGGTTCGCGTCGGCCCTGGCCGCAATGCCGAGAGCGACATGGGCCCGGTCGTCACCGCGGCCGCCCGCGATCGCATTGTCGGGCTCATCGACTCGGGCGAGAGGGAGGGCGGCGAGATCCGGGTGGACGGACGTGGCCTCGTGGTGCCCGGCCATGAGGAGGGTTTCTTCGTCGGCCCGACCGTCATCGACCAGGTGACCCCGCAGATGGAGGTGTACCGCGAGGAGGTCTTCGGGCCGGTGCTCTCGGTGCTGCGCGCGAAGAACATCGACGAGGCGATCTCGATCATCAACGCGAACCCGTACGGCAACGGCACGGCGATCTTCACCGAGCATGGCGGCGCAGCGCGCAAGTTCGTCCGCGGGATCAACGTCGGCATGATCGGCGTCAACGTGCCGGTGCCGGTGCCGATGGCCTTCCACTCCTTCGGAGGCTGGAAAAGCTCGATCTTCGGCGACCACCACGTGCATGGTGCCGAGGGTGTTCGGTTCTACACGCAGGCGAAGGTTGTCACGCAGCGCTGGGCCACCGACGACGTCACCGCATCATTCGACATGCCCACGGCCCGCTAGCCAGCGGCGGCGATGCAGGCGATCTCCCGGGCTGGCCCCGCGCCGGGCTAACCCGGGAGATCGAAGATGATCGCGAGCGTTTCGCGAATGCGGGGCAGATCGACCTGTCCCACGTTGACGCGCGACCCTGCTATTCGGACGGCCGACACGGCGAACGGCGTATCGCACGGTTTAGAGCGCGCGCGGATAGGTGATGGTCAGTCGTTCCATCGTTTGGCCCATTTGATGAGTTTGACGGTGAGGATGAGTGCGATGGCGAGGGCGATCTGACCGAGTCGTTGCTTGGGATGTCGTTCGGTGTTGCGGCGGAGTTGGCCGAAGTTGGTGAGCCAGGAGTTGGTGCGTTCGACTGGCCAGCGCATGCCGAGGGTGAGTGGCTTCTTGGCCTTGGGGGCGCCCTTGGCTCGTTTCCTTGCGCAGATGATGTCGGTGATGCCGAGGTC
>WLOY01000073.1 GCA_009699015.1 Actinomycetota bacterium | reverse complement strand
TACGAGATCAACCACAAGACCGATGGCATCTACGCAGTCCTCGACATCACTGCCACGGTGGCCGCGGTCACCGAGCTTGATCGTCAGCTCGGCCTCAATGAGGCTGTCATGCGTACCAAGGTGATGCGCCCGGCGGGAGCCAAGTAGTGGCTGCGGGCGACATCACAGTGACGGTCGTTGGCAACCTGACCAACGATCCCGAACTGCGGTTCACCCCCAGCGGCGCAGCCGTTGCCTCATTCACCGTCGCCTCTAGTTCGCGGGTGCTCGACAAGACCACGAACGAGTGGAAGGACGGCGAAACCGTCTTCATGCGCTGCAGCGTGTGGCGTCAGTACGCGGAGAACGTGGCCGAGTCCCTCACGAAGGGCACGCGTGTCATCGTTTCCGGACGGTTGAAGCAGCGCTCATACGAGACCCGCGAGGGCGAGAAGCGTACGGTCATGGAGCTCGAGGTCGACGATGTCGGCCCGGCGCTCCGCTACGCGACGGCCAAGGTCAATCGCGTCCAGCGTCAGGGCGGCGGCTTCGGCGAGGGCGGCTCGGGCCAAGGCTCCGGCGCCCCCGGCAACGCCCCGAACGACGACCCGTGGGCAAGCGGCGCCGCAGGCGGCGCGCCGGCGTACGACGAGCCACCCTTCTAGTCAACAGACCCAACATCCCAGGAGATTCGACCAACCATGGCACGAGACAGAGACAGAGACAGCAAGCGCGCTCCGATGCGCGGCAAAGATGACAAGATCCCGAAGAAGAAGGCCTGCCCGTTCTGCCGGGCTGAGTCGAAGGGCAAGGGCGTCCAGATCATCGACTACAAGGACATCCCCCTGCTCCGCAAGTACATCTCGGACCGCGGCAAGATCCGCGCGCGGCGGGTCACCGGCAACTGCACTCAGCACCAGCGCGATGTGGCGATGGCCGTCAAGAATGCCCGCGAAGTGGCATTGCTCCCCTACTCATCGACCGCCCGTTAATCCGGCGACTCACAGGAAAGGGGACAAACCATGAAGCTCATCTTGACCCAGGACGTCAGTGGCCTCGGCAATCCCGGTGACATCGTCACCGTGAAGGACGGCTACGCACGCAATTACCTCGTGCCCCGCGGCTTCGCCATCGGCTGGACAAAGGGTGGCGAGAAGCAGGTCACCCAGATCAAGCGTGCCCGCAAGGTGCGTGAGGTGCGCGATATGGCGCACGCCAATGAGATCAAGCAGGCGATCGAGGCGCTCGTCGTTCAGTTGCTGGTGAAGGCCGGCGAGACTGGGCGGCTGTTCGGCTCGGTCACGACAGCCGATATCGCGACCGCGGTGAAGAGCGCCGGTGGCCCGGCACTCGAGAAGCGCAGCATCGAGCTGGCGAAGCCCATCAAGACGCTGGGTAAGCACTCGGCGAAGGTCGCCGTCCATGAGGGCGTGTCGGCCGTCATCACCCTTGAGGTGGTCGCGCAGTAGCACGGATTTAAGCACGCAACGCAGGGAGTGGGGCCGCTAGGCTTCACTCCCTGCGTTTTGCGCCGAATGCACGGCCTCGTCCTACCGCCTGGCAGGACCTGACAACCGAGTGAAGGGGGACCTCATGTCTCTACCCGATTCAGTGCGCACGTGCTTCTCGAAGTACGCCACGTTCGAAGGCCGCGCCAAGCGATCCGAGTTCTGGTGGTGGATCGTCTTTCAGTTGATCGTCGTAGCGGTGCCGATGCTCATCGGCGCGCTGTTCGTCGCGCTGTCTGTTTCACCCGATGGTGGGAGTGCGAACGGTGCGATGCTCGCGATCGGCACCATCTTCTACGTCATCGGCGGGATCGTGTCGCTCGCCCTCCTGGTCCCGACCTACGCGGTCGGCTGCCGCCGCCTGCACGACCGCGGACAGTCCGGCTGGCTGCAACTTCTCGTACTCGTCCCTTGCGGGAATATCGCGCTCATCGTGCTGTGGGCCCTTGAAGGGTCAGCGGTCGACAATCCCTACGGACCCGTTCCCGCCTAGCGTCAATGAGCCCACGGCCTGCATCTGAACCGGGAACGGATCAACAATTGTCCGCAATAGTGCTGGAAGTCAGTGCTGACTAGCGCAAGAATGCTTCTTGTCCCCCCAGTAATTGAACGTTCGAGCCAATCTACGTTGGAGTGATTATGGGTTTCGGTGAGGCAATATCTTCAGGGTTCAGCAGTATGACGAACTTCTCCGGCCGGGCGAAGCGGTCGGAGTTCTGGTATTGGATTCTGTTCATCTACATCCTGCAGTTCGTTCTGTACTTGCTCGGAGGTCTGCTCGGTCGCAATGACAACGCCTTCGTGTCATTCATATTCCTCGTCATCGGCATCGTCCTTTGGCTCGCAACCATCGCGGTTGGCTGCCGGCGACTTCATGACACGGGCAAGTCAGGCTGGCTGCAACTCCTGCTGATTATTCCGTGCGTAGGGGCGATCATCCTGATCATCTTCTGGGCCCAGCCCTCTCAGCCTGGCGATAATCAGTACGCGCCTGCCGCATAGCGATCACTTGGCCGGCCCCCGCTCCTCCTCATCATGGGTGAGGTGGCGGGGGCCGGCCAAGTGCTGACGGCAAGGCGGTCAGCGAACGGCCGCGATGCGCTCAGAGAGGATGCTCATGAGCCCATCGACCGCCGACTCGACCATTCGCAGGACGAGGACGAAATCCTCGTCGGTGCCGTGATAAGGATCGGGCACATCAAGCCGGGCATCAGGTTCCGGGATTCCTGCCAACGCCGGATCAAAGGCGCGGAGCATTCGTAACTCGACTTGCTGCTCCGTGCTTGGGATGAGGGCCCTGATGTCTGCGAAGTTCGAGGTGTCCATCGCGATGACGAGGTCGATATCAGCGAACCAACTCTCGTCAATCTGCCGGGCAGTGTGGTCATGGTCGTAGCCGTGAGCATCGAGGACTTGGACACTGCGTGGGTTGGCGCCCTGCCCGACATGCCAATCGCCCGTACCTGCGGAGTCAACCTCGACGATGTCGGCAAGGCCGCTGCGTGCGACGCGATCACGAAGGACGGCCTCCCCGATGGGGGACCGGCAGATGTTGCCGAGGCAGACGATCGTCACCCGATAGTTTCGTGTCGATGTTGGTGTCATCGGGCAACCTTAGTGAGAATCCCGATCAATTTTCTTTCCACATGTGCCGGACTCCGGATTCCTCATGGATTCGACAATAGGACCGGATAATTGACCGGTCTTCCTCACCTTATCCACAGGTGGGGATGACGGAAATCATCGTTCCCAACAGACTATCCACACGTTTATGCACAGGCAGGATGGACAGACGTCCACCCCTGTCCCTAACGTTCGTCACACCCCTGCGGTAGAACCATCACACAGGGGCTCATCGGCCGAACGAAGCACGGAAGGGGGCGGCATGAGCGTCACTGAACTGCAGGTTCCGGTCGAGTCAAGGGGCCCGGATCGCACGCCTCCGAACGACATCGCAGCCGAGCAGTCCGTCATCGGTGCCATGCTGCTGAGCAAGGACGCCATCGCCGATGTCGTCGAGGTCGTTCGTGAGGGCGACTTCTACCGCCCAGCGCATCAGACCATTTACAGCGCGATCCTCGACCTGTACGGCAAGGGCGAGCCCGCCGATGCTGTGACGGTGGCGGCGGAGCTCACGAAGGCCGGCGAGATCGCGCGCGTCGGCGGCGCAACCTACCTCCACACGCTCGTGTCCATGGTCCCGACAGCGGCGAACGGAGGCTACTACGGCCGCATCGTCCGGGAGCAGGCCATCCTTCGGCGCCTCGTCGAGGCGGGCACCCGCATTGTCCACATGGGCTACACCGGCACAGGTGATGTCGACGACATGGTCGATCGCGCGCAGGCGGAGGTCTACGACGTCACGGATCGCCGGACGAGCGAGGATTACCTCCCGCTGCGCGAGATCATGGGCGAGGCGCTGAACGAAATCGAGGCGATCTCGAATCGCGGCGGCGAGATGATCGGCGTTCCCACCGGATTCATCGAACTCGACAAGCTCACCAACGGCCTTCATCCGGGGCAGCTCGTCATCCTTGCGGCCCGGCCCGCCCTCGGTAAGTCCACCCTCGGCCTCGATATCTGCCGCGCGGCCTCCATTAAGCACGGTCTGGCAAGCGTAATCTTCTCGCTCGAGATGAGCCGCAACGAGATCGTCATGCGCCTGCTCTCGGCGGAGGCCCAGGTGCCGCTGCACCACATGCGCGCCGGCACGATGGGCGATGCCGACTGGACAAAGCTGGCAAGCAAGATGGGCACGGTGAGCGAGGCGCCGTTGTTCATCGATGACTCCCCGAACATGACCCTCATGGAGATCCGCGCGAAGTGCCGGCGGCTCAAGCAGCGTCATGACCTGCGACTCGTCGTCGTCGACTACCTGCAGCTCATGACAAGCGGCAAGCGCGTTGAGAGCCGGCAGCAGGAGGTCTCGGAGTTCTCCAGGTCATTGAAACTCCTCGCCAAGGAGCTTGAAGTCCCGGTCATCGCCATCAGCCAGTTGAATCGTGGGGCCGAGCAGCGCACTGACAAGCGCCCCCTCCTCGCCGACCTGCGTGAGTCGGGTTCGCTGGAGCAGGATGCCGATGTCGTCGTCCTCCTCCACCGTGAGGATGCCTACGAGCGCGAGTCGCCGCGCGCAGGTGAGGCTGACTTCATAGTCGCGAAGCACCGCAATGGCCCGACGGCGACGGTGACCGTCGCCTTCCAGGGCCACTACAGCAGGTTCGTCGACATGGCGACCTCCTAACGAACCGATTGTGGAAGTCAATATTTTTTGACATTTGGTCAGTGAATCTGGCCACGTATTGGCCAAGTGGTCAGTCACGTTGGCCATTCTGCCGCGATTGGACCCGTGCCTCCGGCACCGACGAGCGAGTAGAGGTGAATGTTTTGAGGAGGCCTCTTCCTCGGCTAATGGGGTGATGATTGAATGGAATGGCATGAATCTGCAGTTGAGGGCTCATGCCTGCAGTCCGATGCAGTAGCGAGAGGGACCTGACCCGAAACTGCAGCGGTGGGCGAGATCGCAGGGGACTCACTTGCGGTGTAGCGCTCTAGGCCACGTTCGATGTCCGCTCGTCGAATAGTTACCTCGCGCGGAATGCCGTCAGCGCGATCACCGGTGGTAAAGGGGCCTATCTGCGCACGACGGTGTCTTCGGGAGGGCACACGGTCTTGGACGGCTTCAGTTCGGTCACGCCAGCAAGGGTGCGCGCCTGCAGTTCATCGCGTCTCCTGACGCGCCGTACTCAGCCATCCGATACAAAGCCAGTCCAATAGTGCCGACTGACGGTGAAGCGTTCTATATCGCAGTCACGATGCGTTCCATGACCTTCTTGCTCGCGGTGCCCCAGACATCCTGTCCACGACCCTGAATCGTCAGTTTGCAGGTGTTGTCGGTGAGTCCAACGATTGAGGCTCTGACCCGAATCGGGTTCAAGCCGTAGCGTGCCTTGATAACCACATAGCGAGCCAAGTCGTTGTACTCCTCCAACGTTCCGACTTCGGCTCCCGCAATGAGTAGGCGCTCGTACCCCTCTTCAGTTGGGCATTGCAGTTCCATCTCCGGGAGTGCAGCCATTGAAGTCCCCCTGCCTCGGTTTCGGTAACGGCCATGAAGACGGCAGCACCAAGGTGCGTCATTACCGGTGAGAATGCACTCTTGATCTGGCTGTGGGAAATTTGTTGGCCCAGGGCTGGCAGAAAGGCTCCCCAGGAGCCAGAAGTGGACGAACCGGGCGGCCCAGAATCTGGGCGAACTGGTGGGCCTCGTTGGGATGGCGTGCTCGTTCCATGCTCAACTGCTCAAAACCGTTGTTCTGCAACGCTTTATACGGTGGACACGGGCGGCTGACAATGGCATCGAATAGACACGAAAGACGGCATCTCTCATGCATTTTCGCCTCAATGTTGCAGTTTTGATGTAGTGAAATGGAGGAGCCTCCGGCATAGCGCCGGGGGCTCCTCAGGTCGTTCCTTGTCGTGTCTACCTTCGCCAGACTGTCGGCCTCGGCGGGTCGATGCGGACCATGCGGACGGTCGTCATCCACGCCTGGACGTCGCCTCTCTTGAAGTACAGGCGTCTGCCCATCCTGTAGGCGACAGGTGTCCTGCCCTGCTCTCGCAGGCAGCGGTACGACCGCTTGGAGAGCTGGCCGATCTCGCAGAGCTCGTCGAGGGTGATGACCTCGTCCTTGTCGTACTGACCGTCGAGGAACTCATGGAAGATACCCAACAGGAAGAAGAGGACGACGATGACGAATAGCCCGGACACCCGCGCAGCGACCCAGGCCCAGCAGGCATGGATCGCGAAGATCGTCGGCAAGTCGTCGGTCTCCCCGGACTCCGCGGAATGGATCTGCCGGATCATCGCCAACGAGCTCGAAGTCTCCTACGCCCGCGGCCACAGCCGCGGCCTGCTCGACGCACGCCAGTGAGCGAGACACAGGACATCCCCGCCCACGTCCGCAACACCGTCGACGCAGGCGACGGAGGTCGAGGTCGAGGTCGAGGTCGAGGTCGAGGTCGAGGTCGAGGTCGAGGTCGAGGTCGTGGACGCTGGCGGCGGTCGCGGTCACGGAGTGGACGTAGCAGGGGCCCGCGTCGACGCCGATGTGGGCCTTCATCCCGAAGTACCACTGGTTGCCCTTCAACGCCTGGCGCATCTCAGGATCACGGGCACCACCAGCGTTCTTCGTCGATGATGGCGCGGCGATGATCGTCGCGTCGACGATGGTTCCCCCGTGCATGATCCTGCCCTGCTCCTCGAGTATCTCCCCCTGGGATTCAAGCAACTTCCTGCCCAGTTGATGCTTCTCGAGTAGGTGCCGGAAGTGCAGCAGCGTCGTGGCGTCGGGGACCTGCTCGACCGTGAAGTCCAGTCCCAGGACTGGCGCATCGCATACGAGTCGTAGATCGCGTTCTCGACTCCCTCGTCCGGCAGCGAGAACCACACCTGCAGCAGGTACATCCGAAGCATCGTCTCCAGCGCCTTCGGCTTCCTGCCCCGATGGCCGGAGTAGTAGAACGGCTCATTCAGCCCGACCCACCGCGACCACGGGATCGTGGCATCCATCGTGTCCAGGAACTGCTCACGGCGCGAGACCCGCCGGCGATTCGCGTACTCGACATCGGTGAAGCTGATCTGGTCGCTGGGCATGACGAATCTTCCCGGAACGAACCCCACGCACCAGGCAAAACGCCACTCAAACGAACGAGAAAATCAGCGCTTCCCTAGGAAGAGATCAGCGGTTTCCCGCGTACGGAACTCCACAGGGAAGTTCGCTTCGATTCCGCCCTCTTCCATTCCGCCTTATGGAGGTTCCTGGACGTCCTCGCAGTGAACCCGGGAACGTGGTGCAAGAAGCGCGACATCGAGGAAAGCCAGAACCTCAACCCGACACAGATCCGCACGGAACTGTCGGGACTCACGCGCTACTTCAACCAGCGGTTCAAGGAACCGCACTGGTTCTTCCAAGTCGGGCGTGTGGACGGCGAAATGGCCTACCTCTTGGAACCGAAAGAGGTTGCGTGGTGGGCAGAAGCTAGAGAGCACGGCCAGCCTTCCTGATCGGTGGCGGTGCCGAACAGGTCATGGCGTCGAGCATCGAGGGGCGGTCAAGGCGCCTTTGTCTGAAGAGTGGATCTACGGTCTGACGGCATCCCGACTTGCGTCGACCTCGCACCGTGGACGTTCAGCGCCGGTGCATCGGTCCAGCGGGGCCCGCGCTCGTCTTCAGGCGCGGGCCCCGTCGGTCGATGGGTTCCGTGTACGTCCTCATTCGGTGGGCGAGGCCTGCTCGTCGTCATCGCGATCGGGGTCAGGATCTCTCACGTCGATACCCCAGGTGCGCATCGTGTGACGGGCCTGACGGACGTGGCGCAGGCGAACGCTGGTGACCACCGCCGCCAGGGCCAGGGCCAGGACCATGGCATCGTCGGCGAAGCCCACGAACGGCACGAAGTCCGAGACGGCGTCGATCGGGAATCCCAGATACACGAGGGCCCCAATGAGAGGGCCCTTGGCCCAGTCGGGGGTGCGATCGTCGATGGCTACGTACCAAGCCACGAGGGCCTTCTCCAGCAGGGTCTTGCCGATCTTGCCGGCCCACTCTCCCAGCCACTCCAGGAACTCCTCGAAGCTGAAACCGTCCGACTCGCTGCCCGTTGCCTCACTGTTGTCGTGGGCGCCAGTTTCGCCACTGTCAGAAGGGGGGCTTCTGAAAGCACCCTCGTCACTCAGTTCGCGCTCCATTGCGTCGATGTGCTCTTCGTCCAGTACTGTAAATGTCATGCGGCCAACTCCTACCAATCTAAAGGATTCCTGCGGAATTACAGGAACCATATGGATTTAGTAAATCACAACTCCGAGTGCGAGGCAAACGTTGGCACCCACTAAGAAGGTGAAACTGTCCTCCGAGGACGCGGACAGGGTGGGTGCTGAGCGCCTAATCGGTGGCCGTGTCGCGCGACTGCGAGAGATTCGCGGCTACCCGCAGCAGAAGGATCTGCTCGATGCTTGGGAGGACCTAACCAAGAAGCCTGCGCCCAGCAAGACTTGGCTTTCACTCGTCGAGACCAACCAACTGCGCTTGTCTGACAAGAAACGACCAGAGCTAGTCGAAGCATTGCGGCTAACGGATGAAGACGCGGACCTCTTGAATGAGACTGACGAATCAGTTCCGGAGTCGTTGGTTCACTACGTGGCCTGGCAGGCTGTCCGGCTCGAGATGGGTGATCGACTCAACTACCGCAGGAAGGGTGACGAGGTACGAAGGGGTCGCCGCATCTTGAGTGCGCTCCGTGAAGTCCTCGAAGGCGATCCGGATATCCAGAAGGTCGTCGCTGGTCGTCCCCTCCAGTTGGAGGTTTTCCGAAAGGACTTGACCCCGGAGGAGCGGTGGATGCTCGTCATCGAGGCTGCCTACATGGATCCCTTCGCTCCGCATGAGCCATTCGATTCGAAATGGGCTGATGATCGGACCGCGGACCTTGAGCACATCGGCGCCATGCTCGACCTCGACGCACCAACCGATGTCTTCAAGCAGATCGAAAAGACGCGTGAGCCGGGCCTCGGGGCGTGGCTTATGGACCGAGAGTTGAAGAACGCCCAACTGGCGGCCGCTGATGTTACTGACGCATATGGCCACCGCGCGCTCATGTCGGGCCGAGCACTGGTCGGATCCCTCGGCTGGGATTTCGCCTGTGGCAAGTACCTTGCTCGACTTCAGGAGCCCGAGCCGCGCGACGGAGATGAATCCAGCACCAAAACCGGCGCCTACTTTGAGTGGCGCGGACTCCTAGGTGACCCCGTGCCGGACGTACTTCTCGCTGGCTCTCTCATCGGTGCCTCAGTGACCAAAGCCTTCCTTGACGCCCTGAGCGATGGACGCCTAGCTCGAATGTCACGTCGGGCCGACGCAGCAGCAGAACTCAGCGAGGATCCGTCACTCACACGAGTTGACATCGCTACGTTCCTACGAGACATGGGAAGCAACGTGGCGCGGCTCGAGGTCTCGAAGCTGTCTACGCTCTGCCAGGTGCGCAAACAGGTCCCCGAAATGTTCCCCCTGAGCGGCGAGACTCCTTCGAACCTGCAGGTGAAGGCTCAGTTCGACCTCCTCATCCGGACGCTTGACAAGGCAGAGGAGCAACTCAAGGACTTCGACCGCGAGGAGTCGCCTGCCCGGAAGTCGCTCCGAACGCTGAGTGCTGATGTCAAAGTGCGCCGGAAGCAGTTGCCGTAGACGCTCCATCCTGAGCACGTACGGCGGCGCAGGCCCTCGGCGCGTTCGGATCTGTCCGGCAAGTGGAGCCCGAGGAGCGTTCAGCGCCTTGGACCTTGCGGATCTCCGCCTTTACCTTGAGTCAGACGTCTATGGCGCGGACCTTGATGGCTGCGATCTTCAGGGAGGCGTTGTTCCAGTCATTGACCTGGCAGATGGACTTGCTTGAGGGCTCGTGTCCCTCGTCTTCTGACGCGAGGGACCAGATGGTGAGTGCCTGAACTGACAGGATCACGGTGGACAGGTCGAGGCATTCGTCAACGAGTTGGCTTGCTCTGGAGTTGAGCGACGGGTAACTGATCTTGGTCTGCTTCTTTGACGGCTCTTCGCACTTAAGCGGGGTGTTCGAATGCTAGCGGTTCACGTGGCCCTGCGTGTGTTAACGACCTCGTTATCTCACGAGGTGGGCGTCATCTCCAGTGACGATGCATATCGGAAACGTGCGCGACGTCCAAAGCATCAGGAAGCAGGTTCTCGTCTACACGTTGACGCTCTTCCGGATTCGTCGCGACCCATTCGTGGCCAAAGTGGTGAGGACACGCCAGTGACGTGGACCCGCGCCACAATGTTGTTTCGTCCAGGCTCACCAGTTGATGTCATGCAAGTCCGCCGACCTACGGCCAAGCGGCTAGTCAAGGCGAGGCCGCCTCGACTGGTCGGCCGACCAATGACCGGGCCTTTTTGGGTGCAAGCGCCACATCCTTCGACTCCCGCCGCCGTCAAGCCGCCGCGGAAGGCCTGCAGCGATACAGTCGATGTTGAGAGCAGGGAAGAGCCCATGGATGAATTGACCAATAGTTAAAACATCCTGACGGGGCGGATGCCGCGCCCGACGCGCTGGGTGCCATAGAAGCTCTGGTCACCATCGGAGAAGCGCTGGCACCACGCGTCTCCCAGGAGGTTCATCGAGGAACTCCAGTAGGAGCCGTCACCAAACCCGCCAACGGTTTCCCGCTGCTCGTAGAACTCGTTCAGTTCATCAATGGAGGGCAGGAACCAATCCGACTTCCCACCACCTTTGTAAGACCTCGCTACGTTTGCGTTATCGCACCAAATGCCCATCTCTACGGTATTGGCGTATCCGGAACCAATCCCTGAACTCAAATAGAAGGAGTCCAACCCCTTGGAACACCACTTCGCGTTCGGGTCTTCATCCGTCCCATTCCAGCCTCCCGGTGCGGCCTCCAAGTAGTTACCCCACGACTCGTCGGGATTCGCAACATAGAAGACTGTCCCGCCACCCGGACCGGTATCACCAACGGCACAGACGCCGCCGCCAGCACACGTATCGGTCCCGGTCCAGTCGGCCTTCCTGTCGACCGTGACGGTAGGCGACGGCGCCAGTGTGCTCCCGGTGATCGAGGTCGTCGCTCCACCGCAACCGGCCAAGCCCCCTGCGAGCACCAAACCGAACGCCAATGGTGCAGCGGACCTACCCAGTGAAAGCCTCATCTTGTTTCCCCTCATCAGAACAATAGAAGGATGAAGATCAGGTGCCTAACATCTCATCGTTCATCCCGTCACCAAACCTGCCACGAGTCCCAATTGGGGCAAGGTAACTGACGTTCCGCGCGTCTCGTAGACGATTTAGCCCCCCTCTTCAGGGATTTCCTTCTGTTGCACACGCTCGCCGGGACGTGGAACAGGTCGAGGATGAGGTGATGGCGGTCGGGAAGCTTGGGTTGGTAGGCCGGCGCCACAATGGCGCCGTCCAGGCTAACCGGTTGGCAACCTATGGGCTGGACCGTTTTCGGCGCCTGCCGACATGTTGCGCGTCGAGACCCCGCGAAGCCCTCCCAGGCGCATCGTCACCGT
The DNA here is from genome assembly GCA_009699015.1 of Actinomycetota bacterium. Lineage (GTDB taxonomy): Bacteria > Actinomycetota > Actinomycetes > S36-B12 > S36-B12 > WLND01. The sequence goes on along the minus strand of WLOY01000073.1, from coordinate 5,224 downwards.
GACGCCTGCTGCGGAGCGGGGGTAGTCATCATTCGCGGTGACGTGATCAAGGCCCATCGGGCACTTCATCGGCACACAAAGCGACTCGCTCATCCTCAAAATCGTGCTCGTGAACAGCCGGGTCGCGCTGTGGAGCATTATGCGTCGTTCGTAGTTTGCTTGGTTGCGGAACCCGCATCCGACGCGCTTGATCTCGATCTCCGGCCACCAGCGCTCGACGGTGGTGGCCAGGCGGGTGGTCTCCTCCAGGCCGGCGTCGGCGCATGCGATGAGGAACCGGGTCAGGTGGTGCGCAGTCTGGTGCCCGTGGTGGAGGGTGGGGCCGTGGGCAGCGAGGAGTTGACGCAGGGGCTCCTTGCACTGCCATGCGGCGGCGATCTCACCGGTCGGGTCGTCGGTCGCGAACAGCGCGTCGAGCCGAGTGCGTGCCTTGTCGCCGAGGCGGTCCCCAGCGCGCTGGCCTGCGTGAACGACCTGCGCGGACACAGTGCCTCCAAGCACACGAAGCGGCGCTTACGGACCCGCAAACGCAATGCCACCGCCCCATGCGGAACGTCCCTCACGCGGCTCAGCGGACGGTCCTTGACCCGCGAGGACACCACCCCGCACGCGGGCAGCCCCCATCCGAATCGACGATCTCCGCGAGCACCTCCCGACCCCCGTCAACGCCGAGTGCGACATCGAGGACCCGGTATCCGGGCAGGGCAAAAACCAACGACGTACGATCTTGCATAGCTCGTGGCCTCCACGCCGTGAGTGTCAGAACCGCCAGCATGCCGAGGCCACGAGCCAAGACTCACGACGCCAGCCCGCTTAAGTGCGAAGAACCGCCTAAGGGCCAGACAACCACGGCACCAATCACTAGGACGGACGCGACCGCCAGGTAGCCGACTGCGTTGCCCAGGCCCGGACCCGGGGCCGCAGACGCAAGAACGCTCACCATCGTGACACTGGCGAGAAGCATCGAGGTGACGAGCCGGATAACGGGCCCGGGGGATCCGGCGCCGAATGCCCACTGCCACATCGCGAGGACTGCCAGTGCAAGAGCAGCAGCGAGCGCCCCCGCAAGGGCGAACCGCACGACTTCGAGGGCCCAATGGCGGCCGGATGCCTGGGCCGTCGACAGGAGCCCGTGATGCTGGCCATGGCGATCATCGACGCGCACGGATAGAACAACTCCCGCAGGGGCCGGAACCAGTCGCGGTCGAGCACCGACCTCGCGAGGCCCGTCACGCACTGCCAGATGTGAAGGCGTCGAGATCCGCCAAGGCAGCGGCTACTCGGGTACTGATGCCGTCTTCGGGGTGGAGATCCAGTTGGGCGAGGATCAACGACATGGACGATTCGATCGTCCGCATGCCGACGCTGAGTTCATCGGCGACCTTCTGGTTCGACATCCCGGTGGCCACGAGCGAGAGCACCCGCAGTTGCCGGTCGGTGAGTCGGCCCATCGGGCCATCAGTTGCGATTCGAGCCCCGGCCAGAAGCCGGCCGTCGATCGTTATCTCCCCGGCAGCTGCGCCCCGCTGATCGATGTCGGAGACGTTCTTCTTCAGCCGTACGACCACCCGCCCTGAACAACGGGCGGGATCGTGGAGAGCAGGGATGGCTTGGTCAGGTTCGACAGCAGCACCACACCGCGGGCAGCCGATCTGCGCCTCATCTGAATGCCCAACTCAACGCCGCTCATGCCCTCGCCGAGGTCAATGTCGGTGAGCAGGACGTCGACCCGGGTTGGGTCCCGGAGGGCCGTCTCGGCCGACGGGTAGCTCCCGGTCACCGTTGCGCCCGGCATCTGCGAGAGCAGGGCGTTGACGAGCAGGTCTCGAAAAAGTGGCTCGTCCTCCACCACCACGTGCATCGCTGACGGCAACCCCTTGGTCTCAGTGGCGGCCATGGGTGTCTCCTTCGGCTCAAGTTGGCCCAAGGTTGTGGCGTGTGGTGACCCTAGCGGACGCTAGCGTGGTTCAACAGCCGCCGACCGGCACCTCCTGCTGGTCCCCACATCACGATCACCCCGGTAGAGCAGGCACATGGTCACCACGGCGACCCGGACATCCGGCCCCGATTCTGGGCGAGACCAATGAAAAGCGGGCGAAACGGACGTTATTTGTTTACCTGACCCGGAATCCGGATGAAATGGTCGGCCTCGTTGGGATGGCGTGCTCGTTTCGTGCTCAATTCTAGAATTATGTTGCCCTGCAACGTTATATAGGCCTATCAACTGCTATGGACGTCTATCAACGAGTGGCTCGAATGGATGCATTTCTGATGCATTTTCGGCCACATGTTGCAGTTTTGATGTAGCAAATCGAGGAGCCCCCGACGTCGTCGGGGGCTCCTCGGGTCATGCTGCAATCGGTCCTATCTGCGCCAGACAGCCGGCCGTGGCGGGTCGATGCGGACGGTCGTCGGTGTGCACCGTGTTCGCCAGCAGGTAGTACGTGTCGTACGTCGTGTAGCTCGCCAGGAGTCCCGCTCGGCAGCGGCAGCGACTACCTCGACGAGGTCCTCGCCGTCCGGGCGGCCGTCGAGGCGCTCGTCGAGGACGTCCTCGAGGACACCGGGCTCATGACACCGCTGACCGTCGAGGAACTCATGGAAGACACCCTGGCATCAATCGTCCTGTGGCTCACCGCATGAGTTTGGAGACACGCCCTAATCGCGTCACCGTCTTGGAAGCCCGTCAGCGACGTCAGCCAGAACGCACCAGTCCTCGCCCTCCTCCCAGGAGGCCTCCTCGTCCTCAGTCATCAGGGACGTTTCATGTTGTTGGAGCAAGAAACGGTGGGGCCTGCCGCGGCATACGACCCAGTCCAATAGGCAAGTTTGCGCGGTTGGTTCTCTCTCGCCGCCGGGGCGGTCTGCGACTGCCCGGACGTCGTCGGCGTGGCCGTCCATTCGTCACGCTGCCCGTTCGAAAACACCACCGCGCTCATCCCGTCCCCGCCCGAGGTGAGCATGATCGACGAGTACGCACCGACCCCGTACACGACGCCCTTGGGGTCCATCGCCAGCAGGACCCGCGACGGCTTGCTCCAGTCGACGCCAGTCTGCTTGCCTGCCTTCGCCGCCTTGCAGTCGGCCGCTTGCAGCGCGCAGTCCAGCCATTCCTCCCACGCTACCGCCGCCGACCCGTTCACCTTGCGGACCGTCAGCCGATGCAGCCAGCTGATCGGGTCGCCCTCACGGAACCCCGTCAGCGACGTCAGCCACCCACCCTTGAGATCCTGCATGGTCTCGATCGGCCCCGCCGTTGGCGCGGCTACCGCCGAACCCGCACCACCAACCGTCAGCGCCACCGCGAACGCGCCTGCGCCAATGACCGCCAGCGACCTTCTGCTCAACCTGCTCATGAACACTCCTTGCGGTCAGGGGCCTTCGGCCCGGGCGTACACCTCCACGAACCAATCCCACCGCCGCACGTCGCGCGCAGGGCAACAATCCGCTCGCAGTCTGTCAGACGCAGCCCGTCCCTGTTGGGTTCCATCAACAGACATCAACTTCCGACATGACTGCCTTCACTCTTTCGTGTTTCCGGGACTCGTTTCGGGTTATGGTTCGTCCAAGACGTATGGGGGTGACTCGCATCCCCCATCGCTACAGATCGGGGAATGCAATGAGAACACGCTTGAAACTGCTGACCGTCGGGCTGGTGCTCGTCACCGCAACGGCGGCGGGATGCTCGTCCACGGCAGGTTCGTCGGGGGCGGTGCAGGACGACGCGACGATGGCGCCGGCGTCATCGGCGGCGGCCTCGTCTGCGGCCTCGGCGGCCCCAGCCCCGTCGCCTGACCCGGTTGCCCCCACTGCCGAGCCGACCGAGGCACCGGCAAGCCCGGCGTCGGCGTCCCTCACGGTGACTCGAGCACCGGTTGCGTCGCCGACGGACTCAGCCTCAGCATCCGAGTCACCTCAGAGTCCGGCTCTGGTCGGCGGCAAGAAGTCGCCAGCAGACGTGTGCGATGCGAATTTGCAGTACGCCTGCGGTGATATCGGCGAAAGTGGTGTGGGCACCGTCTTCTACGCCTCGTCCACCGCGTTCGCGTGCGGGGCGAACATGGCATCAACGTGCAACTACCTTGAGGCTGCCCCGAACATGTGGAATCCGAACTCCTCGATTACTTGCAAGCAGGCGACTACTGGTACTTCATGCGGCGGCAGTCTTCAAACGACCTCTGACTTCTCCTCCACCGGACAAGGGTTTTTCTGGTGCCTGCCGGGACAGTCTGCATCCGGCAGCGGGACCGAACAAGGGATCGGGTCGGGATTCGCGAACACGACCGCCATGATGGCCGGGTGCAATTCAGGGAACGCGGCCAACGTCGCCCGCTCCTACACGGGAGGTGGATTGACCGACTGGTCCCTTGGATCCCAGAGCGAACTCTTGGCCCTCTGCGCCTACCCGAATCGCGCTGCCATCGGCGGCTTTACCTCTGGCCAATACTGGAGTTCCTCGATTGATTGGAAGACGTTTTCGTGGTTCCAAAATTTCTTTAGTACCTGTACGTATGACTGGGCAGATAATAGCAACGCGTATGGCGTTCGCCCGGTACGGGCCTTCTAACTATTCATCCATTTATCAATGTGGCCAATTGCTCTTCCCTGTTCCAAGAGTCGCATGTTCGATTGCTCCGCGTGTGGGGGTTGGTCGTACGTCGTTAAGGCCGACCCCCACGCTCGACTTGCCCGTGTTAGCCTCCCCTGGTTTTGCTCTCGCGCTCATTCAGGTGGACGGACGGTCGGAGTTTCACCGTAGGCCCGCTCCGCCGGCCATGTGGACGAGGTGCGCCAGAGTCAACCGTCTACTCGGACTACCGAGTGCGCCCTGTCGGCGCCGTGGGCAGGCGAAGCAGCCCACAGTCGGCGAGGTCAACAAGTCAAGAACCGGCTAGTCGGCAGCACGAAGTCGAACACTCAACAGGCGCACTCGGGTCCACGACAGTGCGCCTCGTCGACCCCGGAGAAGGCGCGAATCATGAAATCCGTTGGCGCGCAACGGAGCCCTCACGTAGCGATTCAACTCTTTCGCGTTTCCGCCCTGCGACCCTTCGCGAAGACGACTGAAGCGCACGAGTGATCATCTGGCCCACCGTCCCCGACACACCCCTAGGGACGCGATCATGAAGTGATGCACTTTTGATGTAGTGAAACACCCACCATCGACAACTTTCCCCTGCTCAGAGGCCCTTTTCAAGCAACCGGCCCGGAATCTGGGCGAGTT
>WLOY01000072.1 GCA_009699015.1 Actinomycetota bacterium | reverse complement strand
GAGCGCACCCTCATCATCGTCGACGAGGACGCCTACGTGCACTACGTCGAGGGCTGCACCGCGCCGATCTACTCGAGCGACTCGCTGCACTCCGCGGTCGTGGAGATCATCGTGAAGAAGGGCGGACGCTGCCGCTACACGACGATCCAGAACTGGTCGACCAACGTCTACAACCTCGTCACCAAGCGGGCCGTCGCTCACGAGGGTGCCACGATGGAGTGGATCGACGGCAACCTCGGCTCCAAGGTCACGATGAAGTACCCCGCCGTCTGGCTCATGGGCGAGCACGCCAAGGGCGAGACCCTGTCGATCGCCTTCGCAGGCGAGGGTCAGCACCAGGATGCGGGCTCGAAGATGGTTCATGCTGCGCCGAACACGTCCTCGAGCATCGTCTCCAAGTCGGTTGCCCGGGGTGGCGGCCGTACGTCGTACCGGGGTCTCGTCCAGATCCTCGAGGGCGCCCACGGATCAAAGAGCACCGTGAAGTGCGATGCCCTCCTCGTCGATGACATCTCGAGGTCTGATACCTACCCCTACGTCGACGTCCGCGAGGACGACGTCTCGATGGGCCATGAGGCCACGGTCTCGAAGGTGAGCGCAGACCAGTTGTTCTACCTCATGTCTCGCGGAATGACGGAGGACGAGGCGATGGCGATGATCGTGCGCGGCTTTATCGAGCCGATCGCACGCGAGCTGCCGATGGAGTACGCGATCGAGCTGAACCGGCTCATCGAGCTTCAGATGGAAGGGGCCGTTGGGTGACGATCGCCCCTCCGCATGACCTAGCCCCGCGGGTCGCCTCGTTCGACCCGGATTCGTTCGGCGTGCCCACCGGCCGCGAGCTCGAGTGGCGGTTCGCGCCGCTCGACGTACTCAAGCCGTTCTTCTCGCTCGACCCAGAAGCCGGGACTGTTACCGGAATCTCAACGAGCGAGTTCGTGGCCAATGTGCCGATCGAGTCCGTCGCATCGACGTGGACGCCGACTGATCTCACTGGTGCCCTCGCGAGATCGGGGGCGAGGTCGGCCGTCGTCATCGACATCCCGCGCGAGGCGCGCGTCGATGAGCCCGTCGTCGTGCGGCTGGAGGCAAGCAGTTCGTTTGCCTACCAGCATGTCGAGATCACGGCCGGGGCATTCAGCTCGGCCAGGATCGTCATCGAGGCGAACACCGTCGCCGATATCTCGGGCGCCATCGTCATCAATGTCGCCGACGGTGCGGAGCTCACCCTCCTCATGGTCGTCGACGGGCCCAAGGAGCATCGCCTCGTCGCGCACCTGCCGGCAACGGTCGGCCGCGATGCTCGCTTCACCGCCTGCACCGTCACGCTCGGCGGCCGAGCCGTTCGCCTGCTGCCATCCGTGCACTACCGGTCATCCGGCGGTAGCGCCGAGCTCCTCGGGGTGTTCCTCGCCGAGGGCGAGCAGTTCTTTGAGCAGCGGATCTTTGTCGAGCACGAGCAGCCGCACTGCACGAGCAATGTCATCTATAAGGGTGCGCTTTCCGGAGCCCTCGCGCACACGGTGTGGATCGGCGATGTGCTCGTCCGCCGCGAGGCAATCGGCACGCAGACCTACGAGATGAACCGCAACCTGCTGCTCTCCGATGGCCCGCGCGCCGACTCGGTCCCGAACCTCGAGCTCGAGACAGGTGATGTCGTGAGTGCCGGTCATGCGAGCGCGACGGGCAGGTTCGACGACGAGCAGCTGTTCTACCTGCAGTCCCGTGGCATCCCCGCGGAGCTCGCACGCCAGCTCGTCGTTCGCGGGTTCTTCGCCGACGTGCTCGGCAGGCTCGGCATGCCTGCATGGCGTGACACGATGATGCAGCGGATCTCGGCCCGGCTGGGCATGGCAGACGAGGAGTCGGACGATGCCTGATACGAAAGAGTCGCCCGAGTTCATTGAGGCGTGCCGCCTTGCAGACGTGCCGGCCGGCGGTTCGCTCAAGGTCGACCTGTTCGGCACGGCGATCGCCGTCGTCCGCACGGCGGAGGGCGTGTTCGCCATCCGCGACGCGTGCTCGCACGCCGACGTCCTGCTCTCCGAGGGCGAGGTGGAGGGGTGCACCATCGAGTGCTGGCTCCACGGCTCGCAGTTCGACCTGCGAACCGGAGCCCCGCTCAGCCTGCCCGCCGTCGTGGCGGTGCCGGTCTACGCGGTACGCCTGATCGGTGAGGGCGATGACACCGTGGTCGAGGTCGCATCGACGCCCACCGTTGTCTCGCCCACTGACAGCTCTGCCACATCCCAAGCCGCCACCGAAGAACTCTGAAGGACAGCCATGAGTGAACTCGTCATCAATGACCTGCACGCATCGATCGAGACCGACGCCGGTGACAAGGAGATCCTGCGCGGCGTAACCCTCAGCGTCGAGTCCGGCCGCACTCACGCGGTCATGGGCCCGAACGGGTCGGGCAAGTCGACCCTCGCATACGTCATCGCCGGCCATCCGAAGTACCAGGTGACCAGCGGATCGATCACCCTCGATGGCGAGGATGTTCTCGCGATGAGCGTCGACGAGCGCGCGCGCGCCGGCCTCTTCCTCGCGATGCAGTACCCGGTCGAGGTGCCTGGTGTTTCCGTGTCGAACTTCCTGCGCACCTCGGTCACCGCAGTCAAGGGCGAGGCCCCGAAGCTGCGGACCTGGGTGAAGGAAATGAAGGAGGCCATGGCCGACCTTCAGATGGACCCGGCGTTCGCCGAGCGCAGCGTGAACGAGGGGTTCTCCGGCGGTGAGAAGAAGCGGCACGAGATCCTTCAGCTCGCACTCCTGAGGCCGAAGTTCGCGATCCTCGACGAGACCGATTCTGGCCTCGACGTCGATGCCCTGCGCATCGTGGCCGAGGGCGTGAATCGCTACCGGGAGTCCTCGGGCGCCGGTACCCTCCTCATCACCCACTACACGCGAATCCTTCGCTACATCACGCCCGATGTCGTGCACGTCTTCGTCGATGGGCGCATCGTCGAGAGCGGCGGTGCCGATCTCGCGGAGGTCCTCGAGACCGAGGGCTACGAGCGGTTCATCACGGCCGCGCAGCCCGCCTAGGAATCGTGATCGCACCCGCCATGAGCCTTGACGTCGCCAGGATTAAGAAGGACTTCCCATTGCTGTCGCGCACCGTGCGCGATGGGAAGGAACTCGTCTACCTCGATAGCGGCGCCACCTCGCAGAAGCCCTATCAGGTGCTCGACGCCGAACGCGCCTTCTATGAGACGAGCTACGCCGCGGTCCACCGCGGGGCCCATGCGCTCGCCGAGGAGGCGACGATCCACTACGAGGATGCCCGGTCGGCCATCGCCGGGTTCATCGGGGCCTCGCCATCGAACATCGTCTTCACGAAGAACGCCACCGAGGCGCTCAACCTCTGCGCATATGCATTCAGCAATGCGACCGCGTTGTCACGGCAGGGAGCCGAGGGCCGTTCGATCGACCCGCGTTTCATCCTCGGGCCGGGCGACACCATCGTCATCAGCGAGATGGAGCACCACGCGAACCTCGTGCCCTGGCAGGAGCTCTGCGCGAAGTCCGGTGCCACCCTGCGCTGGTTCTCGGTCGATGACGAGGGCCGCCTGGACCTTTCGAACATGGATGCTCTCATCGATGCCACCACCAAGGTGGTGTCGGTTGTGCACCAATCGAACATCCTCGGGACCGTGAATCCGGTCCGAGCCATCATGGACCGCGCCCACGAGGTTGGTGCCATCGGCATCGTCGATGGCTGCCAGTCAGTGCCGCATATGCCGGTCGACATCGCAAAAGTCGGCGCAGACCTGCTCATGTGGAGCGGTCACAAGATGCTCGGCCCCACTGGCATCGGCTGCCTGTACGGGACGAGCGAGATCCTCGACGCCATGCCGCCATTCCTCACAGGCGGCTCGATGATCGAGATGGTGTCGATCGAGACGAGCACGTTCGCCCCTGCGCCGCAGAAGTTCGAGGCGGGCACGCCGATGGTGGCGCAGGCCGTCGGGCTCGCTGCTGCGGTGCGCTACCTGGAGGAAATCGGCATGGACGAGGTGGCCGAGCACGAGGCGGCGCTCACCGCGCACAGCCTCTCGGCGCTCACTGCCATCCCGGGCGTCCGCATCATCGGCCCGAGCACGACCTTCGAACGCGGAAGCACCATCTCATTCGTGGTCGATGGCCTGCACCCGCATGATGTAGGGCAGGTCCTCGACAACCTCGGCATCGCCGTGCGGGTGGGCCACCACTGCGCGTGGCCGACCTGCCGCAGGTTCGGCATCCCGGCGACCACCCGAATCTCGCCATATATCTACAACGACGAGTCCGATATCGATCGCGCGGCGGCGGGGATCATCGCCGCCCAGAAGTTCTTCGGGGTCGCGCCGTGAACCTTGAGTCGCTGTACCAGGAGATCATCCTCGATCACTACAAGCACCCGAGGGGCCAGGGACTGCTCGCCGAGCCCCTCGGCTCCGCGCACCACGTGAACCCGACCTGCGGCGACGAACTCACGGTCGAGGTAGGCCTCGCGACCGGCGGCGGCCTCGTCGTCGGCTACGAGGGCCAGGGCTGCTCAATCTCCCAGGCAAGCGCCAGCGTGATGACGGAACTGGTGAACGGCCACACGGTGGAGGAGGCGGAGGCCGTCAGGCTCGCCTTCATCGCGATGATGCACGCGAAGGGCGCGGGGGAGCCGGATGAGGACGTGCTTGGCGATGCCGTTGCCTTCGCCGGCGTGGCGAAGTTCCCGGCCCGAATCAAGTGCGCCCTGCTCGGATGGATGGCCCTGCAGGATGCTGAGATCCAGTCCGGCCTCATGACCCCTCAGTCAAACGAGAAGACCCAATGAACGAGGAGCAGAACCAATGAACATAGCGACGGACGACGACATTATCGAGGCGATGAAGGATGTCGTCGACCCGGAACTGGGCATCAACGTCGTCGATCTGGGCCTTGTCTACGGAGTGAGTGTCGATGATGCGAATATCGCAACAGTCGACATGACCCTCACGTCCGCTGCGTGCCCTCTTACCGATGTCATCGAGGACCAGACGAGGGCGGCGCTCACGCCCGTCGTCGCTGACTTCCGGATCAACTGGGTCTGGATGCCGCCGTGGGGTCCGGACAAGATCACCGACGATGGACGCGACATGCTGCGTGCGCTCGGCTTCAATCTCTGACGGAATCCGGGGCCTGCTGAGGGCCGTAGACTGGGCACATCATGATTGCTGCTTCCGGTATAGAACTGCGTGCCGGGGCCCAGCTCCTCCTCGCTGAAGGATCCTTTCGCGTGGGCAAGGGCGACCGTGTCGGTCTCGTCGGCCGAAACGGCGCCGGCAAGACAACCCTCACGAGGGCGCTCGCCGGGGAGACCCTTCCCGCGAAGGGCGCGATCAGCAGCACGGGCACCGTCGGCTACCTCCCGCAGGACCCTCGTTCTGGCGATCCTGATGAGCTCGCCCGAGACCGGATCCTCAGCGCCCGCGGCCTGCACGATGTCGTCCGCCGTATGCAGGAGGCGAGCATGCGGATGGACGAGCCCGACGAGGTCGAGCGCGAGCGGATTATCGCGCGCTACGCAAGGGCCGAGGCCGAGTTCGAGGCGCTCGGCGGGTACGCGGTCGAATCGGAGGCCGCAACCATTGCCGCGTCCGTCGGGCTGCCGGACCGGGTGCTCTCGCAGCCGCTCGGCACTCTCTCTGGAGGGCAGCGTCGCCGTGTCGAGTTGGCGCGCATCCTCTTCAGCGGGGCCGATGTGCTCCTTCTCGATGAGCCGACGAACCACCTCGATGCCGACTCCGTGAGATGGCTGCGCAAGTTCCTCTCGACCTATGAGGGAGGATTCATCGTCATCAGCCATGACACCGCCCTGCTCGAGGACACGGTGAACAAGGTGTGGCACCTTGATGCCAACCGCCGCGAGATCGATGTCTACGCGATGGGCTGGAAGGCCTACGGAGTGGCCCGCGAAACCGATGAGAAGCGTCGAAAGCGCGAACGTCGCAATGCCGAGCAGCAGGCTGATGTGCTCCGGGCGCAGGCCGAGAAGATGCGCGCCAAGGCGAGCAAGGCCAAGGCGGCCCAGAACATGCTGCGCCGAGCCGACTCGCTCCTGTCTGGTGCCGATGAAATCCGGGTGTCCGACAAGGTCGCGAAACTGCGCTTCCCCACGCCGAAGGCATGTGGCAAGGTGCCCTTGTCGGCCAGTGGGCTTTCGCGTTCCTACGGCTCGCTCGAGGTCTTCACTGATGTCGACCTCTCAATCGATCGCGGGTCACGTGTCGTCATCCTCGGACTCAACGGCGCCGGCAAGACGACGCTCCTTCGAATTCTTGGTCAGGTGGATGCGCCGGATAGCGGCACGATCGAGCCGGGCCACGGGGCAGTCATCGGCTACTACGCCCAAGAGCACGAGACGCTCGACCCCACCGCGACCGTCCTGGAGATGATGCAGCGCAATTCGCCGGACCTCGACGACACCCGCCAGCGCACCGTCCTTGGCTCATTTCTCTTCAGCGGCGATGACGTGAGCAAGCCGACCGCTGTCCTGTCGGGCGGGGAGAAGACCCGGCTGGCCCTTGCCTGCCTCGTCGTCTCCGGCGCCAACGTCCTGCTCCTCGACGAGCCCACGAACAACCTCGACCCGGCGAGTCGTGCCGAGGTCCTCGAGGCTCTTCGCTCATACGAAGGCGCGGTCGTGCTCGTGAGCCATGATCCCGGCGCAGTCCACGCACTCGGGCCCGAGCGTGTCCTCATCCTCCCGGACGGTGACGAGGACCTATGGAATGACGACTATGCAGATCTCGTTGAGCTCGCATAGCGGCGGAAACCGCCAGGATTTGGCTATTTGCACGTGATGGAGGAAGCGGCATGAGCGCGGAGACGAGCATGATGATCAGCGAGGCCGACGGCATCCGGGTGGACCGCGAGGGTCCAATCCTCACCGTCACCCTCACCAATCCCGAGAACCTCAATGCCCAGACGCCCGCCACCTGGCGTCGGCTTGCGGCGATCGAGTCCGAGGCAGGCCCGGACGTGCGACTGGTCCTGCTCGTCGCCGAAGGGCCGAGCTTCGGCGCTGGCCTGGACCGCAGGATGCTGAGTCCGGACGGCGTGCCGGGGGAGGAGTCGCTCGCGTCGCTGGCCGGCATGACCGATGTCCACATCGATGCATTCATCCGCGGCGCGCAGTCGGCCTTCACCTGGTGGTCGCGCAACGATGCCATCACGATCGCCGCGGTGCAGGGCCACGCGATCGGCGCGAGCGCCCAGCTGGCACTCGCCTGCGACATCATGCTCGTGGCCGATGACCTGAAGTTCGCCCTTCGCGAGACCTCGCTCGGTCTCGTGCCCGATCTCGCCGGAACCTGGCCGCTCGTGCGCCGCGTCGGGTACCCGCGTGCGCTCGACATCTGCGGCACCGGTCGATTCGTGGGCGCAGTCGAGGCGGTCGCCACCGGCCTTGCGCACAGCGCGCATCCGGTTGCCGCCCTCGCATCAGCACAGCGCGCGCTCGCCGACGCCTTCCTCAATGCGCCAGCATCCAGCCTGCGCGCCCTCAAGCCACTCCTGCAGGGTGCGGCGGACCGGGACCGGGGCGATCAGGAGGCAGCTGAGCGTGCTGCCCAGATCCCGTGCCTGCGCGAGATTCGCGGGAGTGGTGCTCCCCGATGAGCATGGATGTCTGGATGGCATACCGGTCGATGACCCGCGATCGCTCGGTCAAGGGGACGAAGGTCGGCTGGGAACTCGTGCGGCGGATCCTCGGATACGCCAGGCCCTACCGGGCCTATGTCTGGATGTTCCTCATCACCTTGGTCTTCGCATCGCTCCTCAGCGTCGCCCAGCCCCTGCTCTTCCGGCGGATCATCGACCAGGGCATCACCCCCAAGGATGCCCAGGTCGTCACGGTCACGGCGGTGATCATCGCGGTGCTCGCCATCATCGACTCCGCGGTGGGGCTGGTCGGGCGGTACTTCTCGGCCCGAATCGGCGAGGGGCTCATCTACGACCTTCGCACGCAGGTCTACACCCATGTTCAGGAGCAGTCCATCGCGTTCTTCACGCGAGCCCAGACCGGTGCGCTCATCTCCCGGCTCAACTCCGACGTCATGGGCGCCCAGCAGGCGTTCACCTCGACCCTCGGCGGGGTCATCGGAAACCTCATCTCGCTCAGCATCGTCCTCACGACCATGTTCATCCTGTCGTGGCAGGTGACCCTTGTCTCCCTCGTCCTCGTGCCGCTCTTCCTGCTGCCCGCCCGGTGGATGGGCCGCAAGCTGCAGGCTCTCACCCGTCGGCAGATGTCCCTCAACTCCGACATGAGCGCTCAGATGAGCGAGCGGTTCAATGTGTCCGGCGCCCTGCTCGTCAAGCTGTTCGGTCGCCCGATTGACGAGACGACCGCATTCTCCGACCGCGCCGCACAGGTCCGCGACGTCGGTGTGAGCATGGCGATGGCAAACCGGTGGTTCTTCACCGCGCTCACCCTCGTGGCCTCTCTGGCGACTGCCATCACCTATGGGCTCGGAGGCAACCTCGTCATCACCGGCGTCCTGACCCTCGGAACCCTCCTCGCCCTCGTCGGCCTGCTGGCTCAGCTCTACGGGCCGCTCACGGCGCTCTCGAACGTGCGGGTCGATGTCATGACCGCGCTCGTGTCATTCGAGCGGGTGTTCGAGGTCCTCGACCTGCCGCCGATGGTGAGCGATGCCCCTGACGCCCGTGAACTGCCCGACGGTCCCCTAGAGGTGCGGTTCGAGCAGGTGGGCTTTCGATACCCGACCGCTGACCAGGTGTCGCTCGCTTCCTTGGAGTCGATCGCTCGCGAGGAGTCGACCCAGGCTGGCGCAGACGTTCTCTACGACGTCGACTTCATCGTTCCGGCTGGGACGATGACTGCGATCGTCGGTCCGTCGGGCGCCGGCAAGACCACGATCAGCGGCCTCGTCACCCGTCTCTACGACGTCACGGCGGGGGCGGTGAAGGTCGCAGGCGAAGACGTCCGTGACCTCACCCTCACTTCGCTGCGAGGGTCCGTAGGGGTCGTCACGCAGGACGCGCACCTGTTCCATGACACGATTCGGGCGAACCTCGCCTACGCCAGCCCCCGAGCGACAGACGAGCAGTTGCTCGCGGCGTGCGAGTCTGCGCAGATCGGTGAACTCATCACGATGCTGCCGGACGGCCTCGGGACTGTCGTGGGCGACCGAGGCCACCGCCTCTCCGGCGGGGAGAAGCAGCGGATCGCCCTCGCACGGCTCCTCCTCAAGGCGCCGAGGGTGCTCATCCTCGACGAGGCGACCGCCCATCTCGACAGCGAGAGCGAGGCGGCGGTCCAGCGGGCCCTCGATCAGGCGCTCGAGGGCAGGACGGCGATCGTCATCGCCCACCGACTGTCGACCGTGCGCCGTGCGCAGCAGATCATCGTGCTCGTGGAAGGCCGGATCGTGGAGCGCGGCACCCACGAGGATCTCCTTGCCCTCGGTGGTGCCTATTCGGACCTATACCGGACCCAGTTCGAGACGGACGAACCCGAGTAGCGAAGGTGATCGTCCTGCACCCGGATGGTCGTTCCGGTGAAGGCATGGCAGGCTAGCCCAATGGACCCGTCACCGGGCCTTCGAGTCGTTCGTCGAAAGGCACTGCATGAAGATGGCACCGAATGAAGAGGGCTGCGCATGAGCGGTAACGCCACATATCGGTACTCCGATACGGCAGTCCTGTCGGTGTCCGTCGTTGATGCCCCGATCGTCGTGACCTCTGAGCAACTCGATGAGCAGTTGCTCGAGACCTACGCTCGCGTCGGACTGCTTCCGGGGATGCTTGAGGGGCTAGCAGGCATCAGTGAACGTCGATGGTGGCCGACTGACGTCTCGTTCGCAGATGCGGCGTCGATGGCCGGGGCAAAGGCCCTTGCCGATGCCGGCATCGATCCGGGGAAGATCGGCTTGCTCATCGACACCTCGGTCTGCCGCGACCACCTCGAGCCGTCTGCAGCGGTCGATGTCCACCAGCAGCTCGGGCTCGGGACGGCCTGCTTGAACTTCGACCTCGGCAATGCCTGCCTCGGCTTCGTCAACGGCATGCAGTTGGCCGCCACGCTCATCGATGCCGGCCAGATCGACTACGCGCTCGTCGTCGACGGCGAGGGCAGCCGACAGCCGCAGGAGAGCACGATCGCCCGGCTGCAGCAGCCGGACTCGACGAAAGCCGATGTCCTCGCGAGCTTCGCAACCCTGACCCTCGGGTCCGGTGGCGCGGCCATGGTCCTCGGCAGGGCCTCGGAGCATCCCGAGGGACACCGATTCGTCGGTGGCGTGGCCCGTGCGGCGACCCAGCACTACCGTCTGTGCATCGGTGACCTCAACAGCATGACGACCGATTCCCGGGGCTTGCTCGAGGCGGGTGTCGAGCTCGCACGTGATACCTGGAACGCGGCCCAGCCATTCTTCGACTGGTCTGATCTCGACGCCTACGTCATCCATCAGGTCTCGAAGATCCACACCGCCGCGATCGTCGAGGTCATGGGGATTGACATGGCCCGGGTGCCCGTGACCTTCCCGACCCGCGGCAACATCGGACCGGCTTCGGTGCCCTTCACCCTTGCCCATGCCGCCCAGGATCTCGTCGCCGGCCAGCGGGTTGCCTGCATGGGGATCGGGTCAGGGCTGAACGCGGCGGTCATCGAGATCGCCTGGTGACCGAACCGGCCCGATTCCCGCCAGCCGGGCTGCCCGGCCTCGAACCGCGCTGGTCGCGCATCATCGAGGCACCTGATTTCACCGGCACCATGCGCTCCTGGCACCTGCTCGACACCCACGCCGACCCTGAGCCTGAGCAGACCGCTCCCACCCTCACCGTGCTGTGCGTCCACGGGAATCCCACGTGGTCCTACCTGTGGCGAAACCTGCTCGCACGCGCCCCGCGTTCCATGCGCATCATCGCCGTGGACCAACTCGACATGGGCTTCTCCGAGCGAAGCGGCGTCCATCGCCGCCTTGCCGATCGCGTTGACGACCTTGATGCCCTCACGGCGGTGCTCGGCATCACCGGGCCGGTCGTGACCGTTGCCCACGACTGGGGCGGGCCGATCTCACTGGGCTGGGCACTGCGGCATCGCGAGCACCTGCGCGGAATCGTGCTACTCAATACTGCCGTCCACCAGCCCGTCGGGTCGCCCGCGCCATCGATCATCCGGGTCGCGCGAAGCGGACCGCTCCTGCGCCTCAACACCGTCCGGACCGACATGTTCGTGCGTGGCACGACCCGGCTGAGCCGCTCCTTCCTCAGCGCGCGGCCGATGTCAAAATCGGTCGCGAGCGCATTCGCATCGCCGTATCGCTCAGCGGCTCGGCGAGCGGCCATCGGGGATTTCGTGGCCGACATCCCACTCGAAGCAGGGCACCCGAGCAGTGCCACGCTCGACGCGATCGCAGGCAGCATCCGCGATCACGCGGATACTCCGGCGCTGCTGCTCTGGGGCCCGAACGACCCGGTGTTCTCCGACCGCTACCTCGCTGACTTCATCGATCGCCTCCCGCACGCCGATGTCCACCGATACGAGCGCGCCGCGCATCTCGTCATCGAGGACGCCCCGAGCCTCGTCACCGACCTCCTCGGATGGCTGTCATCGCGTGAGGGAAACGATCCGGCGCCCGAGGTTCGCGGCGATCTGACCCGCGCAGCACCGAAGACCACATCCCTCCTCGATGCACTCGCGCAGGCCCGTGACCTGCGACCCCAAGCCATCGCGCTCGCGCAGATGCAGGCTCGCGGGACCGCGCGCCTCGTCACCTGGGAGGCCCTCGGCCTGCGCGTGACCCGCCTCGCAGCAGGCCTTCGCGCGCGCGGCATCGAGCCGGGCGACCGAGTCTCGGTGCTCGTCCCGCCCGGGGCCGATCTCATCGCGGTCGTGTACGCCTGCTGGGCAATTGGCGCGAGCGTTGTCATTGCCGACACGGGCCTTGGCCTAGCGGGCATCCGGCGGGCCATCAGGGGCGCGCGGCCCAGGCATGTCATCGGGGTGCGCGCAGGCCTGGCCCTCGCCCGGACCCTCGCCATCCCCGGGCTGCGGTTGAGCACCGCCTCGCTGCAGTCGATCGCGGCGCAGGGCGCCGAGCGTGAGGCACCCGAACTGCCGGACGCTGAGACCGAGGCCGTCGTCGTGTTCACGTCCGGCGCCACCGGCCCCGCGAAAGGGGTCGTGTACCGGCACCGGCAGGTTGCCGCGACCGTCGAGGTGCTCCGCGAGCACTATCGGCTCACCGAGTCCGATGCGCTCGTCGCAGCGTTCGCACCTTGGGCGGTCCTCGGCCCGGCACTGGGGATCACCTCGGCCATCCCGGCGATGGACGTCACGAAGCCGCGCACCCTCACTGCAGGAGCGCTGAGCGATGCGATCGCCGCGGTCCGCGGCAGCGTGCTCTGGGCCTCGCCCGCAGCGCTCGCGAACGTCATCGCGACGCAGGGCCGGCTGACCGCCCAGCAGCGAGAAGCGTTCACCGGGGTTCGGCTGGCCATGTTCGCTGGTGCGCCCGTGCCCCGTGCCGCGCTGGTCGAAGCGTCAGAGCTCATGCCGCGCGCCCAGATCAAAACGCCCTACGGCATGACGGAGGCGCTCCCCGTCGCCGACATCGAACTCGCCGGGATCCCGGATGTCGGCATCGCCGAGGGCGTCCCGGTCGGTCACCCGGTCATCGGGGTGGAACTCGCCGTCGCGGTTCTCGATGATGAGGGCCGGCCATCGGCTGACCTCACCCTCGACCCGGGCGTCACCGGCGAGATCGCCGTCCGGGCCGCGCATGTTCGTGATCGCTACGACCGGCTCTGGGCGACGAACAGGACCGCATCGGCCAATCCCGGGTGGCATAGGACCGGCGACGTCGGCCACATCGACGAGGCAGGCTGCCTGTGGGTCGAGGGCCGCCTCTCTCATGTCATCGTCACGTCATCAGGAGTGCTCACGCCTGTCGGCGCGGAGCAGCGGGCGCTCACCCTGCCCTTCGTCGAGCAGGCGGCTCTCGTCGGCGTCGGCCCGCGGGGTGCCGCTGCACCGGTTCTCATCATCGTGCTGGCCGGAGCCGGACGTCGAGGTCGATCGCCGTTGCTCGACGTCGATCGCACCGATGAGCTGCGGCAAGTGACCGGCGTTGATCTGGCGGCGGTCCTCGTCCGCGGTGGTCTGCCGGTCGATATCCGCCACAACTCGAAGATCGATCGGACCCTTCTCGCCTCATGGGCTGAGCGCATCCTCGCCGGCGCGGGGGGCTGACGGCATGCGGGTGCTCGTCACAGGCGCGAGCGGCTTCCTCGGGGGAGCGGTGGCCCGGGGCCTGATCGCTGAGGGGCATGAGGTGACCGTGCTGCAGCGGCGGCCGTCAGGGCTGCCGTGCCGTGAGGTGCGCGGTGACATCGTCGATGCCTCAGCTGTTGCAGAGGCAATGCAGGGTGTCGAGGCGGTCATCCACCTCGCCGCGAAGGTCGCGGTGACTGGCGCCCGCTCCGAGTTCACGAGGATCAACGTGACCGGTACCGCCAACGTGCTGGAATCAGCCCGCATGGCAGGAGTGGCCCGGTTCGTGCACGTGTCGTCGCCATCGGTTGCCCATGCCGGATCCCCGCTGGTCGGCGCAGGAGCGGGCCCCGCGAACCCGATCACGGCCCACGGCTCCTATTCGCGGACCAAGGCCGAGTCTGAGCTCATCGCGCTCGCCGCCGACCGCCCCGGTTTTGCGGTGGTCGCGGTCCGGCCGCACCTGGTGTGGGGCCCGGGGGATGAGCAACTCGTCGGGCGCATCGTGGCGCGTGCGCACGCCGGACGGCTCTTCCTCATCGACGGGGGAGTTGCCCTCATCGACTCCACCTACATCGACAACGCGGTGACAGCGCTCGTCTCGTCGATGGAGCACGTGCATGAGCCTGCTGTCCACGGGAGGGCCTTCGTCATCTCGAACGGGCAGCCGCGGACTGTCGCCGAGCTCCTCAGCCGGATGGCGGTGTCGGCGGGTGCCCCGGCCCCGACGCGGAGCGTACCCTTCCGGCTGGCGTGGCTCGCGGGGTCAGGTGCAGAGCTTGCATGGCGGGTGCATCCGCGCGGTGAGCGGGCCGGTGATCCTCCGATGACCGCGTTCCTTGCCGAGCAGCTCGCGACGGCGCACTGGTTCGACCAGCGGGAAACGAGGAGGGTGCTCGACTGGGCGCCCACGGTCGGGGTCGACGAGGGCTTCGAGCGGCTTGCAGCCTGGTACCGCTCGGGCGCCTCCGCCTAGGCGCAAATGGCGCACGAAGAGGCTAGGGCGCGCGAAGTGACCCACCGTCGATCGGGATGAGGCACCCCGTGACGTATGAGGCCTGATCGCTGAGAAGGAATGCGGCGACGGCGCCGAACTCCTCGGGAGTGCCGTAACGGCGCAAAGGAATACGCTCCTCGGTACGTTCGCGGCTGCGCGAGTCACCGGCAGCGTCGATCTCGGCGATGCGGTCGGTGGCGATTCGACCGGGGAGGAGCCCGACGATGCGGATACCGCGGGGACCGACCTCGTCGGCTAGGTCCTTGACGAGCATCGCGAGGCCGGGGCGAAGGCCGTTGCTGATGGTGAGCCCGGGCAGGACCTCCCGAGCCGAGGTCGACAGCACGATCCCGATCGCGCCGCCAGCCTCGATCGCGCCGCACACCTCGCGGACGAGGCGCAGCGTGCCGATGAAGACGGAGTCGAACGACGCACGCCATGCCTCATCGGTGGTGGACAGGACGCTGCCGCCGGGCGGACCGCCAACGCTCACGAGCGCACCGTCTAGTCTTCCGAAGTCCGTCATGGCCCTGGATACCGCGGCACCCGCGAGCTGTGGATCGGCGAGATCACCCGGCATGCCGATCGCGGCCGGGCCAAGGGCTGCAACCGACGCGTTGAGCCGTGCCGGGTCGCGGCTGATGACGAGCACGCGCCCGCCTCCGGCGACGAGAGCCTCCGCTGTGGCATAGCCGAGCCCGCGAGAGCCCCCGGTGACGATGTAGCAGCGACCGGACTGGGGAGAGGTCATGACGACGCGCCCTCCCTGACGGATTCACGCTCGAGGTCCTCGATCGCCTCGCGACGCAGGAAGATGAACCAGCCGATGATGCCGACCGCGGCGAAGAGGAGCCACTGCACGGCGTACGAGATGTTCTGGCCCTCGTCGATCGTGGGACGCGGCACCGGGACCAGCCCGGTCATCTCGGGGGTGGACTCGAGCAGCTGGATGTAGCCGGTCATGGTCGTGGTGTCGGGGAGGACACTCGGATCGACGGCGCCGACCATGCCCTCGGGCAGTCCGGTTCGCGAGGATTCGCTCACCTGCTCGGGCAGCCGCCACCAACCGGTGACCTCAACTTCGCCGGTTGGCGGAAGGGGCGACTCAGGCGTCGTTATGGCCGGCCCGGTGGCCGCCATCCACCCGCGGTTGACCCAGATGTCAAGGCCGTCGGCGGTGCTGATGGGGGTGAGAACCCAGTAGCCGTTCGCACCGGCCAGAGGCCGTTGACGGGCGAGTACCTGCTTGGAGGGATCAAAGGTGCCGACCGTGGTCACCGACTCCCACTCTGGGATGGTATCGACGCCCCTCGATTCGAGGGGAATAGATGACCCCTCCGCCGAGTGCTCGACGGACAACCGCTGGAGGCGCTTCTCGTCGGCGCGCTGCCACTGCCAATGGCTGAGGAACCCGAATGCGGCGATCAGGAAGATGACCAGGGCCGTGAACCCGATCCAGCGGCGAGTGCGAAGGAGCGCGAGCATATAGCGAGCCTAACGACCAACCGGGTCAACGCTCATCCGTGGAACTGACTATCCGCGGAACTGGCCGGGGGGCAGCGCCTGCTGCACCGGTGCCGAGAGGCCGAGCTCACCGGGCTCGTCCTGCTCCCGGCCGCCGTTCGCGATAACGACCGCGAGATAGGGGAGGATGACCGCTCCTGCGAGGAAGAGCCACTTTGGCCACCCCGGGACGACGATCGCCGCGATCACGCATCCGGTACGGATACCCATGGAGATGAGATACCGCCGAGTCCGGCCGGTCTGCTCCTGGCTTAGGCCGCGCTGGGCACCCGTGATCGTGAAGACATCCTGGGGCGTCTCGCGCTGGGATCGCCTGGTAGTCACCCCGTAACGGTATCGCTGGTTCGGGAACTGCGCCCGTCGTGCGCTACGTTGCTCGCCATGGAGCGCACGTATGGATTGATCGAGGTCGTCGGAACGTCGAATGTGAGCATCGAGGACGCAGTGAGCAGCGCCGTCGAACGCACGTCGAAGACGACGAGGCATGTGGACTGGTTCGAGGTGACCCAGGTGCGCGGCTACGTACGCGACGGAGCCGTCGATCACTTCCAGGTCTCGCTCAAGCTCGGCTACCGCCTCGAGGATGTCTGACGGACCGCCAAGGCGTGACGCTCACCTGAGTTTTGTCCATCAGGGCGATCGAGCCAAGGTGGGGTCGATCATCATCAGGGCTGAGGAAGCATCGATCTCGGGCCATCCGTGTTCGACCGTGGTTCGTCGGCGGGGTGTCCTGACCGGCCGCTGCCTTCAAGCTGGGCAAGCCTGAGGGTATTCCTTAGAGTTGGTCCGCAGTGGGAGGTTCATTCTTCCCTTTCTCCGGCAATCGCAACGGCGTTGTGCGTGCCATGTCGGCTTGGTTTTCCGATGCCGACCATCTATGCGGGCGTGCGCGCCAACGTTCGGTGACAGGGGCCGTCGTGGTCCCAATGTCAGACCCCTTTTCTAGGGTGGGTTCATGTTCACCGGTGTTGATCCGTTCACGTGCTCGGCGGGTGAGCTGCTGGCGGAGCTGGCGTGCCTGGAGCCGGGGCTGTCGGTGATGTCGTTGCTGCGGTCGGTCGCGGTCGATGGGCTGTCGCCTGGGGATGCGGTGACGTACCTGCAGGTGCATGAGCGGTGCCGTTCGTGGTGGGAGTCGCAGCAGGT
>WLOY01000071.1 GCA_009699015.1 Actinomycetota bacterium | reverse complement strand
TACACGACAGGATCGAGAACCCTTCCGATCAGCTGCGAACACCCCTCGGCACTATGTCTCGTACAGCACAATGGCCGCGCCGGCAAGAACGCGCAAAGCATCAGGGTCGGAGAAGGCCTCCCGGATCGACTCGATATTCATCTGAGGATCGGAGATGGAGAAGGGATGGTCCGTTCCGAACATCAAGTGGTCAACACCGACCAGATCTGCCGCCGCTTGAAGCGCTCGCGGGTGATATAGGACAGCGTCGAGGAAGAGCCGATCGATAACGGCACTCGGCGGAGTCGGCATCCGATCGGCCAACTTGGGATCTGATCGCCAGCCGGCATCGAGCCTGCCCGCCAGGAACGGAATCGTGCCACCACCGTGCGACCCAATGATTCGCACACCCGGGAATCGATGCAGCACTCCGGAAAAGATGAGGCGTGCCAGCGCTATTGTCGTCTCAATCGGGAATCCGACGGCCACTGGCATCGCATGGCCGAAGCCCTCAAGTTCATCGAGTGCTGCTCCGTGATGCGGATGAACAAGCAGCGGCAGACCGGTCTCCTCAAGTGCGCGCCACACTGGATCCAATGTCGCGTCGTCGAAGGTGAGACCGCCAATCCTCGACCCCGTGATCGCACCGAAAAGCCCTTCGGTCTCAGCGATCTCGCGCATGATCATGGCAATGTCATCGACATTCTCGCCGGGGATCGCGCCCATCCCAAGGATGCGGTTGTTCGTTCTCGCACGCAGCGTGGAGAAATCAGCATTGAACCTGCGAGCGGTCTCAACTGCAGAGTCCCCCTCAAAGGGATCTAGCCACGGGTTGCCCAACGACAGAATTGTCTGATCGATGCCGAACCGATCCATGAAGGCAAGCTTGGCATCAAGTGACCAATAATCTTCGGAGATGATTCGGCCGCCCTCCTCGGACGTCTCCTCCTCCGGAAAGATCACGAACTTCTCCCCCTGCGCGTCCTCTGCAACACGGGGGATGGTCGTTCGAGCCTTGAGCAGGTCGATGTACCACCGAGGGTAGAAATGTGAATGCACGTCAATTACAGAAACACCTGCTGAAGGCACTGCGGTCCCCTAACGAGAATTATTCGATCGATGACAAGGCGAATGTTCAACATATTCAGAAGCCGAATGTTCAACATATTCTTTGAGAGGGTTGCTCCCAAGCGTGGCTCAGGCGATGCAGCCACTTGATCATCCGACTATAGCCTGCAAGGCTTTCTTTGCGACCACTAATCGCACTTGATTGTCACTGATTCATGCGAAAGCGCGAAAATCATCACGGCTGGATTCTGCAATGAGTAACATTTCTTCAATCCCGTGCAACGACCACAACACCCGGCTCCTCCGACCCGTCGCATGCAGGAAGGTAAACAAAGTGATCAGGGCAGTGAATCAGGATTTGCACGACATGCTCAGCGTCTCTCCGCTTCCGATGTACATCAATGGAACTTGGACGCATGGATCGTCCGGCACGGTGACAGAGATCATCGATCCGGCGAATAGCGAGGTGCTCTGCGCTGTTTCGGCCGCAGACGAGAAGGATGTTGATACCGCCGCCAACGCCGCCTATGCCGCTTTCAAGAGCGGACTATGGTCCGGTCTCCGTCCCGATGAGCGAGCACGTGCCATGTTCCGATGGGCTGACTTGGTCGATCGTGACAGCGAGCTCCTTGCGGAAATGGAGACCCTGCAAACCGGGAAGCCGATTCGAGAGTCGCGCGGAGATATTGCGCGCGGGCTTGACGGGATCAGGTTCTACGCCGGCTTAGCCCGAAACATCCGCGGCGAGACCATTGATGTCAGCCCCCGGCACCACTCTTATGTCACCCGCGAACCCATAGGGGTGATTGCGTCAATTGTTCCCTGGAATGTCCCCTTCGTTCTCACGCTGTCCAAGGCTGCCCCGGCCCTGGCAGGAGGAAACAGCGTCATCGTCAAGCCAAGCCAGACCACTCCTCTCACAGCGCTGCACCTAGCCCGGCTCTGGGAGGAGGCGGGCCTGCCGACCAGCGTCTTCAGCGTCATCACCGGCGCCGGCAGAATCGTCGGCGAAGCGCTCTGCATGCATCCACGGGTAAGCGGGGTGACATTCACAGGAAGCACGGAAACCGGCCTGCGACTCAGCAAGCTCACCTCTTCGCAGAACAAGCGCATCATGCTCGAGCTCGGCGGGAAGTCACCCAACCTCGTGCTAGCCGATGCCGACCTCGACCGCGCCATCCCGGGAGCGGCCTCCGCGATCTTCTACGGCCAGGGGCAGATCTGTGCGGCTGGCTCCCGCCTCATCGTTGATCAGTCGATCTACGATCAAGTCGTCGAAGGTGTCGTTGCGGCCGCCCGGGGAATGGTCATCGGGGATCCGCTTGACCCCGCCACCGAGTTCGGCACGCTCACCTCTCAGGCGCACAGAGCCGAAGTTCTCGGCTGGGTGGACCGGGCAGTCGCTGACGGCGCCACCGTCGCCACCGGAGGGCGGGTCGCACATGTCACCGGCCTTCCAAATGGCGCCTTCATGGAGCCCACCGTTCTCGTCGACGTCAAGGAGTCCGACCCGATCGCCCGGGAAGAGGTCTTCGGCCCGGTATTGGTGGTGCAGCGAGCAGCAAACGTAGACGACGCCATCAGGATCGCCAACGACTCGCAATTCGGACTCAGCGCGGCTGTCTGGACGAGGAACGCGGGCGTCGCGCGCAGGGTCGCACGCGAACTCGAATCCGGGGTCGTATGGATCAACGACTACGGTCAATTCAATCCGGCCATGCCATTTGGGGGGGTCAAGCTCAGTGGGAGCGCCCACCGAGAGTGGAGTCATCTGGCCATCGATGCCTTTCTCGAGCACAAGTCGATCTGGGAGTGGAACGAATGAGGGATTTTGCGGATCGTGTCGTACTCATTACCGGCGGTGCCCAGGGCATCGGGTTGGCTTATGTCAAGGCCTTCGCGGACTCCGGTGCCAAGGTGGTCGTCGCGGATCTGATGGACCCGTCCTCGGCGGTCGAGGAGGTCACCGCATCCGGTGGGGTGGCGGTCGGAACACAGATCGACGTCACCAAGGCGTCAGACGCGCACAGGGCTGTTCAGTGCGCATTGGACTCATTCGGCCGACTCGACGTTCTCGTGAACAACGCTGCCTACTACGGCGGCCTGTCCTTCTCCGCATTCGACGAGATCCCGGAGGAGGACTGGGATCGCTCCATGAATGTCAATCTCAAGGGCGTATGGCTTATGTGCGGCGCGGCTGCCGCTCCCATGCGAGCCCAGGGCTACGGACGGATCATCAACATAGCGAGCAATGTCGTGTTCATGGGTAAACCGAACTTCCTCCACTATGTGGCATCCAAGGGTGCAGTCTGGGCACTCACCAACGGCATGTCGCGCGAGTTCGCCGGAACAGGGGTCACGGTCAACTGCGTGGCGCCTGGGTACACGACGACGACCGCAACCCGCAGCATGGGCACACCTGAGCAGGTTCAGGAGCTCGAGGAGCGGATCCTCGAGGCGCAGAGCGTCAAGCGCCTACTCGATGCAACCGACATGGTCGGCGCCGTTCAGTATCTGGCTTCTGAGGGCGCTGCAATGGTGACGGGGCAGACGATCATCGTCGATGGCGGTGTGATCGTTGGCTAGCAATGCGGGACCTCACGGCCGTCAGAAAATGGTCCAGACGGTCCTCGGCCCGGTCCCCGTTGACGACATCGGCTGGACATTGGCCCATGAGCACTTCTTCACCAAGACCTACGACGCTCCTGGCATGTACCTAGCAAATCCGAGCCTCGCACTGGTCGAACTCAGCGATGCGCGCGCGGCCGGAACCCGCACCGTCATCGACCTCACCACCTTTGACCTCGGCCGAGATCCGATCGCGATCAGGGACCTGTCAGATCGAGCGAACGTGAACATCGTGATGGGCACCGGGTGGTACACCCACAACACCTACCCCGACTCCTTGGCGCTTACCTCGACCAACCAGCTTGCCGAGGAACTGCTTCGTGACATCGAGGTCGGGGTGGACGGCGTACGGCCGGGGGTCATTGGCGAGATCGGCGTCGCGGGAACGAGGGTTGAAGCGAGGGAAGAGCGCGTGCTTCGGGCGGTCGCGCGAGCACATTCCGAGTGTGGCCTGCCGATCTTCCTGCACCAGCAGCGTGTTTTCTCTGGCCCGGAGGCCCTCGGAATCCTCATGGAGGAGGGAGTGCAACCCGACCGCGTCGTCTTCTGCCACATGGACTCAATCGCCAACCCCGAGGCCCACGCCGAGGCGATCGATCTGGGTGTCTGGCTCTCGTACGACAGGATTCAGGGTTGGGATCTCGTCTACCAATTGCGTCCCTGGGAGGTCGAGCACCGGCATGACTTGCTCTCGGTGGCGCGCCGTGACGGATACCTTGACCGGGTGCTGCTGAGTACCGATTGCTGCGTACTGGGAGACCTCGCGAGCTATGGGGGCCCAGGCTACGCCTATACGCATGGCACCTTTGCCGAGCAGATGCGCGAGCGCGGCTTCACCCCAGCCGAACTCGACAGCATCTTCAGCGACAACCCCAAGCGGTTGCTTGCTGGCGGCTAGAGCGCAGTCGAAGCCGGCACCGTGGGCTCCATCATCTGGTTCATGATCGGCGATCCGCTGGCAAGGGCAGCGCAAACCTCGTCGCTCGTCGTCACCCAGCCGAAGTGGGTGCTGATGTCATAGAGGGAGGCGTGCTGCTCCATCGGTGTCATGGATCTCACGGTGTCCGTCGGAACGACCACGTCGTAACCGAGGAAGAATGCATCATGGGCCGTGGCCCGAACGCAGATGTTCGTGAGCACGCCCATGAGGACCACCGTGGTCACTCCGCGATCGCGAAGGACAAGGTCGAGGTCTGACTGGAAGAAGCCCGAGTATCGGCGCTTCACGACCTCAATGTCGGTGTCCTGCACCACGAGGGGCTCGACGACTCGGGCTCCCCAGCTTCCCTCATAGGTATGTGTCATCTGCTTGGCGAACTCGCGCTTCGGCTCGAGATTGACCCGGTGTTGCTCGTTCACGAAGACCACCGTGCCGCCACCTCGCCGGGCGGCGTCAAGCACGAGGTTCTGACTCTCGCACAGTTCGAGCGCAGCTGAGTTTCCGAGCTTGCCCTGCTCGTCGCAGAAGTCATTGAGCATGTCAATCACTAGTGCGGCGGTCGTGTTTCCCTCAATCGTCAAGGGGCGCCCGAAGAGTCTGCGGTCTGAATATGGATTCATATTCCTTATCCTAATGATCGAGAGCGATGCTCGGGCGGCTATCCATAGAGTCGCTCTGCGATTCGATTCACCTCTTCAGCGACTTCGCCCTCATGGGCTCCGGTCAAGACGCCATTCGACACGACTCGTCTGCCTCCAACCAAGACGTCGCGCGCACGCGATCCCGAGAATGTCCGAAACAGCAGCCATGCTGGGTCACGGAGCGCGCGCGATGGAATGCCGGCGAACTCCAAGGTCCCCAAGTCCCACACGGCAAGGTCCGCGAAGTGGCCATCCGCGAGCGTGCCGACATCCTGCCAGCCGAGCGTGCGTGCCCCAGCCGCCGTGGCAAGCTCCAAGGCCTGTGACGGCAACATCCCCGGTCCCCCCGCATCCTGCATCGCTCGCTGCAATTGCCACGTGAGCTGCGCCTCGCCGAGCATGCCGGCGCGATCGTTCGAAGCGGCGCCGTCGACGCTCACTGAGACCCGGTCATTTCCGGCGCACCACTGCGCGAGGGGCGGAACGGGGTAGCCAAGGAGGATGCTGCAACTCGGGTTGTGCACGACACCGACTCCAGCCCTCCCCAGTTCATGGACATCACGCGTCGTGAGCGCCGATCCGTGTGCGAACCAATTCCCCGGACGGACCAGGCCGACGCGCCTAGCGAGGTCGAAGGCCGTCTCGCCTTCGGCCAAGGATCCCGGCAGCGGATGGAAGTGCGTGTGCATCCCGACCTGGAATTCGTCGGCGAGTTCGCTGAGCCTCGAGTGAAAGGCCCCGTCATCGTCCAGCACCGGTGTCGTGGGCCCGCAAGCCCACCTCAGCGTCTCGGTCGACGGCCGGGCAAGGGTCTCGCGCGTCCGCGCGATGGCGAGATCCTCGGGCTCGAGAAGTCGGCGTAGATCAGTGCCCGTCGCCGCGAGGACTTCGGCAAGACGCCCTTCGAGTCTGGGTGCGCACCCGCGAACGTATGTCAGCCGCAATCCAATCTGCTCAGCCGCCTCGACCACCGGGGTAACGAAGTCCTCATCGACAGGATGGAGGTACTCGAAGCCGGCAACCGTCGTGCAGCCACCGAGGGCGAGTTGCGCAAGGGAGGCCGAAGCGGCGCCTCGCACATCCTCCGGGGTCATCCGGGCCCACGCTCGGTAATGGACCTCGAGCCATCCGAGGAGGCCGTCTGGCGCTTGCAGTCCCCGGCTAGCGCCCTGCGACAGATGGTGATGAGCAGCCACAAATCCCGGCGCGATGAGACAGTTTCGTGCCTCGATAGTCTCTCGCGCCGAGGGTGCCATCCCCGTGCCAGCGCCCTCGATGCGACCGTCGCTCACAGCGAGCCAGGCGTTCAGGATCGGAGGCTGGGTCCAATCCGTAACCACCGCGGCGGCGTTACGGATGACAAGGTCGGCCATCATCATCATTCACATCTTCCTGGGTGGGGATTGCATGTTCCTGGGTGGGCATTGCGTGTTGCTGGGTGGGGATTGCATGTTCCTGGGTGCCAGCGGCTACGCCCGGCGATTGCGCTTAGGAAATCCCGCCACGCGCACTTGGCAGGACACGAGCGGCAACGACGACATGGCCCGCGATCTCTGCAAGCTCCTCGGGCTCGTCAGGCAGCAGGCCGGACGTGATGCGCAGGAACTGAGCAGGCAAGGGCTCGACCATGAACGGGCTGCCCGGGGCCACCCTGATGCCGGCCGCGGCGAGGGTGAGCAGGGCAGAGCGCTCATCATTCACCTCGACCCATATGTTCAGGCCGTCACCGGGACTTGCGCGAACGCCCTTTTCCTCAAGTGCCGCTTTTAATGCAAATGTGCGCCGGCTGTAAACACCTGCGGCATGCGCAACCGATGCCTGAGAATGCGGGTCGACAAGGAGTTGCACGAGCACCGACTGAAGGATCCGACTGGTCCAGCCTGGGCCAAGCATCCGGCGAGCCATGAGCGGGTCGACGATATGGGCGGGTCCGCTAAGCGCCGCGATGCGCAGATCGGGTCCGTGGGACTTCGAGTAGCTGCGGATCCGCACGGTGCGATCAACGAGAAACGACCCCACGCTGAGGTCTTCAGACTCTGCGATTGCACCTGAGTGGTCTGTCTCGATCACGATCGCGCGGAACGGCCGCAGGACCTTGACGAGCTCTCCCAGCCGGGCTGGCGTGAAGGCCGCGCCAGTCGGGTTCTGGGCCCTCGGGTGCATGAACACGGCAACCGGATCTTGCTCAAGTGCCCTCGCCAACTCCTGCGGGAGCACACCTGAGTCATCCATGGCCATCGGGATGATCTCGGCGCCGCGTGATTCGAGGAGGTCAATCAGGGCAGGAAAGCCCGGATTCTCCATGGCGACCCGGTCGCCGAGGCCCACGACCTGCTCGATCACCCGCGCCAATCCGTCGAGTGCACCGTCGACCGTCACCAGCCTGGCGGGGTCATATGGCCAACTTGATCTCAGCAGGGCTTCAAGCGCAGGCAGGACGGGGTCTTCAAGGTAGCTGGTCGTCCAGGCCAGCGAGTTTCCTGTCACCGCTTCAAGGGCGGTGCGTAGCGAGGGCAGCAACAACGGGTCCGGCATGCTCGTGGACAGGTCGATGCCGGAGGCCGAGGGCGCCAAGCCCACGCTGAGATAGCGGACGGGCCGGCTCGGCTCCGAAGTCTCCTGAATGAAGGTCCCCGCTCGGCCGCGAGACTCGATGGCACCGACCGCGCTCAGAGCCTGCCATGCCTCGCTCACCGTCGCAGGACTCACTCCGAGTCGGACTGCCAGATCGCGTACAGTGGGTAGGCGTTCTCCAGTCGTCAGCCGCCCTGCCCGAATGAGTCGATTCAGTGCTGCCGCGATGCCCTTGGGCGACGGGTCCGAGATCGCCGCGCATACGAGGGCTGTCACAGCAGGATCCGTGGTCCGGGCGCTGCCCGGGGAGCCCACCATCACGACACCGCGCTATTCGAAGGCAAGGGATCGGGGACCGGAAGGATCATGTGCGCGAGCACGCAACTCCCCTCCCTGCTGTCACCGGCACGAAACCATAGGCTCGGTGCTCAGTTGATTTCCATAGAATGGCAATCTGCGCAATTGTACTTGTAGCACAATCATTTGTGTCTACTATTCAGAAGTTCATTAAGGCCGCATTGCTCGACACGCCCGAAATGGCGCTCCAGCGCCCAAAAGGAGGACCACGATGACCGTTGTGCGCGCTGCACTGGTGCAGACGAACTGGACCGGCGACAAAGAGTCGATGATTCAGGTTCACGAGGATTACGCACGGCAAGCCGCAGCTCAGGGCGCCCAGGTGCTCTGCTTCCAGGAACTGTTCTACGGCCCCTACTTCTGCCAGGTGCAGGACAAGGCCTATTACGAGTACGCCGAGTCGATCCCCGGACCCACCACCGAGCGCTTCCAGGCACTTGCCAAGGAACTCGGAATGGTCATGGTCCTGCCCATGTACGAGGAGGAGCAGCCCGGCATCCTCTACAACACCGCCGCGGTCGTCGACGCCGACGGAACCTACCTGGGCAAATACCGCAAGCAGCACATTCCGCACGTCGGCGGATTCTGGGAGAAGTTCTACTTCCGCCCGGGCAATGGCGGGTACCCGGTCTTCGACACTGCAGTCGGCAAGGTCGGTGTCTACATCTGCTACGACCGCCACTTCCCCGAGGGCTGGCGCGCGCTCGGGCTCAACGGCGCCCAGATCGTGTTCAACCCATCGGCCACGAGTCGCGGCCTCTCCCAGTACCTTTGGAGTATCGAGCAGCCCGCCGCAGCGGTCGCGAACGAGTACTACGTGGGCGCCATCAACCGGGTCGGCATCGAGGACCTCGGCGACGATGACTTCTACGGCCAGTCGTACTTCGTCGACCCCGAGGGCAACTACGTCGGCGAAAAGGGCGATGCCTACAACCCCGAGCTCATCATTCGAGACCTCGACATGGACCTCCTCACCGAGGTGCGAAATCGCTGGGCGTTCTACCGCGACCGCCGTCCGGATGCCTACCAGGACCTCACCCGTCCATAATCACCACCAGCGAAGAAGAACGTCGACCAACGCACCAAGTCCGATCACCGACTAGAGCACGAAGGAGTTGCCATGACCGTCCTCATCAAGAACGGCACCGTGGTGTCACCCACGGGAATCATCAATGCCGACGTGCTCGTCGATGGCGAGCGCATCGCGGCCGTCCTGTCCCAGGGCGACACCTCACTCGGTGCCAGCCTCGAGTCGACCGCAGACCGGGTGATCGACGCCGCCGGGAAGTACGTGATCCCCGGCGGCGTCGACTGCCACACCCACATGGAACTGCCCTTCGGCGGCACCTTCGCGTCAGACACCTTCGAGACGGGCACGAGGGCTGCCGCCTGGGGCGGCACCACGACGATCATCGACTTCGCGGTGCAGACGCAAGGCCAGCGGGTGCAGGACGGCCTCGCCGCCTGGCATGACAAGGCCCGGGGTGAATGCCATATCGACTACGGCTTCCACCAGATAGTCGGCGGTGTCGACGACGATTCGCTCAAGGCCATGGACGAGCTCGTTGACGAAGGCGTGACGAGCTTCAAGCTCTTCATGGCCTACCCCGGGGTCTTCTACAGCGACGACGGCCAGATCCTGCGGGCCATGCAGACGGCATCGAACAACGGGTCGATGATCATGATGCACGCCGAGAACGGCATAGCGATCGACGTGCTCATCGCGCAGGCGCTCGCCCAGGGCAAGACCGATCCCAAGTACCACTCGCTCACCCGGCCCTGGGAGACCGAGGCCGAGGCGACGAACCGCGCGATCATGCTCGCCCGCATGACGGGCGCGCCGCTGTATGTCGTGCACATGTCCGCGAAGCAGGCGGTGAAGATCCTCCAGGAGACGCGCGACCAGGGCTGGAATGTCTTCGGCGAGACCTGCCCCCAGTACCTCTACCTGTCACTCGAGGACCAGTTGTCCCAGCCTGGCTTCGAGGGGGCCAAATGGGTCTGCTCGACCCCGCTTCGCAGCAAGGCCGAGCATCATCAGGACGAACTGTGGAAGTACCTGCGGACCAATGACCTGTCGGTCGTCAGCACCGACCACTGCCCGTTCTGCTTCAAGGAGCAAAAGGAGCTCGGACTCGGCGACTTCTCGAAGATTCCCAACGGGATCGGCACCGTCGAGCACCGCATGGACCTCATCTATCAGGGCGTCGTCGACGGCCAGATCACCCTCGAGCGCTGGGTCGAGCTCTGCTCGACCACTCCAGCGCGCATGTTCGGCCTGTACGGGCGCAAGGGAGCCATCCAGCCCGGCTTCGATGCCGACATCGTCATCTACGACCCGGCCGGACGCACGGAGATCGGGTTCCACAAGACCCACCACATGAACATGGACCACTCGGCATGGGAGGGCGTCGTCATCGACGGCCACGTCGACACCGTCATCTCCCGCGGCCGAGTCGTCGTCGAGAACAACGAGTACCACGGAGCGAAGGGCCACGGGCAGTACCTCAAGCGCGGCCTCTCGCAGTACCTCGTCTAGACGAGCACGAAATCGCCTAGAGGCGCCACAAGCGCCGAAGCGCCAACATCCCGTCAGTACGAACACACGATTGAAGAGTGGAGAACTCCTTGCGCACGATCGATCACTGGATCAACGGGGCACTCGTCCCGTCCACCTCGGGCCGAACCAGCCCCGTCTACAACCCCGCCACCGGCGAGGTCCAGGCCCAGGTCGGCCTCGCCTCGATCGACGAGGTCGACAGGGCCGTTGCGGTGGCCAAGGCAGCCTTCACCAGCTGGCGGCTCACCTCGCTGTCCAAGCGCGCGGAGATCATGTTCGCCTTCCGGCAGCTCATCGTCGAAAACCGGGCGAAGATCGCCGACCTCGTCTCGATCGAGCACGGCAAGGTCCCGAGCGACGCAGCGGGCGAGCTGGCCCGCGGCCTGGAGAACATCGAGTTCGCCTGCGGAATCCCGTCGCTGCTCAAGGGCGGCTACAGCGAGCAGGTCTCCGGCGGCGTCGACGTCTACTCCATCAAGCAGCCCCTCGGAGTCGTCGCAGGCATCACGCCCTTCAACTTCCCTGCGATGGTACCGATGTGGATGTTCGCGAACGCGATTGCCACCGGCAACACCTTCATCCTCAAGCCGAGTGAGAAGGATCCGTCCGTCACGCTCTTCATGGCGGAGCTCCTAGCCCAGGCCGGCCTTCCCGCAGGCGTGTTCAACGTGGTGCAGGGTGACAAGGTCTCGGTCGACCGCATCCTCGAGCATCCCGACATCGCAGCCGTGAGCTTCGTCGGCTCGACCCCGATTGCCCGCTACATCTACTCGACCGGCACGGCCAACGGCAAGCGAGTTCAGGCCCTCGGCGGCGCGAAGAACCACATGGTGGTCCTCCCCGACGCCGACATCGACATGGCTGCCGACGCAGCCGTGAGCGCTGCCTACGGATCTGCCGGCGAGCGCTGCATGGCCATCTCCGTGGTCGTCGCCGTGGGCGAAGTCGCCGATCCCCTGATCGCAGCCATCTCGGCACGCCTGCCGAAAATCAAGGTCGGCGCAGGCACCGACCCCACCTCCGAGATGGGCCCGCTCATCACCGGCGAGCACCGCGACAAGGTCGCCTCATACCTCGCGGGAGCCGCTGGCGAGGGCGCGAAGGTCGTCGTCGACGGCCGTGACGCCGACCTCCCCGCACAGGGGTTCTTCCTCGGCGTCTCGCTCGTCGACAACGTCAAGCCCGGGATGTCGGTCTATGACGAGGAGATCTTCGGACCGGTGCTCGTCGTGACGCGCGTCGGCACCTACGAGGAGGCTGTCGCGCTCGTCAACGAGCACCAGTACGGCAACGGCACCGCGATCTTCACCCGCGATGGCGGAGCAGCGCGCCAGTTCCAGTTCGAGATCAACGTCGGCATGGTCGGGATCAACGTCCCGATTCCCGTCCCCGTCGCGTACTACAGCTTCGGCGGCTGGAAGGCGTCGCTCTTCGGCGACAGCAACATGTACGGCCCGGCCGGCATCGAGTTCTACACGCGCACGAAAACCGTCACCTCGCGCTGGCCCGATCCGTCGACCTCATCGGTCGACCTCGGTTTCCCGCGCACCCGCTAGACACTTTCCGCCTTACCCTCTAACCGAAGGGCATTCCATGGATATCGGCATCGTTCTACAGTGCACTCCCCCTGCAGCCCGCGTCGTCGACCTCGCAAAGCGGGCCGAGACCTACGGCTTCTCGCATGTGTGGACCTTCGACTCCCACATCCTGTGGGAGGAGCCATATGTCATCTACAGCAAGATCCTCAACGAGACCCGAAAGGTCATCGTCGGGCCGATGGTGACAAACCCCGCGACCCGAGACATCACGGTGACGGCCTCGGTTTTCGCGACGCTCAACGAGATGTACGGCAATCGGACGGTCATCGGCATCGGCCGGGGAGACTCGGCCGTGCGCGTCACCAACGGAAAGCCGGTAACGGTGGGTGAGCTTCGCCAGGCGGTCATCGACCTCAAGGGCCTCGTCAACGGCGAGTCCATCGAATACAACGGCAACAGCCTGCGGCTGCCATGGGCAACGGCCAGCCGCAGTGAGGTCATGGTCGCCGCCTACGGCCCCAAGGTCCTCGCACTCACCGGCGAGGTCGGCGACGGCTTCATCCTCCAGCTCGCCGACCCCTCCATCGCCGCGTGGACGATCAAGGCGGTTCGCGATGCGGCGGCCGCGGCCGGCCGGAACCCCGACGACGTCTACATCTGCGTCGCGGCTCCCGCCTACGTCACCGATGGATCCCCCGAGGCGAACGCCCACGCCCGTGATCAACTGCGCTGGTTCGGCGGCATGGTCGGCAACCACGTCGCCGACATCGTTGACCGCTACGGCGCCGATGGCGACGCGGTGCCCAAGGCCCTGTCGGACTACATCAGGGACCGCAAGGGCTACGACTACAACGAGCATGGCCGGGCCGGCAACTCCCACACCGACTTCGTCCCTGACGAGATCATTGACCGGTTCTGCATCATCGGCACGCCGGAGGAGCACATCCGCCGGATCGACGAACTCAAGGCACTCGGCGTCGATCAATTCGCTCTCTACCTGCAGCACGATGACAAGGACCATACGATGGCGCAGTATGGAGAGAAGATCATTCCGGCGATCGGGGATGCAATTCGGGCAACCGAGTAGCGGCCATCATGCGTGCATGACAAGGTGATCCCGTGCCGCCATCTGGCACGTGTATCTACTTTCAACACCAGGTAACAGGAGCGAAACTTCAGTGAGCCAATCTGTGACGGTGACGAAGGCGGGGATGGATGCGGCCCCCGGGCGCACTGCGCGGTCGGGCAGTGCGGGCCGGCGGTTCAAGCGAGGTGCTGCCTCAGCGGGCTGGGCACTTCTCGGAATCCTCCTGTCCGTCATCATGTGGGAGCTCGTCAAGGCCGTCGGCAGCGTCGTCCCATTCCCGTTCAACACGAGCGATACGACGATGCCGAACGTCTGGACCATGGTCACCGGTGCCTTCCAGCCCGAGATGCGAGGCTCGAGCACCACCGTGCTTCAGGCGGTGATCATGGCTGCCGGCTATTCGCTCATGATCGCGATGGGGGGCTTCGTCGTCGGCGTCAGCGTCGGACTCATGCTCGCGATCACCATGCAGCGGTTCGCGTTCATGGAGCGCGGGCTGCTGCCGTTCGTTATCGCCTCGCAGACCGTCCCGCTCATCGCCCTCGCCCCCCTCATCGTCGGCATTGGCAACCGGTTCTCCGTGGGGCCCTTCGAATGGTCCACGACCTACTCGGTCATGTTCATCGCGGCCTACCTCGCCTTCTTCCCACTCTCGGTGGGAGCCCTGCGAGGCCTCCATGCGCCCACGGCCACCTCGCTGGAGCTCATGCGCTCGTACGCGGCCAAGCCCCGGCAACTGCTCTTCAAGCTCCGCTTCCCGTCATCGATCCCCTATCTCGTCCCGGCCCTCAAGGTGTCGGCCGCGTCGGCTGTCGTCGGCACGGTCATCGCCGAGATCTCAACCGGCGTGCGCGGCGGGATCGGCCGACTCATCATCGAGTACGCCCGCGAGATCACCGGCCAGCCCGCCAAGGTCTACGTCGCCGTATTCGGGGCGATCATCCTCGGACTCGTGGCCGCAGCCCTCGTCACCGCCTTCGACCTCTACCTCACCCGGAATCTGCCGAAGGAAGGCCCAGCATGAGCGTCACGTCTCCGGTATCGACGACCGCGGTCCGGGCCACCGGCATCTGGAAGGTCTTCAACGAGGGCCAGGCGAATGAGGTCACGGCGCTCCAGGACATCAACCTCACCGTGGAGGCCGGCGAGTTCATCTCGCTCATCGGCCCGTCCGGGTGCGGCAAGAGCACGTTGCTGCGTGTCATCGCAGACCTCACCCACCCGACCAAGGGTTCCGCTGAGGTCGCCGGCATGAGCGCAGCCGATGCTCGCCAGCAGCAGCGGTACGGCATGGCATTCCAGCAGGCGGCCCTCTTCGACTGGCGCACCGTGCGCCGCAACGTCGAACTCCCCCTCGAGCTGCAGGGCTGGTCCAAGTCCGCTCGCGCGGCCAGGGCCATGGAGCTGCTCGAGATGGTGCAACTCGCCGACTTCGCCGGGCATCGGCCGTGGGAGCTCTCCGGCGGCATGCAGCAGCGGGTCGCCATCGCTCGCTCCCTCGCCGTCGATCCCCCGCTCCTACTCATGGACGAGCCGTTCGGTGCCCTCGACGAGATGACGCGGGAGCGCATGCAAAACGAGCTCCTTCGCATTCGCCAGGAGACCGGAAAGAGCGTCATCTTCGTCACCCACTCGATCCCCGAGGCCGTCTACCTCAGCGACAGGGTGGTCGTCATGTCGCCGCGTCCCGGGCGCATCACTGACATCATCGACGTCAACCTGGGCTCACGCGACGAGGACACCCGTGAGGCCGAGGCCTTCTTCGCCGGCGTCACCGCCGTGCGCGAGGCACTCCGCGGGCGCACGGGCGGCTCGGCGGCTCGGGCGCGAGTGGGCGAGGTGTGATGAGCGGTCGCCTTCGCGCCGTATGGCCCCCAGTCCTCATCGCCCTCATCTTCCTGTCGGCGTGGCAGCTGCTCGTGGTCGTGCAGGACATCAAGCCATTCCTGCTGCCGTCACCGAGCCTCATCCTCGGCAACTTCTTCGGTGACTTCACCCTCATGTTCAACGCGGCCATCTACACCGGCACGACGGCGATCCTCGGGCTCATGTTCGGCACGGCTGTCGGCCTCGTCCTCGCCCTCGCCGCCCAGCGGTTCGGGGTGGTCAACAAGCTCATCACCCCCCTGGCCGCCGGTCTCGCCGCAGTGCCGATCATCGCGCTGACCCCGATCCTCAACAACATGTTCAACATCACCAGCCGAACCCCGAAGGTCATCATCACGATGATCATCGTGTTCTTCCCGGTGTTCGTGAACGTCACCCGCGGACTCATCCAGGTGCAGCCGGTGCAACTCGAGCTCATGCGCTCGATGAATGCCCGCCCCCGGACCGTTCTCCGCCAGCTCCGCATCCCGAACGCCATTCCATTCTTCTTCACCGCATTGAAGATCGCCGCGCCACTCTCGGTGATCGCCGCCCTCGTCTCGGAGTATTTCGGAGGGCCACAACAAGGACTTGGCAGCCGCATTGCGTCATCGGCTGCCAACACCGCCTACGGACGAGCGTGGGCATATGTCGTCGCATCAATCATCACCGGCCTGATCTTCTACCTGATCGTGCTGGCGGTTGAACGATGGGCGGCACCCTGGACGGGCCGAGCACGGTCGGCCTGACAACCATCCAAGAAGGAGAAACTATGCGCGACATCGCACGTAGCCGCACTGCCCGCCTCATTGGCGTTGCAGTAGTCGGTGCCATCGCACTGTCAGCATGTGGGGGAAGCAGCACGTCGACAGAGTCCTCCGCAGCCCCCGCGGCAACTGCAGCAGCCGCATCATCTGCAGCCCCAGCGGAGGAGTGCACCACTCCGACGCCGGTCAAGCTTCAGCTGCAGTGGTTCGTCCAGTCCCAGTTCGCCGGCTACTACGCAGCCAAGGACAAGGGCTTCTACGCCGACGAATGCCTCGACGTCACCATCCTTGAGGGTGGAGTCGACATCGTTCCGCAGACGGTGCTCGCCCAGGGCGGTGCAGACTTCGCACTCGCGTGGGTGCCGAAGGCACTTGCCTCGCGTGAGCAGGGTGCTCTCATCACCGACGTCGCGCAGGTTTACCAGAAGTCGGGAACGCTGCAGGTTTCGTGGGCCGACTCCGGCATCACCTCGCCCGCAGACTTCAAGGGCAAGAA
Source organism: Actinomycetota bacterium (assembly GCA_009699015.1). Lineage (GTDB taxonomy): Bacteria > Actinomycetota > Actinomycetes > S36-B12 > S36-B12 > WLND01. The sequence goes on along the minus strand of WLOY01000071.1, from coordinate 765 downwards.
GATCGGCAACTGGGGCTTTGGCAACGAGTACGAGGTCTTCGCTGCCATGACCCAGGCCGGGCTTGATCCCGCGACCGACGTCGAGAACGTTCAGCAGCAGTTCGACATGCTGGGACTCCTCAACCGCGAGATCGACGCCGCAGAGGCGATGACCTACAACGAGTACGCACAGTTGCTCGAGGCGAAGAACCCGGAGACCGGTGAGCTATACACCCCCGAGGACTTCAACGTCATCAATTACAGCAACGAGGGCGTCGGCATGTACCAGGACGCCATCTGGGCATCCACGGAGCGTCTCGCGGACCCTGAGTATCAGGCGATCACTCAGAAGTTCGTCACCGCGTCCCTCGCGGGCTGGATCTACTGCCGCGACAATGCTCAGGAGTGTGCCGACATCATCACGGCCAATGGCTCCAAGCTCGGTGCAAGCCACCAGCTGTGGATGATGAACGAGGTCAACAAGCTCATCTGGCCGTCCCCGGCCGGCGTCGGAATCATCGTGCCTGAGCTGTGGGCGCAGACGGTTTCTGTCGCGACGAAGACGAAGAACCTCGAAGGCGCCACGGTTATCACCGCCGAGCCGGCAGCTGAGTCGTACACGAACGCGTACGCCGAGGCAGCAAACGCCAAGCTCACGGCAGCGGGGCTCAACACAACCGGCGACGCGTTCGCGCCGCTTTCCGTCACCCTCAAGGAGGGCGGCAACTAGCAGGTACCCCGGCCGATGAAGGCCGAATGACTGTGGGCCGGTGGCATCTGCCACCG
>WLOY01000070.1 GCA_009699015.1 Actinomycetota bacterium | reverse complement strand
GTGGGGGTCAGCACACCGGATATGCAGTTGATGAGGGTGGATTTTCCAGATCCGTTCGGGCCGATGAGCCCGAGAACCTCACCGGCTTCGACGGATAAATTGAGCTCGTCGAGTGCCCGTATTCCACCGAAGTGCATGCACAATTGCCGCACTTCAAGGCTTGCGCCGGTGGAACGGGCACTCGACTCGCTCATATCACTTGTCCTTCGTTCTCGCTGCGACTAGCGCGGATCGATGGTGCCGAACTGTATTGCCACGCCCTTATCGTCGAAGCTGATGACTGAGACGCGACGGTTGGTTACATTGTTTTTCCAGTCGTAGATGAGTGAACCTGCGACCTTGATGTCCTTGCCTTCGACGAGGGCGGCCGTGACTGCGGATGCCTCGGTCGTCCCCGCCTTGGCCAGTGCCTCGGTAAGGAGCAGGACGCCCTGGTAGCCCGCGGGCGCATTGCTGTTCTCCGGGAATGCGCCGTAAGCCTTCTTGTAAGCCTCGACGAATCCGAGTGCTTGGGGATCGGCCGTCGGTCCCTCGTAGAAGCTCGCTCCGGTGTAGTACACGCCTGCGAGGCGATCGGCGCCGACTACTTCAGCGAACGCTGGGGAGGAGTAGGTGGAGTTGCCGAGCACGGGGGTGCTGAGCCCTGCATCACGCAACTGCTTGATGAAGGTACCGACGTGCGGGAAGTAATCGTTCAGGTAAATGAACGAAGGAGCAGGGTTCTGACTCTTGATCTTAGAGACCACGGCCGAGTAGTCGGTTGCATCCTCAGCAACAGTTGATCGTCCTACGATCGTCCCTGCGTAGTTCTCCTTGAAGAACCCCTCCATTTCCTTGAAGAAGTTATACGCCTCGTTTGTCACGATGTAGGCGCTTTCCCACTTCTGGTCCGTGGCGAATTTTGCCTGGGCCATACCCTGATTGAGTTCGGTGAGACCCATGGCCACCATGTTCGGGCCGGCTGCCTCAGTCCAGGCCTGCGAGGCAGACTCGGCGGAAAAGGCGAACACGCCCGCAGCCTGCGCAGCAAGTGAGGCGGGCGCGCCGATGTCGAAGTCACCGGGCAAAACAATGATTTTGGCTCCCGCGTCGATGAGTTTTTGTGCGGCCTGACCCGACTGCGCTGGATCTGACGCCGTGTCCTCCCAGATAACCTCGTACTTGCAGTCGTTCACACCGCCTGCTGCGTTGACTTCGTCAAACGCAACCTGCTCACCATTGGCGCCTGCGGTGTCGAAGAATGCGAAGCCGCCGGTCTTCGCCTTTGCGATCCCGATTTTGATCGAGCCGTCGGGGCACAAATTGCCCGCCGGTGCGGCTTCGGATGCGGCGGGTGCGGCCTCGGACGCGACTGGTGCGGCCTCGGATGGTTCGCCGCTTGATGTGGGCTCGCTGGCACATGCAGCAAGCACTAATGAGGCGCCCAGTATTGCTGCGCCAACAGAGGATCGTCCAAGTTTCACGTAGTAACCCTTCTTTTCGGGACTCCGTCTCGCGGAGGCGTTGAGGGCGTCTCTGACTCATGCAGTGCAGAGGGCCAGGGTGCTTGCCTTGCGACCGTGACTATCGTCGCAATGGCGGCCATTGTCTAATGCCGCTTGCGATCAGATCCATGCCCGTTAGGGCATACAAGAGTCTTCAGAATTCGCATGAGCATCCAACTCGACCTCCACCATGAGACCCTCGCCGACGAGGCCGCCGACGAAAAGCGTTGTATTCGCAGGCGCAACATCGCCGAGGAGTTCCTTGTGTGCACGGGCCGCGGCGTGAGGGTCAGCACCTGGTGCGAGATACATACGAGTTCGCAAGATGGAGTCGCGGGATGCCCCCAGTTCGATCGCAGCAGCGATCGTCCGCTCCAGGCATGCCTTCGCCTGCGCATATGTGTCCCCGGGTGCGAGAGCCGTTCCGTCATTTCCGTGCGCCGTTGTTCCACTGACTGCGATGTGGGTGCCGACTCGGACGGCTCGTGAATAGCCGGCCAATTCAAGCCAAGGGGACTCATCGCAAAAGCGTTGGGTGATCACCGTGATGACATTAGGGCACGGTGTGTTGTTAGGTTCCGTTATCGGCAGACCAAGTCTGTTGCCCAGCCATCCAGGTGGCGATCACTTCGACGTCGGAAATCGACTCGCTGGAGACGGCCCGCGGATCATCGGCGAGAACTACCAAATCAGCTTCAAGCCCTGACTGGATTCTTCCGATGCGGTGGTGTTCACCGGCGGCGTGAGCGGCCCCGACGGTGTAGAGACCGATGGCTTCCGTTACGGAGATCGATTGCCGCCTGGCAAACTTGTGCCCCGAGGACGTCCTCCTTGTCACGAGGTCTTGGATGCCTTGCAGCGGTGCCACGGGGGCTGCTGGGCTGTCGGACGATGCCGCAACCACGAGGCCAGCGTCGAGAAGAGAACGGGCAGCAATGAGCCGCTCTGCACGCTCCGGTCCGTAGAGCGATAGAAGCAGATCCCCATGGACGCCTATGAAAGTTCCAAAGAGCACTGGAATGACACCCAATGACTGCATGCGCGGTAGGTCGGCCTGCCGCACCAGGCTGCAGTGTTCGATTCTCAAGCGGGCCCCGAGTTCGCGGGCACGATCGCGATGCCGTTCGAAGGCACCTAGCACCCGATGTACTGCGAGGTCGCCATTGGCATGTATCGCGGGTGAGTGCCCGGCATCCAGCACTTCCTCGATCGCAGAGGCCAAACTATCCTCCCCGAGCACTTCATCGCCGTTGTAGTCCTGAGTGTTTGAGTATGGCTCGTCAACCAGACAAGTCCCGCCGGACAGCGCCCCGTCTGCGAACAGCTTCACGCCGATGACTCGAAGGAGGTCGTTGTCAGATCGGTCTGCGAACCCTGCGATGGATTTTAGGTGCTGGTGGGCGATCAGTAAGCCTACCCGAACTGGGAGTCCCTCTTCCTGAGCTAGCTGCTGGTAGAGCGCGTACGAGCCTGGCCAGGCCAACGCGTCGACCGTGGAGGTGATGCCCAGCGATGCATACTGCCTGAGCAGACCACGGAGATTCGCTGCAATGGCAGCCTCGGGCGCACGGGGGCATCGTGGCTGTCCCTCCGCTAGTGCGGGAAAGACCGCATCGAAGTGGAGCTTCTCGTAGATGGCGCCCGTTGGCGCACTGTCCACTGGGATGCCGAGCAGGGCCATCGCCTCGCTGTTGGCAACGCCCCAGTGCGATGAAGCATGCGTGATATAGACCGGATTGCGAGGGCAAACCTGGTCCAGGAAATGCGCATCGATAACAGACTGCTGCCGCCCCTGCCCCGGGCGAAAGCCAACAGCACGAACCCACTCACCTGGTCCGACCTGATTTGATCGCGCGGTGAGTCGCTGGGCGAGCACAGTGCGGTCATCCGAGTCGATCGCCGACAAGGACACGTATAGGGAATTCTCCGCGACGATCTCGGGGTGGCTGTGCGCGTCGTGAAACCCCGGAAGAATCGCGGCCCTCGGGCCATAGTCGACGATCTCGCAGCGGGGGAACCTTTGGATGGCGTTCTCGCGAGTACCAGCAAATGCGATAGTCGAGTCCTTGATGACCACGGCCGAAACTGGGGTATCCGTCATGGTGATCACCGAGCCCGCGGTCAGGATGAGTGCCCGACTGCTCATGTCATGAACCGGTGGGAGGAGGCCACGCACGAGACGTGAAGTGCGCAATGTCTTCACTCAGCTTCTCATGCTCCTCAAGCATCAATGCGTGCCCGCTATTTGTATACCAGCTGACTTCCGCGTTCGGCATGCACTCGACGAGGTACCTGGTCCAGCCCGGATCGCACACCCGGTCATGTTCGCTGTGACAGATAAGGATTGGACAGTCAAGTTCATCGAGGCGCCCGCGTAGATCGATGTGGCGGAGTGTGCGCATGTAGGGAACACCCACGTGTGGGGGCATTGCAAGTGAAAGACGGGTGAGCCACTCGGCAGACGCCGTGAGCTCTGAGCGAAAGAAGTTCGCAGCGAACTGCGAGGTGCGAAACTCGGGTGTGAACCCTGACTCAAGCCGAATGAAATTGTCGTAGTCGGCATCGTCCATACCGAATGGCAATCCTTCGGCCTGCGTGAATCGGGGCAGAGTTGGGGCGACGAGAACCATTCCGGCTGGCATCCTGTGGTTAAGCGCGTAGGACGCTGCGATCCCGCCTCCCATGGACCAACCCACGAGAATCGGATCGTCGAGTTGTAGGTGCTCGATTAGTTCGTTGAGATCCGCAGCCATAGTCTGCCAGGAGTAGTCATCAATCGGCTTATCTGAGCGCCCATGCCCGCGGGGGTCATAGACGACGCAGTTGAAAGCGTGACCGAGGTGCAGGATCTGATACATCCAGATTTCCGTCGAACCTGAGTAGCCAGGGATGAAGACCAGAGGCCGTCCCTTGCCGAAACTCTCAAAATAGATTGCAGTGCCGTCCGAGGTTGTCATTGTCGCCATCGCGCACTCCAAGGTGAACCGGTTGGATCCGGAAACTAGCACGGTTCGCCAATTGCGTGTGGTAATCGAACAAGACGCGTTGTCTCATCACCGCCGGTGGCGACGACCTCCCGACGTCTCGGCCAGCACCTGCTGCGCGCGCAGCTTCGCAGGCTCAATAAGTGCGTTATGGAGGTCGTGAAACATGGTCGCCGCCTCGTACCCAACCCAGTTGGCGGGTAGGAGTGCCCGTGGGAGCCCTGGATCGAAGAATGGGAGTCTTCGCCACTGCGTCATCATGTTCACATAGTCCGCAAACGCTCGCTCATCGTCACCGGCGCGGCGCTGGCCGAGACTGCGGTGAAGTTTCTTGTGCTGGGACATGAAACTGCTGTACCCCGTGGCGATGGAGTCAAGGTCCCACCACAACCTCACCGCCGCATGGATGTCGGGTACAGCCGGGGTCTCCGACTTTAACAACGTTGAGTATTCACTCAGCCCCAGGCGGTTGAGCATGTCGACCACCTCGCTCTCAACGTGCGCAGGCGCGATCCAGACTCCGCTGGCCACGCGGCCGAAGCCGAGCCACTCTAGGCGGGACCTCATGAGATGGCGCTCGCTTCTACGAGATTCAGGTACGGAGTAAACAACCAGAACCCATTTGCCATCATCAAGGAGTTCGACAGGCCGGAATATTCGTCGATCGGCGGCCGTGAGTATTTCGAGTGCGCGGGGAGTGAGTCGCACGCCGCGGGTGCCGGCGAATTCGTCTGCATCGATTATCCCGCGACGCATGAGCCGCTTGACTGAGCCCCTTGTGGCTTTGCTGTCGACGTTGAGTTCGGCCATCAGTCGTACGAGTCCATCGTTGGACGCCCAGCCTCCCGATCCTCTCAGGAATGCGCCGAATGCAGTGACCATCAGTCGTTGTGGTCCGAGACCGTATGAGCCGTCGTCTCCAAGGATTGTGACCGACGTTTGCGAGGTTACTCCATTTGAGGTTCCCTCTGGGATCACTTCCAGCCCCCTGCCAAAGTCCGGATGCGTAAGTTACTCGCGACCGTTTGAGAGTACAACTTCATCAATTGCGTCACGTTTACTTGACGACCGTCACAATCACGGTACTGTGACGCGTCTAAGAGCGCTACCGGCGCTCGCCCTGTGAGATGAGGCTTCACGATGTCTTCTGACACACTCCCGCCCTATGTCGAGCTTGGTACTGGCCCGGCCGTGGTTTTCGCTCATGGAACCCTCATGGACAAGTCCATGTTTGAGCCACAGATGCAGACTCTCTCCCAGGCCTACCGAGTCATTTTGTTTGACAGTCGCGCACGCACTGGTCCGTGGGATTCCCAGTGGAAGATTCCAGATCTGGTCGATGACACCCTCGCCCTGCTGAACAACCTCGGAATCGAGCGTTGTGTCCTTGCTGGGATGTCGGTGGGCGGGTTCATGGCCTTGGACTTTGCCCTCACTCACCCAGATCGTCTGGATGGCCTGATCCTCATCGACGGTAAAGCTGAGCCGTACCACCCGGAGGCTCAGGAGGCCTTCGGTATTGAGTTCGGCAAACTCGACATCGATGGGACCATTCCTCGGGAGTGGGCTGAGTGGTGCGCACCGTTCTGCTTCAGCGAGCAGACCTTTGATCGACATCCTGAACTCGTTGAGCACTGGATGGACGTTTGGTGCTCGCTCCCAGCCAGATCGGTATACCGGGAAGCTTTCTCGTGGCTTGACAAACCCGATCGACGCCCTGACTTGGGGAAGATTTCGATGCCTACGCTCATCGTTCACGGCGAGTTGGATGCACCAATTCCTTTCGCCGAGGCTGAGGAGATGGCCGCTCTCATCCCCGATGCTCGACTAGCGCCGGTGCCCGGTGCCGGTCATACCTCAAACTTGGAGCATCCGGACTTGGTCAGCGCCGAGATCCTAGCGTTCCTGCGAAGCATCTACAGATGAGCGTGTTCTTCGCCCCAACATCTGAACAGCAACTGCTTAGAGAAACCGTCCAGGCTGTGCTCAATCGCAACGTAACTAGAGAGTTCGTTCGTGAACTTGAGCGGTCGCAAGAGTTTCCTCGTGACGTGTGGAAGGAATTCGGCAAAGCTGGTCTCCTTGGGGTTCCTATCGAGGAGGAACTTGGTGGGGGTGGAGGAAGCATCTCGGATCTGGTGATCGTTATCGAGGAGGTCGCGCGAGTGTCGTTGGCACTGGCCATTCCGATCGTTACGACAGTAAGCCAAGCCGCCAAAGTGCTTGCGCTGCTCGGATCCGAGGACCAGAAAGCCCAGTTTATGGCGCCAATAGTAGCTGGTGACATTGTGGCCACGATGGCATGGACCGAGCCGTCGGGCGGATCTGACGTGTTGTCGATGAATTTAAGGGCTGATCGTGCTGACGAGGGCTGGGTACTCAACGGGAGCAAGACATTCATCTCCCTAGCCGACAAGGCGGACTTGATCCTCACGATGGCCCGCACTCGACATGATCAGCCCCGGCGCAGTGATGGCTTAACCTGTTTTGCAGTGCCAGGTGGGACTCCTGGGGTTGTCGCCCGATCCATACCGAAGGCAGCCCAGAAGGCAACCACGTTTTGTGATGTGGAATTCACTAATGCCCTGCTTCCAAACTCGGCAATCGTCGGCACGGAGGGCGACGCGTGGAAGCAGATGGCCCCGCTTCTCTCGAGCGAGCGCACGTGCTTCGCCGCTGTGTGCATCGGCTTGGCGAAAGCAAGCCTCGCTGACGCACTCGTCTATGTGCGCGAACGTGAAGCGTTCGGCAAATCCATCTCGCACTTTCAGGCCGTTCAGCACCATCTCGTTGATATGGAGTTGGCGATTGCGGGAGCTGAACTGCTCATGCACAAGGCTGCGTGGGTAGAGAGCACTGGCCAGCCATTCGTCGCTGCGGCCACTCAGGCGCTCGTGGCAGCTTCGGAGGCCGCCTCAAAGGTCACCGATACAGCCCTGCAGCTTTTCGGCGGCTACGGGATCACCGAGGAATTCGACGTCGAGCGCTACTGGCGCGATGCACGCGTCTTTCGGTTATCACCAGTTACCTCCGAGGTGGCCAAGAATGTTTTAGCCCACCATCTTGGTCTTCCTAAGTCCTTTTAGAAGAGGGTTGAGTGATGTACAAAGAAATTGAGTTCGAAATTCGTGACGGCATCGCAGTGATTCGACTCAACCGTCCAGACAAAAAGAACGCGCTGTCACCAGCACTGAATCGCGAGGTTCTGGCCGCGATGGAGGAGATCGAAAGTGATTCCACTCTTCGCGGGATCATGCTCACAGGATCCGGTGACAGCTTCTCGGCCGGGCTCGACCTGAATGCAAGCTTCCTGAACACCATGGAGCAGTCAGACTCCCGGGAATTTCGAAATGTCATGGAGCCGGTTCTCAAGTGGTATCGCAAGCTGTACGAATCACCGCTCCCCACGATTGCCGTTGTCAACGGCCATTGCTACGGCGGCGGCGTGAACCCAGTCTCTATATGCGATGTTGCAGTTGCCTCAGATCGTGCGCAATTCGCACTCTCCGAGATCAACTTTGCGCATTTCCCTGCCGGAGGATCGACATGGTCGGCCACCGCCTTCTTGCTGCCGAAGCACGCCTACTGGTTGTGCCTCAGTGGCGAGCGCATCACTGCGCAAGAAGCTTTTCGAATGGGTCTCATTACAAGGGTGGTTCCGCACGATGAACTTGAGAACACGGCTTGGGAGATGATCACGCTTCTCGCCTCGAAGCACCCTGCGGCCTACAAGACTGCAAAGAAGATGTGCCGAATGACACCGCACATGCAGTTGTGGGAAGCGACCGAATTGGAGATGGCACACATTCATGAGAACTACTTCTTGTCTGAGGGGGAAATGACAAAGGTGGCCCTTCAGCAGTTCAAGAACAAAACTTTGAGGCCAGGGGCGGGCCAGACGTATTCGAATTCAGCCGCTCAGACTTGATACGGAATCGGAGACACAGATGGAACGAGAGATATTCGGCCGTGACCACGATGAGTTCCGGGCGCTTGTCAGGGGGTTCTTGGAGCGCGAAGTGCTACCTGAATATTCCTCATGGGAACAAGCGGGAGAGACGCCTCGTTCGATCTGGGAGCGTGCCGGCGATATGGGATTGCTCGGAACCGCGATACCGGAGGAATACGGAGGATCCGGAATGGGCTTCCTCTACGACGCAATTGTGATCGAGGAATTGGGCGGTGCCGGTCTTGCCGCCCCTGCATGGGACATGCACGCCCACATCGTGGCCCCATTCATCGTTGAGTTCGGCACCGAGGAGCAAAAGCAGCGCTGGCTACCCGACATGGCAGCGGGCCGAGTCATCTCCAGTATCGGGCTGACAGAGCCAGACAGCGGCAGTGACCTGCAATCGATGCGAACAACAGCCGTCCTCGATGGCGACCACTACGTAGTCAACGGCGCCAAGACGTTCATCACGAACGGAATTATCAGTGACATGGTGCTTCTGGCCGTGAAGACTGATCCCAGCGAGCGCGCGCGCGGGGTGTCGCTCATGATCGTCGACACGACTCTCGCCGGCTTTCGGCGCGGTCGAGCACTGAAGAAGGTTGGCAACAAGGCGCAGGACACGGCAGAGCTCTTCTTTGATGACGTGCGGGTTCCCGTCGACTGTGTGCTCGGCGGTCCGGGCATGGGCTGGAGCATCCTGATGCACGGACTCGCAAGGGAGCGAATGGTGTGCGCGGTGCGCTCGCAGGTGATCGCCGAAGTCGCCATCAAGCAGACGGTCGAGTACACGAAGATGAGATCCTCATTCGGAGGCACGGTCTTTGACTTCCAGAACACCCAGTTCAAGTTGGCCGAAGCAGCTACCTCGGCGACCGTCCATCGGGTATTTGTAGACCGCTGCATCACGATGCTTGACGAGGGGCAACTGACTCCTGTCGCCGCTGCCATGGCCAAGTTGTCGACCTCCGAACTCGCAGACCAGATTCTCGATGATTGTGTGCAGTTGCATGGCGGCTACGGCTACATGTGGGAATACCCGATTGCCCGTGCATGGGCTGACGCCAGGGTGCATCGCATCTACGCCGGAACCAGCGAGGTAATGAAGTACATCATCGCCCGATCCCTCTAGATACCGTCGAGCCAATTGAACAGTCAAAGTGAGGTCGAAGTGACAGGTCCCTGCAGCGTCTTCGATCTTCTGGCTGAGGCCACGCGGTACAAGGAAGACGGACCACTGTTCTCCGACGACGTTGAATCGGCATCGGCGGCGCAGGTGATGGCGAGAGCCGACTCGCTCGCCCGGGGCCTCCAAGCACATGGAATGAGCAAGGGCGATCGAGCCGTATTCCTAGTAGGCGGATCGGTTCAACACGCTGTGGCGTTCTTCGCTTGCATGCGACTGGGGCTCGTGCCATGCGCGCTTCATGTGCGCATGGCCCCATCACGTCTCGCACAAACGACGGCATGGCTTGGGGCACGCTTGATCGTGGCAGATGAAGCCAACCTCGCCCAAGCGGAGTACGTCAGACGGCACTCGGGCGTCGACCTCGCGATAGTCCTTAGTCCAATGCCCTCGCAGAGTGCCGGACTCGAATGGACCTCAGTTCAGGAAGTCTCGCAAACAGAATGGGAAGGAGTACTTCCTACGAATGATCTGGACGACCTCGCTTACATCATCCTGTCGAGCGGCACTACGGGCGAGCCAAAGGGGGTTATGCACAGCCATCGAACCGCGCTTGCCTCAGTAGCCGCAGGGAAGGCCGTCTTCGGTGATGCGGGGTCAAAGGATGTGGTTCTGCTGGCCGTCACACCGTCTTTCGCGGCTTGGATTAACTGCGTTCTCCCTTTCACTGCCGTGGGAGCGGAAATCTTCTTTCAGAGTAGGTTCACTCCGACCGGGCTCATTGCTGCACTGGAAGATCAGCCGGTCACTTACGTTCCGCTCCCTCCCACTCTGTGGCGGATGCTCATGGATGAATCGCGCTCGATCAAGGCCCCGAGTCTGCGCTATCTCTTCTTCTCAGGGGAACCGGGCTCGCAGTCCCTTGTCGATGACCTTGTCGAGACCTTTCCGCTGGCCCAGTTGCGTGGGGCTTGGCTGTCGTCGGAAGCCGGCTGCGGAGCGGGCATCGTGGCGGACGATTCACTCCTGAAGACGCCAGGTAAGGCGAACGCTGCCGGAGTACCAGTGCCGGGAGCGCGCATACGCTTTTCGCAACCTCAGGGTGAACTCACGGACTATTCAGTGTCGGGTGAGATCGTCGTGGAGTCGACTTCAGTTTCGATCGGATATTGGGGGCAACCTGAGGATCTTGACGGACGACTGCATGCGGGAAGATGGCGTACCGGTGACATGGCGGCGCTCGACAGTGAGGGCATCATCTTCATTCACGGCCGTATCGACAACGTCATTAACACCGGTGGAATCAAGGTGCATGCGGAAGAGGTCGAGTCGATCCTGCTCTCGCATCCCGCCGTGCTCATGGCCGCCGTCATTGGAGTCCCGGATCATCTCTGGGGCCAGACGATCGAAGGTCACGTTACTACGCGTGGTCAAGTCACCGCCCAAGAAATACTCGCGCACTGTCGTTCTCTCGATGTGGAGACCTACAAGATCCCGAAGCGGATCGTTTTCCATGAGGGGTCGCTGCCAACAACGCCATCGGGAAAGATCTACCGAAAGGGACTGGTGCCCGAGCCGGTCGAATCCAAGGCCGTGCATCAACCACGATAGGTTGCTGGCACATGCGGATCAATTCGCATCCATGGCACCGCATGTGCCTGCAGACCATAACGAAACTTGATTCGAGCGCTTCGATGAGTCGACGGACCATGTGTTCGTCGACCGCGTGCACCTCGGTGGCTTGCTCGATCTGCAGCAACGACTGGACGGCGATCGGGGCCACTTCCAGGGTCCTGCCTAAGGTCGCTGCCCTGATCCCGCAGTTGCGCGATCAGCGCAGGCAGGTCGCCAAGGACGTCGGCAGGGTCTTCGGTTCCCACACTTTCCTGCCGAAGCCCCGACGTAGATGCTGGTAGTCGGCGATAGCATCGACGCACGGGTCTAGCCGAGACTGGCGGCGCCGTAGCCGCACTCCCCGGCGCCTTGAACGAACCTCGCGGCCTACACGCGACTCGCGCCTGTCACCGGGAGATCGGACACAGACAGTCGCTGCGAGCATGTCAACCGTGTCGGTAGAAAGCGACTGAAGAGCGCCCTGCTCAATGGCGCGTTCACGTCCGTCCCAGCCGACCTCGAATCCCGGGCCGACTACGACAGATGGCGAGCCGAGGGCAAGCGGCAAAACACCGCACTCATCTGCCTCGCCCGTCGCAAGACCGACATCCTTTACGCCGTGTTTCGAGACCCCCCACTTCACTCCCGCCAAGCCCAATACCGCTTGACAACAAGATGAGGAAACCCATCAAGGTCAAACTCAAGATCGCCGACCGATGTGCTACTGAGCCAAGAGGCCACCATCAACGACCATCGTGTGGCCGGTCATGTGATCCGAAGCCGATGACGCCAGATAGGCCGCTGTACCGATAATGGTGTCGGCTTCGACGATGCGACCAAGAGGAATAGAGCGCCGCAACAACTCAACCGCATCTGGATCGTCATAGAAGCCATCAGCAATTCGAGTGCGAATGCCTGCCGGTGCGATGCCGTTCACAGTGATCCCGAGGGGCGCCAACTCGACGGCGAGATGGCGAATGAGGTTCACCAGGGCACCCTTTGATGAGGCATATGGGCTGAGAGCAACACCAGAGGCCGCGACAAATCCCCAAACCGAATTTGTGAACACGAGCTTTCCGCGGCGGGCTGGTTCCATAATGCGAACGGCTTCTCGTGCGACGAGGAACGTGCCATCAAGGTTCACTGAGTGGATGCGCTGCCATTCCTGAATTGTCAAGGACTGGAATGGAATCGGCTTCCCGGATATTCCGGCGTTTGAGAACAACGCATCAACTCCGCTCACCTCAGCGGTAATTCGACGGAACACTGTCCGAACTTGTTCCTCATCAGAAACATCAAGATGCATCTGAATGAGCGTCCCCATGCCCTCTTTCTTAGGGGCCATATCCTCGTGAACGTTGTCGAGCGAAAACACCAAAGCACCGAGTGTGGCGAGCCCCCGCGCTATGGCCTCGCCGATCCCGCTTGCGCCGCCGGTGACGACGATGTGGCGCCCTGCGATATCAAAGAGCGATTCAAGGTTCAGCACGATGGCCTCAGCAATCCGGCAGTTCTGGCATTGTGAATAGTTAGGTGCGTACCCAGCCACCGTCGACGATGAGGGTCTGCCCGGTAATGAAGGCCGCATCTTCGGACACGAGGAAAGACAGGGGGCCTACGAGGTCCGCAGGCTCCTCGGTTCGCTTTATCGCTTGCTGGGCAGCTAGGGCGTCGAATAGACCGGACTGGGTGCCGGCGGCGGTGTTCTCTGTTCTTACGAGTCCAGGCGCGATCGTATTGACTGTGATGCCTGACTCACCCACCTCTGCGGCAAGTGCTCGTGCGAAACCTATGACGGCCCCCTTGGAAGCCACGTAGTGGCTCTGCATCGGCACGCCCGCGTGGAATGTCGTTGACGATATGCATACGATTCGACCCCATTTGCGGTCGAGCATGCCAGGAAGGAAGGCCTTAGTGAAGTGAAAAAGCTGGTCGACATTTATGGAGAAGACTCGGTCCCACTCTGCCCAGGTCATGTCTACGAACGCTGAGACCGGGTAGATGCCGGCGTTCATCACAAGGACATCGACGTGCCCGAATCGCCCCAGAGTCGCTTCGGCAAACGCGCGCACGTCGTCTGGGGAAGAAACGTCGCAGATTTGTCCGAAGGCCTTCACTCCTTGTGAGTGAAGGGCTTCGACCAAGGATGAAGGGTCGCTCTTGTCAGCCACGGCGATGGCAAAGCCATCTGAAGCCAAGCGCTCGGTGAGAGCACGGCCGATCCCTGCTACTCCGCCCGTGACAACGGCGACGCGGGGCTCCTTCATCATCGAGTTTCCTCCCACATTGGTGAGGCCAGAAGCTGAAGTGAGGTTTCGACCATCACGGCTCCGGCTTCGATCATCGCATTGAGTGCCTGTGGTTCGCAGCCCAACTCAGTCGCACGCCGTGAATGGAACGGCACGTCTGCCGGCCAGGCATTGATGGAGAAGAGGACGGCGGGTAGTAGTTGGCTCACATCACCGAAATCTGTCGATGCCAGCGCTTCCCAGTTCGCCACTTGGTGGCCGCGTGACACCATTACGTCGCTCACCATTGCGGCCAGTCGAGAATCAAATCTAAGGGGGGCGGCAGCGGCCTCTTCTTCCACGCGCACAGTCGTGCCGGTCGCCAAGGCGGCAGCCTTGGCGCATTCTTCCACCCTTTTGGTGACACGATTCAACTCCTCGAGATCCGAAGATCGGATGCCGATCACGCAACGGGAATGCTCTGGAACTACGTTCCAGGCAGAGCCTCCGTCGGTAATAACTCCATGAATCCGGACGCGATCACGCACGAATTGGCGAAGTGCGTTGACTTGATTGAATAGCTGTAGAACTCCATCAAGAGCACTCGCTCCCGCCCAAGGGTCGCTTGAGGCGTGGGCCGCAGTTCCCTGAAAGGCAATGTTGAGTTTCCGCAATCCCGTGGAGGACGTCATGATTGCGGTTTCGGCGTGGGGGTGAAACGTCAGGGCTGCGTCTACTCCGTCGAACGCGCCCACGTCAATCATCGCCTTCTTGCCCGTGAGGGACTCCTCGGCAGGGCACCCCATGACCGAGAAGGTACCGGCGAAATCGGGAGCGCTCGCGGAGAATTGGATAGCGGCCGCTAGTGCTGCGCCCGCAATGAGATGGTGGCCGCATCCGTGGCCGATGTCTGGCAGCGCGTCGTACTCCGCGAGGAGGGCGATGTGAGGACCCGGTCTCTGCCCACTTCGACTGGCACGGAAGGCAGTCGGCAACCCGGCGACTGGCGTCGTTTGAAAGTGCGCCTCCCGCAGGCTGCTCTGAAGAAGTTCAGTTGCGAAGAACTCCTCACCACTGCACTCAGGCCGCTCATGAAGGCGCCTCGCGAAGGAGCAAACGGAGTTCCGAGCCGTTTCTCGCAGCGGAAGCACGGTCACCAGAAGCACCTATTTGTGCCTGGACTGGCATCCACGCGTTAATCCCTTCGTTGCATCGGGAAGGATCAAAGCGTATCGAAATTATGACGATCGTCAAGAGTAAGAGTCGATTGACTGCGGTCCGAGTTCTGAATTTCTATGGACCGATTGGATGCCAAGAGGTGGTTAACGAAACCGCGAGCAGCTGCGCTTGGCTCGGCGGATTTCCGGTAGATCACGCGGTGCGTGAGAGTGAGGCCTGGGAGCGGAATGTTGAGCGCGTGGAGGGTCGGATTTGCATTGATGATCGACTCCGTTAGGGGGGTGATGGTGTGCGGACCATGTTTAACGATTTCCACCGCAGTAAGAATTGAGCTGCACTCGACTCGGTTTCTGGGTATCGGATAGCCCGAATCGAGAAAGAACTGGTCCACGTTTGCACGAATCGTTGTTCGATCGCCGGGCAGGACCCAGAGGTATCCCACTAGTTCCTTCAGCTGAATATCGTCTCGTTCCAAGAGTTCATGCCCGTCACGTACCGCGGGGTAGAGCGACTCGGAGTACAGGTGAATGACCTTAAGCCGGTCCGACTCGCGGATCGATAAGCAACGCCCGACGGCGAGATCCACCTCGCCATTGAGTAAGGCGGAAAGCATCTCGCCTGGAGGTGCCTCCCGGATGACCACCACAACGTCGGGGTTTGCCTCGTTTTGCCGTTGGAGTGCGGCCATCAAGACTTGATCGCTGCCAGCAGTATTGGTAGCGATACGGACTACGGCACTGAGTCCTGCGAGTCCCTGAACCACATCCTCTGCAGCAAGGGTCAATTGCGCGAGTATCTGTCGCGCATGTAGTAGGAACGTGGTTCCGACGGGGGTGGGCCGCACTCCGAATCGGCTTCGCTCAAACAGAGGGGTGCCAAGAATTCTCTCTATGTCTTGTAGCGACCGGGTCACCGCTGGCTGAGTTATCGAGAGCGCGTCCGCGGCTCCACCGATCGTTCGGCACTCGGCGATCATGAGAATCAACGTGAGGTGACGAAGCTTGAGCCGCCCATCGGTGAGGTTTGGGGCAGGTGCACTCATGGCCCCGTTCTCCCTCCACCGCGTGGAATCAGTTGTAAGCCCCCCCCCGCATTGCTTGTCGTGACATGATGACACAGGTAGCGGAGAAATGTGGGATGCGTCGTTCCTCAGCTACTTTGAGCGCGTATCCCGCATGATGGTGAAGGCTTTCGTGATGGAAGGCAAGATTGACTTGAGTGCGAGAAGGCCCTCACGAACAAGGTATGCGACGCGTATGGCTAGGCGTCGAAGGCTGACAAGGGCCGCACGGCACCGTTGCGGTGACGGATCACTCGGTATCGGTGAGGGTGGCGGGACGTGGCACAATCGCAAGTCAAGGCCTTCCGTGCGGGCTCCTTCGGCCTTTGCCGGTGTCCGGCTGCCTCCTGGTCTGATCGTGTGGGCGGTCCGCTGTAGGTGAGTTACGTCTTTGCGTGCCGGGACCTGGAAGCGCTGCTGGCGTAGCGCGTAATCGTGGTGGATCACGTGAGCGGGTGAACTCCGCCGTGAACCTCCTTCGGCTCGACATACTGGACATCCCTCGAGCGAACGCCCAACGCGCCCGCGATCAGTGAATGTCTACTTGAATCCGGGGACATGGTTATATCCAGGACTGGCAGCGCGGCCACGACGAGTTGGGAGTCGAGACCATGCCGGCAGACCGGCCGGCGCCCGCATTCGACGCACTCCAGCCCGCGATCTGAATGATCCCGCCTCCGCCAGCGATCCGTCACACCCGTGAACGCCCAAGGCGACGGCGCCCAGCGGCTTCCTCGCCCACGTTCAGTGACAGGACCTGCCTCGCTGGTAGGCGCGCCTCAGGTACTGCGCCTCGGGTAGCCTCGCAGGAAATCGAGTCAGGGGGAGTCATGCTTAAGGGATTTCGCGCATTCGTGCTGCGCGGCAACGTCATCGACCTTGCGGTGGCCTTCGTCGTGGGGGCGGCGTTCGCCACGCTGATCAGCGCGTTCTCGGAGGGGCTGATCAGTCCGATCGTCGGGATCTTCCTCGGAGGGGGTGTCGACGTCGGCCAGTTCACGATTCGGGATCAGGTCATCGACGTGACGATGCTCATCAATGCCGTCATCACGTTCGTCATCACCCTCACCGTCATCTACTTCGTGTTCGTCGTCCCGATGAACGCCTACCGTAAGCGGACGGGGCAGGACGTCGTCGATGCGACGCCGGCCGACGTGAAATTGCTCATGGAGATACGAGACCTCCTCAAGGAGCACCAGGAGCCTCGTTGAGGGATTGGCTCGCTCGAGCCTGTTGCGAGGACTCGATCACTGGCCGTGACTCTGGGATTTGGACGTCTGGTATGCGGGCTCGTCAGAGCCATCGTGGGCCGCTGCCAATGGCGAATGTCTCCATGATGTCCGTACCGTGAAGTGACTCGAACGGGGAGGCCGTCGAGAAACTCAAGGGAGGAACGTATTAAGATCGATGTGCGTCACGCACCGACCTTTGCTGTTGCGAGGATCTCGATGGGTGCCGGTGAGACCGTGAAGGCGGAAACCGGCGCGATGGCCGCGATGAGTGCGGGGGTCACCATCGAGGCCAAGATGGAGGGTGGTCTGTTCAAGGCGCTCAAGCGCAGCGCCATGGGTGGCGAGTCCTTCTTCGTCACCTCATACTCCTCTGCCTCCGAGCGCTCATGGGTTGACGTGGCCGCGAATCTCCCGGGGGACATTGCGGTGATACAGGTGAC
>WLOY01000007.1 GCA_009699015.1 Actinomycetota bacterium | reverse complement strand
TCGCACCCTTTCGGACTACGCAGCCGATCCCGGCGGGACCCTGTCGTGGCGGTACACCTACGCCCAAGGCGGCCACGGGATTCTCGCCGACCTTGGTTCCCACGGATTCGACCTGATTCGCATGCTTCTCGGTGACATCGATGAACTTGTGGCGGACACCTCTACCTTCATCGATCGAAGGCCGATTGCCAAGCCCGGTTCGAGCCACTTCGCCACGGTGGATGTGCTGGGCTCGGGCATCGACTTCGGTGAAGTCGAGAACGAAGACCACTTCTGCTCGATTGTCCGCATGACCAACGGAGCACTGGTCACCTATGAGGCTGGTCGCACAGCGGTCGGGGACCAGTGCAATTACGGATTCCAAATTCACGGCGCGCGGGGTTCATTGAGCTGGGACTTCCGGCGGTCGGATGAATTGTCCATTTGCGTTGGGGACGGCTACCAGGGCCGGCCAACACATATTGCCTACGGAGGCCCGGGGGACGGTGAGTACGAGCGATTCCAGCCTGGGGCAGGAGTTGCCATCGGCTACGACGACTCAAAGGTCATCGAGTTGGCCCGCCTGGTGCAGTCAATTGCGCTGGACAGACCGATCGGGGCCACGATTGAGGATGCACTCTGGGCGGCTCGTGCCAACGAAGCAGTGGTGGCTTCGGCAGCAACCCGGAGCTGGGAGAGTGTGAGATGACCGAAATGGCACTGCTTCCGGCTGGCCTCGGAGAGGTTCCGAGTCCGATTCCCGTCGTCGTTTATGACGAGGACATCAACGCGGATGACCTACAGCGAGCCACGGTTTTCGTGCCGATCTACATGGGTCCGGAGTCGAATCTCGCGCTCATGGATCGAATGCCACGATTGCACACTTGCCAGATGCTTACAGCAGGGTTTGATAACGCTTTGCCGCATCTGCCAAGCGGTGCGAGGCTCTACAACGCCGCGGGAGTGCATGATGCCAGCACGGCCGAATTGGCCGTTGGCCTGATCATTGCGAACCTGCGTGGTATCGATGAGGCGGCTCGCGATATGAGCTTGGGGATGTGGCGACATCGGTCACTTCCCGCACTCGCGGACAAGCAGGTCCTGATCATCGGTGCCGGAGGTGTCGGTGAGGCGATACGTCGACGGCTTGAGCCATTCGAGGCAGAAATCATCATGGTGGGCCGCACCGCGCGGGTGGGGGTGAGGGCGCGCAGCGAACTAGAGGCACTTCTTCCCCATGCGGATGTCATTATCCTGGCGGTCCCCTTGGATGAGGCGACAGCCGGCATGGTTGATGCGAGGTTCCTCAGCCGCATGAAGGACGGGGCATTGCTCGTCAACGTGGCACGAGGTCGGGTCGTGCGCTCAGATGATTTGCTGGCAGAGCTCGCCTCTGGCCGGCTTAGGGCCAGCCTAGATGTCACTGATCCCGAACCCCTTCCTGCTGACCACCCACTATGGACAGTGCCTGGTCTGCTCGTAACCCCGCACTTGGGGGGAAACTCATCTGCATTCCTCCCACGCGCTCGCCGGCTTGTCGCAAGCCAACTCGACCGGCTCGGCCGAGGTGAACCGCTGGTGAATCGGGTGTCATGATGATGGCCCTATCAATTGGCCTCAGCGATGGCTTGACGGGCGTGCCCAAAGAACTGCGACTCGTGCGCCCAAAGCACTGCGACTCGTGCGCCCAAAGCACTGCGACTCGTGCGCCCAAAGCGGGGCTCACGCGCCGACCGGGCCGTGACACTGTGGCAAAGGTCACGTTCGGATGACAGTGGGACGCAGGGCCGCTAAGGTGTTGCTCGTGGCAAAGAACCTTGTAGTTATTTTGCGCGCGGGCTGACACACGTCAACCGGCGCGCCGCCCTCCGTTACCCAGCCGGGTCGGAGGGTTTTTCATTGCCGCGGTCACGGGGCCGCGGTTGAACGGGCAAGACCGACACGAGAGACAGGCGATAGCAGGATGGGCGAGCAGATAACCGGGGCGCAGAGCCTGGTCTATGCATTGGAGACGGCAGGGGTCACCGACGTGTTCGGGATCCCGGGCGGGGCAATCCTGCCCCTATACGACCCGCTCATGGACTCGTCGTCGATTCGGCACATCCTCGTCCGCCATGAGCAGGGCGCGGGCCACGCTGCCGAGGGCTACGCCTACGTGACCGGCAAGGTGGGCGTGTGCATGGCGACGAGCGGGCCAGGGGCCACCAACCTCGTCACGCCGCTGGCTGATGCGAACATGGATTCGGTGCCGATGGTCGCGATCACCGGCCAGGTGCCGAGCCCGTCGATCGGGACCGATGCGTTCCAGGAAGCCGATATCCGCGGGATCACGATGCCGATCACGAAGCACAGCTTCCTCGTGACGAATCCGGACGATATCCCCCGCGCGATCGCCGAGGCCTTCCACCTGGCCTCGACGGGTCGCCCCGGGCCCGTCCTCGTCGACGTCTCGAAGGACGCCCTGCAGGGGAGCACGACCTTCGAATGGCCCTCGAGCCTTGACCTGCCCGGCTACCACCCCGTCACCCGGCCGCACGCGAAGCAGATTCGCGAGGCGGCCCGAATGATCATCGACGCCAAGTCGCCCGTCCTCTACGTCGGCGGCGGCGTCATGCGCGCCCGGGCATCGATGGCGCTCATGCGCCTCGCGGAGCTCACGGGGATCCCGGTCGTCACGACCCTCATGGCGCGAGGAGCCTTCCCTGACTCGCACCCCCTGCACCTGGGGATGCCCGGCATGCACGGCACGGTGGCCGCTGTCGGCGCACTGCAAAAGTCCGATCTCCTCATCACCCTCGGCGCGAGATTCGACGATCGCGTGACCGGAAAGCTGTCGACCTTCGCCCCCGACGCCGCGATCATCCATGCGGATATCGACCCGGCCGAGATCGGAAAGAACCGCGACGCCGATGTCCCGATCGTCGGCGATCTCGCAGAGATCATCCCCGATCTCGTCACGGCCATCGAGGCCGAATATGCCGCCGGGCGCCGCGGAGACTACGAGGCCTGGTGGTCGCTCGTGGGACGGTGGCGCGATACCTACCCCCTCGGCTACGACCTGCCCGATGACGGATCACTCTCACCGCAGTACGTCATCGAGCGGCTCGGCGTGATCTCGGGCCCTGAGTCCATCTACGCCGCAGGCGTCGGCCAGCACCAGATGTGGGCGGCCCAGTTCGTGAAGTACGAGCGGCCCGACAGTTGGATCAACTCAGGCGGCCTAGGGACGATGGGCTTTGCGGTACCCGCCGCCATGGGTGCCAAGGTCGGAGCGCCCGATCGCACCGTGTGGGCGGTCGATGGCGATGGCTGCTTCCAGATGACGAACCAGGAGCTGGCCACCTGCGCGATCAACGACATTCCCATCAAGGTCGCGCTCATCAACAACAGCAGCCTCGGGATGGTCCGCCAGTGGCAGACCCTGTTCTACAACGAGCGGTATTCGAACACCGACCTCCACTCCCATCGGATCCCGGATTTCGTGAAGCTCGCCGATGCATATGGCTGCCATGGCCTGCGCTGCGAGTCTCCCGAGGAGGTGGACGCGACGATCGAGAAGGCGATGGGCATGAATGATGCCCCGGTCGTCATCGACTTCGTGGTCCACCGCGATGCCATGGTGTGGCCGATGGTCGCGGCGGGCACGAGCAACGATGACATCATGGTCGCCCGATCAATGGCTCCGCAGTGGGGAAGTGACGACTGATGTCCAGGCATACGCTCTCCGTCCTCGTCCAAGACCAGCCGGGCGTGCTCGCGCGCGTTGCCGGCCTGTTCTCGAGGCGCGGCTTCAATATCGAGTCGCTGGCCGTCGGCCCGACCGAGATTCCAGACGTCTCACGGATGACCATCGTCGTCAATGTGGAGGGCCTCGCGCTTGAGCAGGTCACGAAGCAGTTGAACAAGCTCATCAACGTCCTGAAGATCGTCGAACTCGATGAGGCGTCGTCTGTCCAGCGGGAGATCATGCTCGTGAAGGTGAAGGCCGATGCCGAGACCCGCTCGCACATCCTGGAGACGGTGCAACTCTTCCGTGCCAAGGTCGTCGATGTCGCGAGCGATGCCGTGACGATCGAGGCGACGGGCAAGCACGAGAAGCTCGAGGCGCTCCTTCGAGTCCTCGAGCCGTACGGGATCAAGGAACTCGTGAAGTCCGGCCTCGTCGCGGTGGGCCGAGGCCCGCGCTCCATCACCGACCGGTCAGTCCGGTCTCTTGATCGAACCGGCTGACGGATACCCTTCTTCCACACCAATGACTTGTGCAGCACATCAGACAACCGGATAAAAGGAGCTCCTCCCATGGCTGAACTGTTCTACGACGACAACGCCGATCTGTCGATCATCCAAAATCGCGTAGTGGCGATCATGGGCTTCGGCAGCCAGGGCCATGCTCATGCGATGTCGCTGCGCGACTCGGGTGTCGATGTGCGAGTCGGCCTTCGTGAGGGGTCGAAGAGCACGGCGAAGGCGCAGGAGGCCGGTCTTCGTGTCGTCGATCCGGCAACCGCGGCAGCCGAGGCCGATCTCATCATGATCCTGGCGCCTGATCCGGTGCAGAAGAAGCTGTACCTCGAGGCCATCGAGCCGAACCTGCAGGCCGGCGATGCGCTGTTCTTCGCCCACGGCTTCAACATCCGGTTCGGCTTCATCAGCCCGCCCGATTTCGTCGATGTCGCGATGGTCGCCCCGAAGGGCCCGGGCCATCTTGTTCGCCGCGAGTACGTGGCCGGACGCGGCGTTCCCGCGATCGTCGCGGTCGAGCAGGATGCAACCGGTCAGGCCTGGCCGCTCGCGCTCTCTTACGCGAAGGCGATCGGCAGCCTTCGGGCCGGCGGCATCAAGACCACCTTTACCGAGGAGTGCGAGACCGACCTGTTCGGCGAGCAGGCGGTGCTCTGCGGCGGGGCGAGCCAGCTCGTCATGTATGGCTTCGAGACCCTCGTCGAGGCCGGCTACCAGCCGGAGGTCGCCTACTTCGAGTGCCTCCACGAGCTCAAGCTCATCGTCGACCTCATGTACGAGGGCGGCATTGCCAAGCAGCGCTGGAGCGTCTCCGACACTGCCGAGTACGGCGACTACGTGTCGGGCCCGCGAGTCATCGATCCGAGCGTCAAGGAGAACATGAAGGCGGTGCTCGCTGATATCCAAAACGGGGCCTTCGCCAATCGATTCATGGCCGACCAGGAGGCGGGCGGCCCGGAGTTCACGGCGCTGCGCGCGAAGGGCGAGGCGCACCCGATCGAAGCGGTCGGCCGCGAGCTGCGCGGGCTCATGAGCTGGGTGGACAACAAGGGCGACGACTATGTCGAGGGCACAGCAGCGCGCTAGCGGGCTGGTCCAGGAACGAGCAGCGCGCTAGCGGGCTGGTCCAGGAACGAGCAGCGCGCTAGCGGGCTGGTCGCTCGGGCGGCGGGCTCCCGGGGGAGCCCGCCGGGCCACGGGGGTTAGCCCAGCGGGCTCGTCAGCGGGACGAGTCGTCGTTGGGGCCGAGTCGTCGTTGGGGAATAGTCTTCTGCCGGGCTGATCAGTCGGCGCGCTTGATGGGGATGTTCGTGGGAGTGGCGGCCGGCTCCGGGATGGCGATCCGAACCTCGAGGATGCCGTCCTTGTACTCGGCCTGGACGTTGGTCTGATCGACTCCCTGTGGCAGCGACAGGGTCCGGATGAAGCTGCCGTAGTAGAACTCCGAGCGATGGTCCTCCTCGGTCTTCTCCTCGCGGTCGGCTCGAATGGTGAGCAGCCCATCCGCGACGGTGACCTCGACGTCCTTGTCCGGGTCGATGCCCGGGAGCTCGGCGCGCACGATGAAGGTGCCGTCGCGCATGAACTCCTCGACGCGGATCGTATGCGCATAGTTGAATCGCATGCCGGTCTCGGCCGGGATGAGATTCTCGAACCAGTCCATGAGCCGCGGGAACGGATCGGGACGCACGGCCGTCATCGACTTCGGCCCGCTCTTCACCATGTTGTTCACGGCCACTTCCTTCCTTGATGGGGTCAGCCCCCGTGTTCGTCGTGGGCATCGGCCCGTGAATATCCAGTTCACCCGAGGCGATGGGGGGCGGCAAGTGACGTTCGTCCCACTGACCGGTCCCTGCCCGACTTGACTCGTTGCGTGCCCGGGCCCCCGGTAGGCTCTGCGGGTGACCAAGCGCCGTGTCCTCATCGCCGAAGAGCTCTCCCCAGCCACCGTTGAGGCCCTCGGCCCCGATTTCGAGATCATCGAGTGCGATGGTGCGGATCGGGCGGCGCTCCTTGCAGCGATCACTGATGTCGATGCGATCCTCGTGCGGTCGGCGACCCTTATCGATGCCGAGGCGATCGCTGCGGCCAAGAGCCTCAAGGTCGTCGCTCGAGCAGGGGTCGGGCTCGACAACGTCGATGTGAAGGCAGCCACGCAGGCCGGAGTGATGGTCGTGAACGCGCCGACCTCGAATATCGTCTCGGCTGCCGAACTGGCTGTCGCGCTGCTCCTGGCGAGCGCCCGCAACGTCGTGCCGGCGAGCGAGGCCCTGCACCGGGGCGAGTGGAAACGCTCCAAGTACACGGGGGTCGAGGTCTCGGACAAGGTGGTGGGCATCGTTGGCCTCGGGCGAATCGGCATCCTCGTCGCCCAGCGACTCAGCGCATTCGGCGTCCAGCTCATCGCCTACGACCCGTACGTCCAGCCGGCCCGCGCCGCCCAGCTCGGGGTCCGCATGGTCACCCTCGACGACCTCCTCGTCGAGAGCGACTTCATCACCGTCCACCTCCCGAAGACTCCTGAGACCGTCGGACTCATCGGCGATGCCGAACTCCGCAAGGTCAAGCCGACCGTCCGCATCATCAACGCTGCCCGTGGGGGCATCGTCGATGAGACCGCGCTCTACGACGCCCTCGTCGATGGCCGGGTTGCCGGGGCGGGCCTTGACGTGTACGCCAAGGAGCCATGCACGGACTCGCCGCTGTTCACCCTCGAGAATGTGGTGGCCCTTCCTCATCTCGGGGCGTCGACTGACGAGGCGCAGGAGAAGGCGGGCATCTCGGTTGCCCGATCTGTCCGGCTCGCCCTCGCGGGGGAACTCGTGCCCGACGCGGTCAACGTCCAGGGCGGGCAGCTCGACGATGCGATCAAGCCGTTGCTGCCGCTCGCTGAGAAGATCGGGTCCATTGCCTGCGGCCTTGCGAGCGCAGCTGTGCAGCGGGTCGATGTCGAGGTCCTCGGCGAGATCGTGGACCATGACGTCCGAGTCCTCGAACTCTCCGCACTCAAGGGGGTCTTCCAGAAACTCGTCCACGACCCGGTGTCGTTCGTGAACGCCCCGGTGCTCGCAGAGCAGCGCGGGGTGGAGGTCGCGCTGACGACCGATCGGACGAGCGATGACCACCGATCCGTTGTCCGAGTCACGCTGACCTTGACCGATGGGCAGACGGTGAGCGTGGCCGGCACCGTGACCGGAGCGAGGCACACGTCCAAGGTCGTGGACGTCGATGGATTCGACGTCGATGTTCCCGTGAGCGATCACATGGCCTTCTTCCGCTACCACGACAAGCCAGGTGTCGTCGCGGTCGTGGGCGGTGTGCTCGGCGAGGCCAACATCAACATCGCCGGCATGCAGGTCGCCCGCGACGACTCGGGCCATGCGCTCATCGTGCTCACCGTCGACTCGCCGATACCCTCGGTGGCGATTGCCACGATCACCGAGCGGATCGATGCGCATTCCGGACGCGCCGTCGACCTGATCTAGTTGCCGGAGCGGTCCCTGCGGCGAGTGGCCCCAGGTCGGATGTTCGCGTCCCTTCCCGGTCGACGCATGTGACGCATCGCATGCACTCCGCGTCCCTCGCGGAACGAGCGTGCATGCAGGAACTCATCGAGACGGCGTGAGCGCGGAACTTTCATGAAGGTTGCCATGACGGCTCCTCTCCCAAGGGATTGTTCCCACCTCTAGCAGAACTCGCCGCGCGCGATGCCGGCAGAGCACAACGTCCCGAAGGTTGACTGCTCCGCAGGAGCTTCTCTTCCCGTGGACCATGATGAGCGCGTGACACAGCAATCGGCGGTCGTTCGCGTCGGACTCGCATGGGCGCTCCTCGGGGTCGTCATGTTCTCCTTCTCGGTGCCGCTGACAAAGGTTGCGGTCGGCGGCTTCAGCCCGTTCTTCACGGCAACCGGTCGTGCAGTCATCGCCGGAGCCATTGCAGGACTGCTGCTCCTCCTTTGCCGGGTGCCCTGGCCGCAGCGGTCCTCGCTCCGCCCGCTCGTGTTCACCATGCTCGGGGCAGTGTTCGGCTGGCCGATCCTCATGGCCCTCGCACTGGAGCGGACGACTGCCGCGCACGCGGCCGTGATCGCGGCGTTCATGCCACTCACCACCGCGCTGTTCGCGGTGCTGAGGTCCAAGGAGCATGTGTCGAGGCAGTTCTGGTGGGCGGCCTCGGCGGGCACGCTCGCGCTGGTCGCCTTCGCCCTGTCGAAGGGGGGCGCCGAGGGCGGTGACCTCGTCGCGGACCTGCTCATCGTCGGGGCCGTGCTGTCATCGTCATGGTGCTACGTGGAGGGTGCGGCGATCACGAAGGTGATGCCCGGGTGGCAGGTCATCTCGTGGGTGGTCGTCCTGGCGCTCCCAGTGACGGTGCCGGCGTCCCTTTTGCTCTGGTGGCTGACCGCGGGCTCCTACGACACGAGTGCGGTCGAATGGTGGTCGCTCGCCCTGCTCGGCCTGTCCTCGATGTACCTCGGGTTCTTCGCCTGGTATCGAGGGCTGTCGCTCGCCGGAGCGGCGCATGGCGGACAGGTGCAGCAACTGCAGGCGCTGCTCACCCTGATGTGGTCCGCGCTCCTGCTCGGCGAGCGGGTTTCCGCCGGAACAGTCCTCGCCGCCGTGGCGGTCATCGGCTGCGTGGTGTGGGCCCAGCGAAGCCGCGGCACCGTGACGATTGCGCCTGAGGAGTAACGACCGCAAGGCTCGCGGTTCACGGAGGGGATTCGGCTACTGTCGAAGGCGCAGCGGGCGGGCTATGCGGCGGGCATGCGCGCAGCCAGCGCGCGATCCGGACACGGCACAGGATCCGGACACGGCACAGGATCCGGACTGGGCAGAGGAGGGACAGGACATGCGAGTGCTTTTGCGTGAGTTCCTGCGCCCACATCGCGCCGTCCTCGTGCTCATCATCGGGTTGCTCCTCATCCAGGCGTTCACGAACCTCTACCTGCCCAACCTGAATGCCGACATCATCAACAACGGCGTGGTCAAGGGCGATGTCGCCTACATCCTCCGCGTGGGCATGATCATGCTCGCGGTGTCCGCGGCGCTCGTCGTGGCCTCGGTGGTCACCGTCTACTTCAGCGCACGGACCTCGATGCGACTTGGACGCGATATCCGCGCAAGCCTGTTCAGGAGGGTCGAGTCGCTGTCGCTTGGCCAGGTCCACTCCCTTGGCGTTCCCTCGCTCATCACGCGAAGCACGAATGACGTGCAGCAGATTCAGATGCTTGTCATGACGGGATTGACGATGATGATCCTCGCCCCGGTTACGGCCGTGGGCGCCGTCATCATGGCCGTCCGGGAGGATGCCCAGCTCGCCCGTCTCCTCCTCGTCATCATCCCGGTCATGCTGGTGGTCATCACGCTCATG
Source organism: Actinomycetota bacterium (assembly GCA_009699015.1). Lineage (GTDB taxonomy): Bacteria > Actinomycetota > Actinomycetes > S36-B12 > S36-B12 > WLND01. The sequence goes on along the minus strand of WLOY01000007.1, from coordinate 38,903 downwards.
GTGGTCCGAACGATCCCGCTGTTCAAGGCCATGCAACTGAAGATCGATCGGGTGAACCAGGTCCTGCGCGAGAATCTCACCGGGATCAGGGTCGTGCGCGCCTTCAATCGCACAGGGACCGAGCAGGCGCGCTTCGCCGACGCAAATGCGGATCTCACCGACACGTCGCTCAAGGTGACCTTGATGTTCGCCTTCATCATGCCGGTGCTCATGCTCATCATGAACCTGTCATCGGTCGCGGTCATCTGGTACGGCGGTCACCTCGTCGACAGCGGTGACATGCCCATCGGCAACCTCTCTGCGTTTCTCGCCTACATCATGCAGATCCTCTTCTCGGTGATGATGGCAGTGATGACCCTCATGATGATCCCGCGGGCGGCTGCGTCGGCGGAGCGGATCAATGAGGTGCTCGGCACCGAGCCCGACATGCTCGATCCGCTGCCCGCCGAGCGCCGACAGTTGTCGTGGTCACTGCAGGTTCAGTCGAAGTCCGGGCTGGGCGAGCAGGCTGCCACGCCGGGTCGCGTCGAGCTAGCGGGGGTTGGCTTCCGATACCCGGGGGCGCAGGCGAGCGTCGTTCAGGACGTGTCAGTTGTGTTCGAGCCTGGTTCGACCACCGCGATCGTCGGCGGGACAGGCTCAGGCAAGACCACCCTGCTCAATCTCATCCCAAGGCTCCTGGATGCAACGGAGGGGGAGGTGATCGTCGAAGGCGTCGATGTGCGTCGGGTGCCGATGGAGGATCTCTGGCAGGGCTTCGGGATCGTGCCCCAGAAATCGTTCCTGTTCTCCGGCACCGTCGCGAGCAATATCCGATTCGGCAGGCCTGACGCGACGGACGATGAGATCTGGCGGGCGCTCGATATCGCGCAGGCGGCCGAGTTCGTGCGGCAGATGCCGGAGCAACTCGATTCGACGGTCGACCAGGGCGGGGCGAACCTCTCCGGCGGTCAGCGCCAGCGACTGTCCATCGCCCGGGCGGTCGTTCGAAGGCCCGCCGTCTACCTCTTCGACGACAGCTTCTCGGCCCTGGACTACGCCACGGATGCCCGCGTTCGCACTGCCCTCGCGAGGGAGACGACCGGGGCGACCGTCATCATGGTGGCGCAGCGCGTGGGCTCGATCATGAACTGCGACCAGATCGTCGTCATGGACTACGGGCGAGTCGTCGGCATCGGCACGCACGCAGACCTCATCGACTCCTGCGAGACCTACCGGGAGATCGCCCTCTCGCAGGCCGAGCTGGGCAGCGCGGTATGAGCATGCACGGGCCCGGGGGGCGACCGGGCGGCCCGATGTCGGGCGGACCCGGCATGGCAATGGCCCCGGCGGCGCAGAAGCCATCTGATTTCAAGGCGGCCATCCGCCGATTCGCGACGCGCCTGCACCCGGAGCGCTGGCTCATCGCTGCCGTCTTCGTCCTCGGGAGCGTGAGCGTCTTCCTCGCCGTTCTCGGGCCCAAGCTCCTCGGCAACGCGACGAACGTGATCTTCGCCGGCGTCATCTCGTCGCGAATCCCGAGCGGCATGACCCAGGAGCAGGCCACCGAGGCGATGCGCGCCGCGGGCGACGACCGGCAGGCCGAGATGGTCGGTGCCATGACCCTGACCCCGGGTTCGGGGGTCGACTTCGGTGAGCTGGCGAGGATCATCTCGCTCGTTGCAGTCGTCTACTTCGTGAGCGCGGTTCTCTCCTGGGCGCAGAACGCCCTCATGGCGGGTGTGACGCAGCGCACGATGTACCGCTTGCGGGAGGAGGTCGACCATAAGCTCGGCCGCCTTCCGCTGAACTACTACGACTCCACTCCTCGTGGCGACCTCCTCAGCCGGGTCACGAACGATATCGACAACATCGCGACCACGCTGCAGCAGACGCTCACCCAGCTCGTGACGTCGATCCTCACGGTGATCGGCGTGCTGGCGATGATGGTGTGGATCAGTCCGCTGCTCGCGATCATCTCAGTTCTCACGGTGCCGCTCTCCTTCATCGTGGCCATGCTCATCGCGAAGCGGTCGAAGCCGCACTTCGTCGCCCAATGGTCCTGGACGGGCAAGGTGAACTCGCACGTCGAGGAGACCTTCTCCGGCCACGAACTGGTCCGGGTCTACGGTCACAGGCAGCAGGCAATCGCCGAGTTCGACGCGGCGAACGAGCGGATGTATGAGAGCAGTTACCGGGCCCAGTTCATCTCGGGGCTCATCCAGCCCGCGCTCACCTTCATCTCCAATCTCAACTACGTCGCGATCGCAGTATTCGGCGGATTGCGCGTCGCGAGCGGAACGATGTCACTCGGCGACGTCCAGGCGTTCATCCAGTACTCGCGCCAGTTCTCGATGCCGATCATGCAGATTGCCGGGGTCGCGAACCTGCTGCAGTCGGGCGCCGCCTCGGTCGAGCGGGTTTTCGAGATCCTCGACGCTCCCGAGGAGTCGCCAGACAGCTCGTCACCTGCCCGCATCGTCGATCCCTCTGGGCGAATCCGCTTCGAGAACGTCCGCTTCCGGTATCTCGAGGACGCGCCGCTCATCGACGACCTCAGCCTTGACGTCGAGCCAGGGCAGACCATCGCGATCGTCGGGCCGACGGGGGCGGGGAAGACGACCCTCGTCAACCTGCTCATGCGCTTCTACGAGGTGCAGTCGGGCCGGATCCTCATTGACGGCATCGACACCCGCGATGCGACCCGCGAGGATGTCAGGCGCTGCTTCGGCATGGTCCTGCAGGATGCCTGGCTGTTCGAGGGCACGATCTTCGACAATATCGCCTACGGTGCGCAGGACCCGACGCTTGACGATGTCGAGCGAGCGGCGCGCGCGTCATTCGCGGAGCACTTCATCCGGACCCTGCCCGACGGGTACCAGTCGAAGCTCACCGATCTCGCGGAGAACGTGAGCTCCGGTGAGCGTCAGCTCCTCACCATCGCCCGGGCGTTTCTCGCCGATCCGGCCGTCCTCATCCTGGACGAGGCGACGAGTTCGGTCGACACGCGCACCGAGGTGCTCATCCAGCGGGCGATGGCCGAGTTGCGGCGAGGACGCACGAGTTTCGTCATCGCCCACCGGCTCTCGACCATCCGCGCGGCCGATGTCATCCTCGTCTTGGACAAGGGGAGCATCATCGAGCAGGGCACCCATGAGGAACTCATGGCCCGCAAGGGTTTCTACTACGACCTGTACGAAAGCCAGTTCGCCCAGAGTTCCGACGAGATCGTCGCAGGCTAGGAGCGCGGTTCCGACGAGATCGTCGCAGGCTAGGAGCCCGCTAGCCGCGAAGTCCCCGGTTCACGGCGCTGATGATTCCCTTGAGGGAAGAGGTCGTGATCGACGGGTCGATGCCGACGCCCCACAGCACCCGGCCGTCGACCGCGCACTCGAGGTAGGAGGCGGCCGTTGCGTCGCCGCCGGCGCTCATCGCGTGCTCGGCGTAGTCGAGCACCCGGACGTCGACGCCGTGGCGGCTCAGGGCATCGCAGAAGGCTGCGATGGGCCCGTTGCCCGAACCGTCGAGGGTGACGTCGACGCCGTGATCGCAGATGACGGCCTGAACGGACGTGTCACCGTCGACCGCCGACTCGTGCTTCACGGACTTCAGCGAGAACCGGCCCCACGGCGCTGCGGCATCTGGAAGGTATTCGCCGGAGAAGACCGACCACATCTCCCCGGGACCGACCTCGCCGCCCTCGTCATCGGTGACGGACTGTATGACCTGAGAGAACTCGATCTGGAGGCGCCGTGGGAGCTCGAGCTTGTGCTCTGTCCGCATGATGTAGGCCACGCCACCCTTGCCCGACTGCGAGTTCACCCGGATGACGGCCTCGTAGGTGCGGCCGACGTCCTTGGGGTCGATCGGCAGGTAGGGGACGGCCCAGTGGAAGTCGTCGACGCCGACGCCGGCTGACGCTGCGTCGGACTCCATGATGGTGAGGCCCTTGTTGATGGCGTCCTGGTGCGAGCCGGAGAAGGCGGTGTAGACGAGATCACCACCATACGGGTGGCGTTCGTGCACCGGGATCTGGTTGCAGTACTCGACGGTTCGGCGCACCTCGTCGATGTCGCTGAAGTCGATCTCCGGGTCGATGCCCTGGCTGTACAGGTTCATGCCGAGCGTGACGAGGCAGACGTTGCCGGTGCGCTCGCCATTGCCGAACAGGCAGCCCTCGATGCGATCGGCGCCTGCCATGTACCCGAGCTCTGCCGCCGCGACCGCGGTGCCCCTGTCGTTGTGCGGGTGCAGCGAGATGACGAGCGAGTCGCGGCGCGCGATGTTGCGGGTCATCCACTCGATCGAGTCGGCGTACGCATTCGGCGTCGCCATCTCGACCGTGGCGGGCAGGTTGATGATGACCTTGCGGTCGGGTGTCGGCTGCCAGACGTCGGTCGCCGCATCGCAGACCTCGACGGCGAAGTCGAGCTCGGTTCCGGTGTAGGACTCGGGTGAGTACTCGAAGAACACGTCGGTCTCGCCTGCGATCTGCTCGGCGAACTTCGCGCAGAGCTGTGCGCCGTGGACGGCGATGTCGACGATCCCTGCGCGATCGAGGCCGAACACAACGCGCCGCTGCAGGGTCGAGGTGGAGTTGTAGAGGTGGACGATGGCCTGCTTGGACCCGCGGATGGACTCGAATGTGCGCTCGATGAGGTGCTCGCGGGACTGGGTGAGCACCTGAATGACGACATCGTCGGGGATGAGGCCGTCCTCGATGAGCAGGCGGACGAAGTCGAAGTCGAGCTGTGAGGCCGATGGGAAGCCCACCTCGATCTCCTTGTAGCCCATGGAGACGAGCAGGTTGAACATGCGCAGCTTGCGCTGGGGGGTCATCGGGTCGATGAGTGCCTGATTGCCGTCGCGGAGATCGACTGCGCACCATCGTGGTGCTGTCGTGATGACGGCGTCCGGCCAGGTGCGATCGGGGATCTCGATCGGTGTGAAGGGGGAGTAGCGATGGAACCGCATGCCGGAGGGCTGCTGGGCGGTTCTGGTTTCGTAGGCGGCGCTGCGATCGAATGTGCTGGACATCTGTGCTCCTCGGAGTCTCGTCTGGGGTGGTAGCCGTCTGTGGCTGCTCCGGCGAACGACGAATCCCGCGACGAGGAGGCCGGTGGTCTAGGCCTCGCCGCGGCAGCGAAGGAGGAGGTCGCGCATCATGATGGCAGCAGCCTAGCAGGTGCCGGGAGGGTTGCCCGGGTCCCGGCGGTCCTCTCGTCCCCCGATAGGGAGATCCCGTCTGGTAGATATGTCGCATGACCGCATCCTCTGCACTCGATGTCCTGGGCTCGGCGAAGTACATCTCCCTCACGACCTACCGCAAGGACGGCACAGCCGTCGCAACGCCCGTCTGGCTCGTCCGCAGGGGCGATGCACTGATCGTCATCACCGATCCGAACTCGGGCAAGGCCAAGCGCTTGCGCACCAACCCGGCGGTCCTTGCCTCCCCATGCGACATGCGCGGTCGAGTCAAGCCTGGCGCCGTGTCCGCGCCCGGCCTCGTGCGCATGCAGGACACGGTGGAAACCGCGGCGAGCATGGACGCCATCACCCGCAAGTACGGCCTCATGGGGCGCATCCTCACCAAGATGAACGAGAGGAAGGCGCGCAAGGCCGGGACCGGCGACGCGGGGCATCTGGGGCTCGCCATAACCCTCACAGGCGCGAAATCTTGAGCGACGACCGAGGGGCGCGCTACGGCTTGAGCGCTCGCATCGCGGCTGCGGGAGTTGCACTGCTCATGGGCGGCGTCATGGCATTCCAGGCAGCAATCGCCCTCGGGGCCCCCTGGGGTGTCTACACCCAAGGCGGGGGGACCTCAGGTCAACTGCCAGCCGGCGGCCGGGTCATTGCCGTGGTGTCCATCGCGATCCTCGCCCTGCTCGCGGCCGGGCTGCTGAACATGGCAACCCCGTCCGAGGACGAGCGGATGCTGTGGGCTCCCGTGAGCGTGGCACTCGCAGCCGGCTCGCTCGTGACGGTCATCGGGACGCGCCGCCGTCCGAACGCGAAATAACTGATCGGGCCGACGAAGTTCACGGCGATGGCGAGTGCCCAGGCAGCCTTCGGCCCGCGTACCTGCTGCGCCGGTCGGCGAGCGAGGTCGGCCCAAGCCGCCCCCGCGAGGGCGAGCTCCGCTGCAGCGCCAACGATTATTGATGCCTTCTGCGCGTCGGAGAACTCATTCCACCGCTTTCGTGCCATGCCTGCCCTCCTGACCGGACGCGTGAATCGTCACGTCCGAACGCATGAAAACGCCTTGGCTCAAGCGTGACTGATCCGGGGAGGTGATGCCATTCGGCGGCAACTACTCTTCTGTCCATGTCACGCACCCTGAACCTTGCGCTCATCCCCGGCGACGGCATCGGGACGGAGGTCGTGGCCGAGGCCATGAAAGTCCTCCTCTCGATCGCGCCGCTTGCCGACGTCACCGTCGAGACCACCGAATACGACCTCGGCGCGCGGCGTTACAACGCCACCGGAGAGCTGCTGCCCGATGAGGTGGTGGAGGAACTGCGCGGCTACGACGCGATCCTGCTAGGCGCGATCGGCGACCCGTCCGTCGCCCCCGGCATTCTCGAGCGGGGGGTCCTGCTGCCGCTCCGGTTCCGAATGGACCACCACGTGAACCTGCGTCCCGTGAAGCTCTACCCGGGCGTGACCGGGCCGATCGCCGGGAAGGGCCCGGACGAGATCGACTTCGTCGTCTGTCGAGAGGGCACCGAGGGCCCGTACGTCGGATCCGGCGGCGTCCTGCGCAAGGGCACCCCGCACGAGGTCGCCACCGAGGAGAGCATCAACACGGCATTCGGCGTCGAGCGGATCGTGCGCGATGCATTCGAGAGGGCCGGACGCCGGCGGGGCAAGGTCACCCTCGTGCACAAGACGAATGTCCTCGTCCACGCCGGATCCCTGTGGCAGCGGACATTCGATCGCGTCGCCCAGGAGTACCCCGACATCACGACCGACTACTGCCATGTGGATGCCGCGTCCATGTTCTTCCTGACGAACCCGGAGCGCTTCGACGTCGTCGTGACCGACAACCTGTTCGGCGACATCCTCACCGACATCGGCGCCGCGATCGGCGGGGGCATCGGCCTGGCAGCGAGCGGCAACATCGACCCGAGCCGCGAGAATCCGAGCATGTTCGAGCCCGTGCACGGCTCGGCGCCCGACATCGCGGGGCAGGGCAAGGCTGACCCGACCGCGACCGTCATGTCGCTCGCGATGCTCCTCGACCACGTCGGCCTCGCCGATGCATCGGGATGGGTCGAGGCCGCAGTGGCCGCCGACCTGGCATCCCGGGGCAGTGAGGCTCGATCAACGAGCGAGATCGGCGATGCGCTCGCTGCGGGCGCTGTCGCGCAGGCGGGTCTAGGCTGATCGCACGGCCTCAGGATTCGCAGGGCAGTCCTCGTCCGTGGGCAGGTGTTGGACGTCGTAGGCACTTCAGGAACTTGTCGATGAGGAGCAGGGCATGAGCGCGACAGCCGAGCAGGGCACGGCACTTTGGCCGATCGGGATCACCGAGAATCCGACACCGGCCACAGCCGAGCGCCGGGCCGAGATCCTCGCCGACCCCGGGTTCGGGCGGTACTTCACCGACCACATGGTCACGGCGCAGTGGACCGCGGCTCATGGCTGGCAGGACGCCGCCTTGGTGCCGTACGGACCGATCAGCCTGGACCCCGCGACGAGCGTGCTGCACTACGGTCAGGAGATCTTCGAGGGGCTCAAGGCCTATCGCCACGAGGATGGCTCAATCAGGACCTTCCGGCCGATGCGCAACGCCGCCCGGTTCGCATCATCGGCGAGGCGCCTTGCGATGGCCGAACTCCCGGAGGAGTTGTTTCTCGGATCGATCGAAGCCCTCGTCCGACAGGACGCGGCCTGGGTTTCTGGCGAAGACGAGCGCTCCCTGTACCTGCGCCCATTCATGATCTCGACCGAGGTGGGCCTAGGGGTTCGGCCCGCCAACGCCTACCAGTACCTGCTCATCGCCTCGCCTGCCGGCGCCTACTTCCCGAACGGGGTCAAGCCGGTCTCGGTGTGGCTGTCGGACGACTACGTGCGGGCGGCTCCGGGAGGCACCGGCGAGGCCAAGTGCGGCGGCAACTATGCGGCGTCACTCGTCGCGCAGGCCGAGGCGGCGCAGCATGGCTGCGATCAGGTCGTCTGGCTCGATGCGGTCGAACGGACCTGGATCGAGGAGATGGGCGGGATGAACCTGTACTTCGTGCTCGGGTCCGGCGACTCCGCCCGCCTCGTCACCCCCAGGCTCACCGGCTCCCTGCTCCCCGGCATCACCCGCGATTCGCTCCTCACCGTCGCGGTCGATCACGGCATCCGAGCTGACGAGGAGCCGATCAGCGTGGGCGACTGGCGCGATGGCTGCGCGAGCGGCGAGATCACCGAGGTGTTCGCCTGCGGGACGGCCGCGGTCATCACGCCCGTTGGCGAGGTGAAGTCCCGGCAGAGCGGCGCCTGGGCGATCTCGGGCGGCCAGACCGGCCCGGTCACCATGCAGCTTCGTCAGGCGCTCCTCGATATCCAGACCGGCGGTGCGCCCGACCACCACAACTGGATGCACACCATCTGCTAGCTCACGCCATCTGCTAGATTAATCGTGTGCTGCACGTCACCTTCATTATTTCGTAGCGCGTCGACCACCGGTCGCCGCGCAGCCCTTCGCATCCGCGGGGGGCTTTTTCATTGGCCGGTCGCGCAGCCAGAAGTCCGGGTCGCGTGACCGGCAGATCATCGCAGGAGAGGCACGTCATGAGTCGTCCCGATGGATTCCACGTCTTCGACACGACCCTGCGCGATGGCGCCCAGCGGGAGGGCATCTCGTTCTCGGTCCATGACAAGCTCGCCGTGGCGCGGCTCCTCGACGAGTACGGCGTCGGGTTTATCGAGGGCGGTTGGCCGGGTGCGATGCCCAAGGACACGGAGTTCTTCGCAAGGGCGCAGTCCGAGCTGAGCCTGCGAAATGCCGAGCTCGTGGCATTCGGGGCGACCCGAAAGGCAGGAATCAGGGTCGACGACGACCTCCAGGTGCGGGCCCTGCTCGACTCGCAGGCGCCGGTCGTCACGCTGGTGGCGAAGTCCGATGTCAGGCACGTCTTCGAGGCGCTTAAGACGACGCTGGACGAGAACGTCGCGATGGTGAGCGACACGGTGCGGTTCATCGTCGGCGAGGGCCGGCGGGTGTTCGTCGACATGGAGCACTTCTTCGACGGCTACAAGCACGATCCGGACTACGGAGTGCGGCTGCTCGTCGCAGCATTCGAGGCGGGGGCGAGCGTCGGCGTCCTCTGCGACACGAACGGCGGCATGCTGCCGAGTGGCATCATGGCGACCGTCAGCGATGTCCGTGAGCGCTCCGGCGTCCGAATCGGGATCCACTGCCAGAACGACACCGGATGCGCCGTTGCCAACACGATCTCGGCGGTGGAGGCCGGTGCTACCCATGTGCAGTGCACCGCGAATGGATACGGAGAGCGCACCGGCAACGCAGACCTGTTCCCGGTGGTCGCGAATCTTGAACTGAAGCTCGGCATCGAGTGCCTGCCCGAGGGAAACCTGCGCGAGACGGTCCGAATATCGCATGCGATCGCGGAGATCACGAACATTGCGCCAGACACCCACCAGGCATATGCGGGCGTCTCGTCGTTCGCTCACAAGGCCGGGCTCCACGCGAGTGCGCTGAAGGTGAATGCCGAGCTCTACAACCACATCGATCCGACCCTCGTCGGCGGTGACCAGCGGGTGCTCATCACGGAGATGGCCGGCCGGGCCTCGGTTGAGCTCAAGGGCCGTGAGCTCGGCTACGACCTATCACAGGACCCCGGGCTGCTCACCCGAGTCGTCGATCAGGTGAAGGAACTCGAGTCGAAGGGCTGGACCTTCGAGGCGGCCGATGCGTCCTTCGAGCTCCTGCTTCGGTCGGAGGACGGGCTCACGAAGGCGTTCGAGGTCGAGTCGTGGCGAACCATCGTTGAGCAGTTGTCGGACGGCGAGGTGAAGAGCGAGGCGACGGTCAAGGTGTTTGCGGGAGGGGAGCGCATCATCTCCACTGCAGAGGGCAACGGGCCCGTCAATGCGCTCGACAAGGCCCTGCGCGGGGCGGTCATGCAGATCTACCCGGAACTCGATGCCCTGCGGCTCGTCGACTACAAGGTGCGGATCCTCGAAGGGGCCTTGGGCACGGGAGCGGTCACGCGCGTGCTCGTCGGCACTACTGATGGCAAGAGCGAATGGTCGACCGTGGGTGTCCATGAGAACGTCATCGCTGCCTCGTGGCGGGCGCTCGTGGACGCCGTGCTGTTCGGCCTCCTGAGGAATACGCGGGCGACCGAGGACACTGCGTGAGTCGATAGGCTCGGCACGTGCGTATCTGCCGAGTTTCCGTCGATGGCGGCCTGTTCTTCGGCCTCATCGAGGGATTGTCCGAGGCCGGGGAGATCGGCGAGGGCACCCTCGTCGCGCTGCTCGACGGTCATCCGTTCGGTGATCTGGCCCCGGAGGGGCGCATCCTCAAGGCATCGGACGTGCGTTTCATCGCCCCGGTGCTGCCGAGCAAGATCATCGCGGTGGGGCGGAATTATGCGGCCCATGCCAAGGAGATGGGCGGTGAGGTACCGGTATCGCCGATGATCTTCCTCAAGCCGAGCACCTCGGTCATCGGACCGGGGGAGCCGGTCTTGCTGCCGTGGCAGTCCGAGCAGGTCGAGCACGAGGCCGAGCTCGCGGTCGTGATCGGCAGGCTCTGCAGCGACGTTCCGGTCGACCGAGTGCCCGACGTCGTCCTCGGCTACACCTGTGCGAATGACGTGACCGCCCGCGACCTCCAGAAGTCCGATGGTCAGTGGGGTCGGGCCAAGGGATTCGACTCGTTCTGCCCGCTCGGGCCGTGGATCGTCACCGACCTCGAGACCGATGCGGCGTCGATTTCATGTCACGTGAACGGCGAGGTCAGGCAACGTGGCTCGACCGGCGAGATGGTGTTCGACGTCGCCGAACTGGTGTCGTGGATAAGTTCGGTGATGACCCTGCTTCCCGGGGATGTCATTTTGACCGGCACCCCGGCCGGGGTGGGCCCGATTCGGGCCGGAGACGAGGTATCAGTGACGATCGAAGGTGTGGGGACGTTGACGAATCCGGTGGTTGACCGTGGCTGACGCAAGCGGGGCAAGTGAGCACGTTCGCGTTCGATTCTGCCCGTCGCCGACCGGAAACCCGCACGTCGGGATGATCCGCACCGCGCTGTTCAACTGGGCCTATGCCCGTCACATGGGGGGCACCTTCGTCTTTCGGATCGAGGACACCGACTCGGCGCGCGATAGCGAGGAATCCTACGATGCACTTCTCGAGGCGCTTCGCTGGCTGGGCCTCACCTGGGACGAGGGCCCCGAGGTGGGCGGTCCCCACGGTCCCTACCGCCAGTCCCAGCGACTGGAGATCTACGCGGATGTCGCCGCGCGGCTGAGGGACGAGGGCTACGCCTACGCGTGCTACTGCTCCCAGGCCGAGCTCGAGGAGCGACGTGACCTCGCGAAGGCAGAGGGCCGCACACCGGGATACGACGGGCAGTGCCGGGATCTCCAGGACGAGAAGGCCGCCTCCTACGTCGCCGAGGGTCGCGACTTCGTCCTGCGCTTCAAGATGCCCGACCGAGACTTCACCTGGGATGACCTCGTCCGTGGCGAGATCACCTTCGGGAAGGAGCACGTGCCCGACTACGTGCTCGTGCGCGGGAATGGCGAGCCGCTCTACACGCTCGTGAACCCGGTAGACGACGCGCTCATGCGGATCACGCACGTACTGCGCGGGGAGGACCTCCTGTCATCGACCCCGCGGCAGATCGCCCTCTACGAGGCGCTCGCGGCCATCGGGGTCAGCGACGGCACGACGCCTCGATTCGGCCACCTGCCCTACGTCATGGGGGAGGGCAACCGCAAGCTGTCGAAGCGCGACCCGGAGTCGGCGCTGCAGATGTACCGCGACCATGGCTACCTGCCGGAGGCCCTCCTCAACTACCTGGCACTGCTCGGCTGGTCGATGGGCGACGACCAGGAGTTCTTCGGCAAGGAGCAGATGGCCGAGCACTTCACCTTGAACCGGGTGAACCCGAATCCGGCTCGGTTCGACCTGAAGAAGTGCACGGCGATCAACGGTGACTGGATCCGCGCACTGAGCGGGGATGACCTCATCGCCCGGATCGTGCCCTTCCTTGTCGACGCGCACGTGATCGACCACCCGCCGACGGCGGACCAGCAAGCGGTCCTGCGGGCGGCTGTCCCGCTCGTCCAGGAGCGAATGGAGACGCTGAGCCAGTCGGTCGGGATGCTCGCGTTCCTCCTGGTGCCGAGCGAGCGTTTCGAGGTCGATGCCGCTGATGCTGAAGCAGTGCTCTCGCCGGAGTCCACGGTGGTGATCGATGCGGCGGTTGCTGCGCTCGATGGCCTTGCCGAGTGGACGACGCCGGCCATCGAGGAGGCGCTGCGGTCGTCGCTGATCGACGGCCTCGGGCTGAAGCCGAAGGTTGCGTTCGGTCCAGTGCGCGTCGCGGTCACCGGGCGCCGGGTTTCGCCGCCTCTGTTCGAGTCGATCGAGATCCTCGGCAAGGCGGTCACGATCGCCAGACTCGGAGCGGTTCGCAGGACCATCTAGCAGTCCTCTATACTTCGTGGGCACCGAGCAATCGGCGTGAATCAGGTACGTGAGATCGAGCCAAGCAAGCGCATATTGGGGTATGGGGTAATTGGCAGCCCAACTGATTCTGGTTCAGTTAGTCTAGGTTCGAGTCCTGGTACCCCAGCGACATGCGTGACCTCCTGAGGTCACGCATTCATGTGCGAGGAGCAATTCGCTCGCACGCGTACGGCCCCGTTGTGTAGTGGCCTAGCACGCCGCCCTCTCAAGGCGGTAGCGCGGGTTCGAATCCCGTCGGGGCTACGCAGGAAGGGACCTCCCACTGAGTGGGGGGTCCCTTCTGCTTTTTCTCGGTGCGGTGCGGTGCGGTGCGGTGCGGTTCACGCGAGCGACGTGGCAGCAGCCAGGAGGTGACGGCGCTGGGCAACCGACGGGGTTGCGAGGCGTTCGATTGGGCCGGAGATGCTCACGGCTGCCACCACCAGGCCATCGCTGCCGAGCACGGGTGCGGAGATCGACGCGACTCCCGGCTCTCGCTGGCCGAGGCTCTGGGCCCAACCCCGCCGCCGAACATCGGTGAGGTGGGCTGCGGTGTATGCGGCGCCGCGGAGCACCGACGTGCGTTCATCTGCCGGAAGCCAGGCGGCGAGCACCTGCGCCGCTGACCCGGCCCTCATGGTGAGGACGGCACCGACGGGCACGGTGTCGCGCAGGCCGCTGGGCGGCTCGGCGGAGGCGACGCAGACACGGTCACCGTTCGCCCGGCGGTACACCTGGGCACTCTCGCCGGTGTGGTCGCGAAGGCGGAGGACCGCCTGCTGTGCACGTGCGAGCCACGGGTCTGCGCCCGATGACCAACCGGTGAGGGTCGGGCCGAGGATGAACCTGCCGTCGTCATCCCGGTCGAGGACTCCGTGATGCTCGAGGGCGACGGCGAGGCGGTGGGCGGTAGGGCGGGGCAGGCCGGTGGCCGCGACGAGCTCGGCTAGGGATCGCGGCGACTCGCTCACGGCTGAAAGGACCGCCACTGTCTTGTCGACGACCCCCACGCCGCTAGACTTGTCCACGCACTGATACTGGTGTCTCACGATGTGAGACGTCAAGTCTTGCGGGAAAACCGCGGAAACACTGCGGGTTTTGTGGAGCGCTGCGAGGGCATGGCTCAAGCAGCCACGATGTGAGGAGTGAGCATGGGCCGCACGCTGGCTGAGAAAGTGTGGGAATCCCACGTGGTGCGCAGGTTTGAGGGCGAGCCTGACCTGCTCTACATCGACCTGCACCTCGTGCACGAGGTCACCTCGCCGCAGGCGTTCGACGGTCTTCGGGCGTCGGGCCGCGTCGTCCGTCGCACCGACCTCACCCTCGCGACTGAGGATCACAACATCCCGACCATCAACATCGACCAGCCGATCGCAGACCCGATCTCGCGGGCCCAGGTCCAGGCCCTGCGCACCAACTGCGCCGAGTTCGGGGTTCCGCTCTACTCGCTCGGCAATGTGGAGCAAGGAATCGTCCACGTGGTCGGCCCGCAGCTAGGCCTGACCCAGCCCGGGATGACCGTTGTCTGCGGCGATTCGCACACGTCCACGCACGGTGCATTCGGCGCGCTCGCATTCGGCATCGGCACGAGCGAGGTCGAGCACGTGCTCGCGACCCAGACCCTGCCCCTCAAGCCCTTCAAGACGATGGCGATCACTGTCGAGGGCGACCTGCCCCCGGGTGTCACGGCCAAGGACGTCATCCTTGCGGTGATCGCGAAGATCGGGACGGGCGGCGGCCAGGGCTACGTGCTGGAGTACCGCGGCTCCGCGATCGAGGCGCTCTCGATTGAGGGACGCATGACCATCTGCAACATGTCGATCGAGGCCGGCGCCCGCGCCGGCATGATCGCTCCGGACGACACCACCTTCGAGTACCTCAAGGGCCGCGACCACGCACCCAAGGGAGCCGAGTGGGAGGCGGCGGTTGACTACTGGCGCACGCTGCGCACCGACGATGATGCAACCTTCGATGCGGAGGTCATCCTCGACGCATCCGCCCTGAGTCCCTTCGTGACCTGGGGAACCAACCCGGGACAGGGACTGCCCCTCTCCGGATCAGTGCCGAGCCCTGATGAAGCCGCAAATGAGGTCGAGCGCGCGGCGATTGCCCATGCCCTCGAGTACATGGGCCTCACGCCCGGCATGCCGTTGCGCGAGATCGAGGTCGACACGGTCTTCGTCGGTTCATGCACGAACGGCCGGATCGAAGACCTGCGCGCGGTCGCTGAAGTCCTCAAGGGCCGAACCGTGGCCCCGTCGGTCCGTATGCTCGTCGTCCCCGGCTCCGTCCGCGTGAAGCACCAGGCGCAGGAGGAGGGCCTTGACGCAGTCTTCATCGCGGCAGGAGCGGAGTGGCGGGAGGCCGGCTGCTCGATGTGCCTGGCCATGAACCCGGACAAGCTCGCCCCGGGCGAGCGCAGCGCATCGACCTCGAACCGGAATTTCGAAGGCAGGCAGGGCCCGGGGGGACGCACTCACCTCGTCTCGCCCGCCGTCGCTGCCGCCACCGCAGTGACCGGCCATCTCTGCGCCCCGTCCGATCTCGCAACCATCGCCTGAACCGGGAGTCATCATGGAACCGTTCGTCCGCCACACCGGTACCGCGCTGCCACTACGCCGGAGCAACGTCGATACCGATCAGATCATCCCGGCCGAGTACCTCAAGCGCATCACCCGTCACGGGTTCGAGGACGGCCTGTTCGCGGCCTGGCGCAAGGACCCCAACTTCGTGCTCAACCAGCCGCATCATGCCGACGTGAGCATCCTCGTCGCCGGCCCGGACTTCGGGACCGGCTCATCCCGGGAGCATGCCGTCTGGGCGCTCCAGAACTACGGATTCAAGGTCGTGCTCTCCTCGCGCTTCGCGGACATCTTCCGTGGCAACTCAGGCAAGGGCGGCCTGCTCACGGCCCACGTCGACCAGTCGGTCATCGAGGAACTGTGGACCGAGATCGAGGCGAACCCTGACCTAGAGGTCACGGTCGACCTTGAGCACCGTGAGGTGAGGGCGGGCTCGATCATCGCCAGCATCGAGGTTGACGATTACGTGCGCTGGAGGCTCATGGAGGGCCTTGACGACATCGGCATCACGCTTGCCCATGTCGACGCGATCTCGGCCTTTGAGTCCAAGCGGCCGGAATTCATGCCGACAACCGCATAGGAGCCGCCGCCGGCCTGCCCTGGCGAATCGTCAAAAGGCGTTCTGCTACAAGGGCAGATGTGATTCTTTCATGGACGGAGACGGTGTGTCGTCGCGCGTGCGCGAAGGCTTCGCACTAGGTTGATGGTGTCGGCACACGGTCGACCTCGTACCCTTCGGAGGGTTTTTCTCGTGAACAAGGCTGAACTTATTGACGTCGTGGCTGCCCGCCTCGGACACAGCAAGCGTGACGTTACCGATATCGTCGAGGCGTTCATCGAAGAGACGAAGAAGGCCGTCATCAAGGGCGAGAAGGTCGCGATGAGCGGCTTTGGCGTTTTCGAGCAGCAGGCACGCAAGGCCCGCCTCGGACGGAACCCGCGCACGGGCGAGACCGTGAAGATCAAGGCAACCAAGCTCCCGAAGTTCCGTCCTGGCACGGAGTTCAAGGCGGTCGTATCGGGCGCGAAGAAGCTCGTTGCGAAGGCGCCGGCCGGCCCGGCTGCGGCGAAGAAGTCGGCAGCCGTGAAGAAGGCGGCGCCCGTGAAGAAGGCTGCACCCGCCAAGAAGGCGGCGCCCGTGAAGAAGGCTGCACCCGCCAAGAAGGCGGCGCCGGCCAAGAAGGCGGCGCCCGTGAAGAAGGCTGCACCCGCCAAGAAGGCTCCTGCGAAGAAGGCTCCTGCCAAGAAGGCCGCTGCGCGCTAGTCTCAGGCGCCTTCAGGGCCTGAAGTTCTCGATGAGGGGATCCCCGATTGATGTCGGGGGTCCCCTCATTCGTCGTCGGGCCTGCGATAGCGTCCGCAGATGCGCGAGCCCCTCATTCGATACCCGATCGTCCAGCACGCCTACGTCGTCGAGGACCTCGACGAGTCCATTCGCCACTGGATCGAGGTGCTTGGAGCGGGCCCGTTCTTCGTGAGCCGAAACCACGTGGGCCGCGAGCTCACCTACCGGGGCGCGCCGAGCCAGACGCTCGTGCACTATGCATTCGGGCAGTCCGGCAACACGCAGGTGCAACTCATTGCCCAGGACGATCCGGGGCCGTCTATCTACCGTGACATGTACCCGGCGGGCAAGGCGGGCTTCCATCACGTTGCGTGCCTCGTACCGGCCGCGGACATGGCGAGGGAGGTCTCGAGGTTCGAGGCGGCGGGCTTCCCGGTCGCCAGCTCGCTCATCTCGTACGTGCCCGTCGCCTACTTCGACTGCCGAGAGCAGCTCGGCTGCTTCGTCGAGCTTCACGGGCTCAATGACGAGATCGCAGAGATCTTCGCGACTTTTCGGATCGCCCATGAGCAGTGGGACGGTGTCACCGACCCGGTCCGTGTTCGCTCGAAGACCTCCTCGAAGTGATGTCGCCCGATCAGCCTCGGGTCGCAATCGTTACCGGTGCGGCAACCGGCATCGGCCGGGCGGCTGCCGAGCTATTCGCTGACCGGGGGTGCCGAGTGGTCGCCGTCGATATCTCGGCCGAGGCACTCGCCTGGACCCGCGACCGGGAGGGCCTGCGGATGCTCGTAGGGGATGTGAGTGACGACGCGGTGGCCGCGGAAATGGTCGCTCTTGCCCTTGAGTCATACGGCAGGCTCGACACCGTTGTGCTGAACGCCGGAATCGCCCGCCGCATCGGCTGGCAGGATGCTGACGCGATGGCGCTCTTCGACCGCATCATGGCCGTGAACGTGCGCGGCGTCGTGTCAGGAATCCGGCACGCGGCCCCAGCGATGGCCGATCGCGGGGGCGGCGCGATCGTCGCGACGGCGTCGACCTCGGGCGTCGGCGGCGACCCCGAGCGCTGGGCCTACAACGCATCGAAGGCTGCCGTCATCAATCTCGTCAAGGCCGCCGCGATCGACTTCGGAGCACGGGGAGTCAGGGTGAATGCCGTGGCACCCGGGCCAACTCTCACTCCGATCCTTCAGGGCGGCGCCGTCACCCATGAGCATCTGGAGGCGCTTCGCCGTCCGATCCCGTTGCAGCGCATGGCGCGTCCGGAGGAGCAGGCTGAGGTCATCTGGTTTCTCGGGACTGCCGCATCGAGCTTCGTGACCGGAACCACCGTGATGTGCGACGGTGGGATCACCGCGAACGCCGGTATCTTCCTGCCCCCGGCCGCGGAGCTTTCGGACGTGCACCACTGACGGCGGGCGACTGTGCTGTGAGCACTGCGCTGGCGTGAGCACTGCGCTGGCGTGAGCACTGCGCAGGCGTGGGCACTGCGCAGGCGTGGGCACTGCGCTGGGTGGGTGCGGCAATGTGATGCGCAATGCGACGAGTAGATGATTGGGGTGAGGAATGAGCGGACATGACGTTGACGTGCTCGTCGTCGGATCGGGAGTCGCTGGACTCGCGGCAGCGCTGGCGGCCCGCGAGTCGGGTGCTGAGCGTGTCCTGGTGGCTGAGTCCGAGGGTGTCATCGGCGGATCGTCCCGGCTTTCCGGCGGTCTCATGATGGGTGCCGGGACGCGCTACCAGCGGGCTGCAGGCATCGATGATGACTGGGAGGCGCTCTTCCACGACTACATGACGCTCAACCAGTGGCTGGTCGAGGCAGCTGTCGTCCAGCGCCTCGTGCAGCGGGCTGGGGAGGCAGTCGAATGGCTCGGCGATCTCGGGGTCGAGTACTACGACCAGCTCGTCTTCGGCGGAGACGAGACGAAGCCCCGCGTGCACTGCCCGATCGGGCGGGGGCAGGCCGTCGTCGACGTCCTCGCCCGCCACTGCAGGGACAGAGGCGTCGACTTCGCGCTGGGCCGCCGAATCGACCGACTCGTGACGGACGATGGCGTGGTGACGGGGGTGGCCGCTGGCAACGATGTCATCACCGCTGGAGCGGTGGTCATCGCGACGGGAGGGTTCGGCAACAGTCCGGAGAAGCTCGCCGAGCACTTCCCCTCGGCCGCGAATACGGGCTGGAGCTGGTACATCGGCGCCGATGGTTCGCGCGGCGACGCCCTCGACTTCACCCGCGATGTGCGTCCCCAGCTCGCCGGTCATGACCGCGGACTGCGGCTCGTCCACAGTGACTTCGACCGCATCTACGAGGCCTACCTGCCCGGCTGGATCGTCCTCGTCAACCGCGAGGGACGGCGCTTCTGCAACGAGACCGCGCCCTACGGGATCATGGATGGCCTCATGAAGGAGCAGGGCGATGTCGCCTTCGCGGTCTTCGACCACCGGACCCTCCTCAACGCAACTCGCCTCGGCACGGCGCGGTACAAGCAGGCGATCCCGGGGTCGTCGAAGAAGCAGAGCCCGCACTGGAACCTCGACGTCATCGAGCTCATGCTCAAGGAGGACAAGGTGCACCGCGCCGACAGCGTGGCCGCGCTCGCCGGTCTCATCGGGGTCCCGAAGGAGCACCTCGTTGCGACAGTGGAGCGCTCGAATGCCGGAGCGGAGTCTGGGGATGACGCCGACTACCTCAAGGACGCGAGCTTCCTCGAGCCGATCGAGGCGGCGCCCTTCTATGCGGTGGAGGTTCGCACGGCGACGGTCGCGTTCACCGCGTGCGGCCTGCGAACCGATCGCGAGGCGCGGGTGCTGGGTGAGGAGGGCCGGGTCATCCCGGGGCTCTTTGCCGCAGGGGAGGTCGCAGGGGGCATCGTGGGCCCGCGCTACGTCGGCAGCGGGAACTCCTACGGGAACTGCGTGACGTTCGGGCGGATCGCCGGACAGGAGGCAGCAGCCCATGCGCGTTGATGCAGCCCAGCTGGCCGATCGCGAGGCTATCCGCGAGGTGGCCTATCGATATGCGCGCGGGGTCGACCGGCTCGATGGTGACGTCATGCGATCGGCCTACTGGCCCGAGGCGACCGACGACCACGGCCGGTTCAGTGGCAATGGATGGGATTTCGTCGATCGGGTCATCTCCACGCACGGACGCTGGCGCGCGACGATGCACTGCAACATGAACCACAGCATCGAATTCGATGACGGCGGAATGACGGCACGCGGGGAGATCTCGAATCTCACGTACCTGATCCCCGACGATGACGGCCCCTGGTCGCTGTGGCTCGGCCGGTATCTCGACCGCTACGAGCGACGCGGCGATGAGTGGCGAATCATCCACCGGGTCTGTGTCCACGAGGGCACGACGACCCTGCCCCACGCCCCGATGCCGATGGACCCGTCGGTCTTCAGGCAGGGATCAGCCGATCGTCCGGCCGCCGGCCGACCGCTCGGCACCTGACTTCGCGGCCGCTTGGCCCGCGGCCCGTCCGAACACGATGATGGGCCCGAGGGTGCCGCCTGCGCCTCCGTAGGCGAGGGCGGTGGGAGCGGCGGCGGCGTTCCCGACGGCGAACAGGCCCGGGATCGCCGATCCGGTCGTGTCGAGCACCCGACCATCGGGGTCAGTTCGCGGGCCACCGCTCGTGCCGAGGGTGCCGGAGTGGACCTGGACGGCGAAATACGGTGCCTCGTCCAGGCTACCGAGGGTCGAGGCGACCTCGCCTCGGAATCGTCCATCGCCGCTCCATCGATCGTAGGCACTTCTCCCTCGGCCGAAGTCGGCGTCGTCGCCTGCATCGACGAAGGAGTTCCAGCGCGCAATCGTGCCGACGAGGCCGGCGGCGTCAATGCCAAGGGTCTCGGCGAGCTCGGGGATCGTTTCGGCCCGGGTGATCCATGGCGCGATCGGGGTGCCGGCCGGAGTCCCGAAGGACCCGAATTCGCGCGCGTTGCGACCGTCGAAAATGAGCCAGGAGGGCAGGTTCCGGTAGCCGAAGTCCACCGGGTCCAGTTCGTGGAAGGCACCGCCGAGCGCGTTGTAATTGGCTGCCTCATTGGCGAATCGGCGTCCTGCCCTGTTCACCATGATCGATCCGGGCAGGGTCCGCTCGCGGTTGAGCAGTGTCGCACGTGGTCGGCCGAAGGCCTCGTCACCCGGGACCGACACGGTCGGCGCCCACCAGGCGTGCGGCATGTTCGCGAGTGCAGCACCGGCGCGCAGCGCCATGAGCAGGCCGTCGCCCTCGTTCGAGGGTACCGATGCCGGCGCCGTCATCGGCCCGCGCAGGAACGCGCTCACGAGCTCAGGATTCCACTCGAAGCCGCCGGTGGCGATGATCACCCCTTGCCTGGCGTGCGCGACATGGACGTGTCCTCGGCCCCCGTCCGAGCCGATGGCGAGCCGGACGCCGCGTACCCGGCCATCCTCGATGACGAGGTCGGTTGCCTGCGCATCGAGCACGGGCTCGACGCCGGCGCCCAGGAGCGCAGCGAGGAGCGGCCCGACGAGCGCTGCTCCGCAGCCCCGGAGGTCGTGCTCCTCGCGGTAGGAGAGCGTCGCATCGTCGAGGAATCCGGTGCCGCCGCCCAAGGTGGTGTCGGTGATGCGCAGTCGGGCGCTGCGACGGCTCTTGGCGACGCGTCCGGCCCACGGGCCGAGGCTCTCGTAGCTGAACAGCCCCGGGTCGAGCGAGCGGCCGCCGGCGGGTCGGCCGCCCGGATGCTCGGGGTGGTAGTCGGGATAGCCAGGGATGAGGGTGAACTCGAGCTCGGTCACCGCCTCGAGCCACTCGACGGTCGCCCTGGCGCCGCCGATGAAGGCCTCGGCGAGGGCGGGATTCATCTGGCCGAGCGACAACGAGTGCAGGTACGCGAGCGCTGCCTCGCGCGAATCGGGGGTGCCGGCCTCGTCCATGTGGTGGTTCATCGGAACCCAGCAGACGCCGCCGGAGATCGCGGTGGATCCACCGATGAGGTCGGCTTTCTCGAACAGGGCAACGTTCGCTCCGGCATCGACGGCAGCGAGGGCGGCGACGAGCCCGGCCGCCCCGGAGCCGAGCACGACGACATCGACCTCGCTCGAGGTGAACGGCGACGAGTCCATGGGAGGAACCTAGTGGGGGAAGGCGGCCCGCACGGGGGTCGGTCCGGGGACGTGGGTCACGGCAGGTCGATCCGGACAGGGGCGCCGTCATCGAGGGTGACCCCAAGTCGTTGGCCGACCCGCAGGAGACGGAACACGGATGCCTCGACGACCGAACGCGGCACGGTAAGCGAGAAGCCATCGTCTCCCACGATGATCACGTCGCCCCCGGGACTGGTCGACCGGACGGTTGCGGGAATCATCGGGCGAGGGCCCCGAGCAGGACGGCACTCGTTGCCGCGCCGACGCCGAGGCGCATGGCATCCCACAGGTCAACCTGCGTGTCGACGTCACGTCGAGCCCGAGCGAGCAGTCGGCGGGCCTCGGCGTTCGAGTCCAGGCCGATATCGACGTAGCCGAGTTGAACGTGCCGGGCGCGGGACCGCTCGCCGAATGCCGGCGAGCAGTTGGCGGACACGCTGTCGAGGAGCATGGTGGTCCCGATTCCCTGTGCGTCGCTCACGAATGCGCGCTCACGAGCCCCGGCGAGGGCGAGCACCAGGTCGACTGCCTCAGCGGTGAGGCAGGGGAGGTCGCCGGCGACGATGGCCACGGCTGAGCCGGGAGGCAGGCTCGCGGCCCCGAAGGCAGCGGCCGGGTTGAGGCCGGTGTGCGGGGATTCCGCAATCCACCGCGCGGGCGAGGCGTCAACAATGCGACGGACCCGCTCGTCATCGGTGACGATGACGACTCCGGCAATCG
Source organism: Actinomycetota bacterium (assembly GCA_009699015.1). Classification (GTDB taxonomy): domain Bacteria; phylum Actinomycetota; class Actinomycetes; order S36-B12; family S36-B12; genus WLND01. Next base: position 16,507 of record WLOY01000007.1, on the reverse strand, counting down.
CAGCAGCGCCGTCCAGTGCGGCGAGGACATCCTCGAGGAACGCCAGTGCGAGCTCGGGCCGGGTCGGATCATCATCGGGCAGGAGCCTGCTCTTGGCGTCCGGAAGCGACTTCATGGGCACCACCGCCGTCCACTCCATGGTGCCCATCCAATCAAACGGGGATCTCACTCATGACCCTGCCGTGACGCTTCGGGCGCTAGATTGTGGAAATGACCCGGACGAGACGCGCATGGCGGTTGGGCTGGGGGTTTCGCGTCGCAGTATTCCTGCTGTGGCTGCCGATGCAACTGCTCACCAAGCGCGACTGGCAGGGGGTCGAGCATCTCGAGGCGGACCCCGGCGGAATCATTGTCGCGCCAAACCACACTTCGTGGTTCGACCCCCTCGTCGTCGCGCACATGCTCTGGAGCGTTGACCGTCCACCGCGGTTCCTCGCCAAGGAGTCGGTATTCCGGGTTCCGATCATGGGACCGATCATCACGAGTGCCGGCCAGGTGAAGGTGTACCGCGAGACAGTCGAGGCTGTCGATGCCGTCCGCGATGCCGTGACCGCCGTCGAACGAGGCGAATGCATCGTCGTCTACCCCGAGGGAACGATCACCCGTGACCCGGACCTGTGGCCCATGCAGGGCAAGACGGGCGCAGCACGGATAGCCCTCGCAACTGGCAGGCCGCTGCTGCCGCTCGCCCAGTGGGGGGCGCAGGAGGTCATGGCGCCCTATCGCAAGCAGCTGCGCCTGTTTCCGCGAAAGACGATGCATGTTCGGATCGGAGCCCCGGTCGATCTCAGCGATCTCGCCGATCGGCCGCTCGATGCCGATACATTGCACATCGCGACCGACCGGCTCATGGATGCCATGACCGACCTCCTCGCGGAGATACGTCACGAGACCCCGCCGAAGGAGCGAATGGTGTTCGAGCGAAACGGGCCCGTATGAGCCGGGTGGCGATCATGGGCAGCGGATCATGGGGGACAGCCTTTTCGATGGTGCTCGCGGATGCCGGAAGCCAGGTGACCATCTGGACCCGTGATGACGTTGTGGCTGAGCAGGTCAACGGCAGCCATCGCAACGAGGCGTATCACCCGGGCATCGACCTCCCGGAGACCGTCGCTGCAACGACCGATCCGTCTCGTGCCCTTGAAGGTGCCGACCTCGTCGTCCTGGCGATCCCGGCGCAGGTGCTTCGCGAGAACCTCGCGATGTGGGCCCCGAGGCTCCCCGGCAACTGCGTGCTCGTGAGCCTCATCAAGGGGATCGAGCTGGAGACCATGCAGCGCATGAGCGAGGTCATCTCTGAGGTGACCGGAGTGGCGAGCCATCGCGTCGCCGTCGTGTCAGGCCCCAATCTCGCTCGGGAGGTCGCCGAGCACCAGCCCACTGCGACGACCATTGCATGCGATCTGGAGTCGAGCGCCAGGCTCCTCGCCGACGCCTGCACGACCGACTACTTCCGTCCGTACTGGACAACCGACGTCGTCGGGACCGAGATCGGTGGCGCGGTCAAGAACGTGATCGCCCTCGCCAACGGGATGGCTGTCGGAATGGGCCTGGGTGAGAACTCGCAGGCCTCGCTCATCACCCGCGGCCTGGCGGAGATCGCGCGGCTGGGCGTGGCGCTCGGGGCTGACCCGCTCACGTTCCAGGGCCTAGCCGGTGTCGGAGATCTCGTCGCGACGTGCCAGTCGCCGCTGTCGCGCAACCGGACGTTCGGCCTGAACCTCGGCCGCGGGCTCACGGTCGCGGAGACCATCGAGGCGACGAAGCAGACGTGCGAGGGATACAAGAGCTGCGAGCCGATCCTGGCCCTTGCCCGGGAGCACGGGGTCGACATGCCGATCACCGAGCAGGTGGTTCAGGTCCTGCACCACGGACGCTCGCCGAAGTCCCTGGCCGCCGCCTTCATGGCACGCGATACCAAGCGCGAGACGGTCGCTGGCGCCTAGCTGATCACGGGCGGACGCTTACGAATAGGTCGGTCGCTTACGATCTGCCGATCGCTTACGCATCGCGCAGGGATGCGTCGAGGGCACCGCTGAGATCGGCCCAGAGGTCGTCGGCATGCTCGATGCCGAACGAGAGCCGGATGAGGCTCTCCGGAACGGTCGTGCTCTCCAAGGCCCAGCGTCGGCGGCGCTCGAGCAGCGACTCGACCCCGCCGAGGCTCGTTGCGTGGGTCCAGATAGACGTCAGGCGGCAAACGGCGTCGGCGGCTGCGGGCCCGCCGGCCACCTCGATCGCGGCGATGGTCCCGAAGCCGGGGTAGCGCACCCTGCTGAGGGCTGGGTGCCCGTTGAGCCGGTCGGCAATGGTGCGCGCGCTGGACTGGGCCTTGTCGATGCGTAGCGCCAGGGTGCGGATCCCGCGCAGTGCGAGATAGCAGTCGAATGCGCTCGTCGATCCGCCGAGCAGGACACGCCTGAGCCGAATGCGCTCTGCCAGCTCGGCATCTCGGGCGACGAGTGCGCCCATGAGCAGGTCCGAATGGCCGCTGAGCGCCTTGGTGACGCTGTGCAGGACGATGTCCGCGCCATCCTGCAGCGGGCGCTGGAGCATTGGCGTGGCGAAGGTGTTGTCGACGAGGGCGAGTGCGCCGGCAGTATGAGCGGCATCGATGCATGCGGGCAGGTCGGCGACCTGGAGCAGCGGGTTCGTGGGCGACTCGAGCCACAGCAGGTGGGCCCCGTCGCATGCGTCGACCACCGCCGCCGTGCTGTCGACGTCGACGATACGGAGCCTGATGCGTCCGATCGAATCGAGTTCGCGCAGCCGAACGGCGACTCCGGTGTAGGCCGCGCTCGGGGCGACGACGATCGCGCCTGGAGGCACGAGGTCCATGGCTGCGCCGGCAGCGGCCATGCCCGAGGAGAAGACCGTGGCCGCCCCGCCCTCGAGGCCGCCGATGACCTCCTCGAGCGCACTGGCGCTCGGTGAATCCTCGCGGGCGTACTCCATCGGGCCACCGGCGATGAACGACGATGCCGGCACGATGGGGGTGTTGAGCGGGGCATCGGGACTGCGGGCCGGTCGGCCGGCCGTCACGACGAACGTCTCGGCTCTCAATGGTTCACTCGTCTGCTCGGCCACGGACCGACCATAGTCGCACCCATCGCGGACCGGTACGGTCAGCACGTGCAGAAGATCCGGGTCGCCGTCGTCTTCGGGGGTCGTAGCAGTGAGCACGGAATCTCATGCGTGAGCGCGGGGAGCATCCTGCGCGCACTTGACCCCCAGTCATTTGAGACCGTGGCCATCGGCATCACCCCGGACGGTGGGTGGTTCCTGCAGGACGTCGATCCTGATCTTCTTCGAATCGTCGATGGCGTCGTCCCTGCAGTCGCGGCCAACGACCGGCCGGTGGTCCTGAGCGCCGATCCTGCCGTGCGATCCGCGGAGCTCGGGGAAATCGACGTCGTGTTCCCGGTGCTCCACGGGCCGTGGGGCGAGGACGGCACGATCCAGGGTCTCCTGGAGATGTCCGGCATCCCCTACGTCGGGTCAGGGGTCCTGGCATCAGCGGTCGCCATGGACAAGGCGACGATGAAGGCACTGTTCGCCTCCGCAGGCCTCGAAGTGGGCCCGTATGCGGTGATCACCGATCGTCAGTGGCGATCCGACCGCGAAATCTCCCTGAGGCGTGCGAGCGCAGTCGGGTTCCCGGTGTTCGTGAAGCCGGCCCGTGCCGGGTCATCGCAGGGCATCTCCAAGGTGCACTCCATCGAGGGCCTCGAATCGGCGATCGAGGCCGCGCGCGCCCACGATCCGCGCGTCGTCGTCGAGGCGGGGGTCGAGGGGGCTCGGGAGATCGAGTGCGGGGTCATAGAGGACGAAATTGGGGTGCCGTGCGCGAGCCGCTGCGCCGAGATCATCGTCGGCGGCAGCCACGAGTTCTACGACTTCGATGCCAAGTACCTGGACGACTCGACAACCCTCGTCGTCCCGGCGGAACTCGACGAGGCACTCGAGTCGGAGGTTCGACGCCAGGCATGCCTGGCGTTCGAGGCGCTTGGCTGCGAGGGACTGGCGCGGGTCGACTTCTTCACCGACTCATCGGGCGGGGTGATCATCAACGAGGTCAACACGATGCCCGGGTTCACGCCGATCTCGATGTTCCCGCGGATGTGGGGGGCGTCGGGGCTCGCCTACGCGGAACTGGTGGCGCACCTGGTGCGCGATGCCCAGCGTCGGGGCACAGGCCTACGGTGAGACAGGCCTGCGGTGAGACAGGCCTGCGGTGAGACAGGCCTGCGGTGAGACAGGCCTGCGGTGAGACAGGCCTGCGGTGACTCACGCCATCAGAGGTTGAGCACCGGGCAGGTGAGGGTCCTGGTGATGCCGGGCACCGCCTGGATGCTCGCGATGATGAGGCGGCCGAGTTCATCCATGGTGTTCGCCTCGGCCCGGACGATGACGTCGTAAGGTCCGGTGACGTCCTCGGCGATGGTGACGCCGGCGATCTCGCGGATCGCGCGGACCACCGTCGGAGCCATTCCCACCTCTGTCTGGATGAGCACGTACGCCTGGACGACCATGCTGGGAGACTAGCGACTCGCGAGCCGCGAGGCCGCCCGTGTCCGGAAAGGAGAGCCTTGAGCGAGACGACGATCGGTGAAGCCGGCGAGTTCGGACTCATCGCCCGCATCACCGAGGCCCTGCCCCGCTGCGCCGCGTGCCTGGTCGGCCCGGGCGATGACACCGCAGTCGTCGCGACGGCGTCCGGGAGCGTCCTCGCGACAATCGACGTCCTCGTCGAGGGAATCCACTTTCGCCGGGACTGGTCGAGTGCGACCGATGTGGGCCGCAAGGCGGCCGCCGCCAGTCTCGCGGATGTCGCAGCGATGGGCGGCGTGGCCACGTCGCTTCTCGTGGGCTTTGCCGCCCCGGGCGACCTCCCCGTCACATGGGCGCTTGAGTGCACCGCCGGACTCACTGCAGAGGCTGCCAGGGTCGGGGCGTGTGTCGTCGGAGGCGATGTCGTTGCGTCGCCGGTCATCACCTTGTCCGTCACGGCCCTCGGTGACCTGCAGGGGAGGAGCCCGGTGCTTCGCTCGGGGGCGCGTGCGGGCGACGTTCTCGCGGTCGCGGGCCGACTCGGCTGGTCGGCGGCAGGGCTGGCCGTGCTGTCCGGAGGGTTTCGCTCGCCCTCGGCGCTTGTCGAGGCCCACCGGATCCCCGACCCGCCCTACTCCGCCGGACCCATGGCCGCGGACGCCGGCGCCACGGCGATGATCGACGTGAGCGATGGACTCATCGCTGACGCCCGGCATCTTGCAGAGGCCTCGGGGGTCGCGGTCGTGATCGACACGTCCGACTGGGTTTCCCCTGAGCCCATTGCCGTTGCCGCATCAGCCTTCGGCGTCGATCCGAGGGAGTGGATGCTCACCGGCGGGGAGGATCACGCGCTGCTCGCGACGTTCCCGGCCGGTGCGGCGATTCCGGCGGCATTTCGCATCATCGGGTCCGTCCTGGCCTCACAGGAGCCGGGCGTCATCGTCGATGGCCTGCGGATGGAGGATACGGGAGGGCACGTCCACTTCAACGGGGCTCGACGGGAGTGATCGGCGGTCGAGCGGACCTGCCGAACAAGCGTCTGAAGCTGCGGCGCAGACCTGAGTCGCGCGGACCGGCAGCGGTGCGGATGGCCTCGTAGACCGATCTGGGGAGCACTGAGCCCTCACGGCGGATCGCCGAGGGCCGGACGGCCAGGATCCGGTCGCTTCGGACCCAGCTCGTACGGTGCTGGGCATCCCAGTCACCTGTCCCGATCGACAGCCACCGGGGATCTCCGGAATGGTCACGCGTCGAGAGCATGAGCACAGCGAGTTGCCTGCGATCGGCGCGGCCGATGACGACGACCGGCCGATCCTTGCCGACCGAGGGGTCATCCTCGTAGGCGACCCACGTCCACACGATCTCGCCGGGATCTGGGGTGCCGTTCATCCGAGGGCGGTACTCCCAGCGGACCCGGCCGGAGAAGTCCCGGGCCCCTCCGTCGGAGGGCGGCGCGGTTCCGGCTGCGCTCGACATGACCGCAGGCTAGCCGACCGCGTACCGCGATCGACCGGCTGCGCCCAATGTGCTGCGGACGACTAGTTGCGGACGACCTTGCCGGCCTTGAGGCAGGAGGCGCACACGTTCTGGCGCTTGGGGGTCTTGCCCACGAGCGTGCGAACCCGCTGGATGTTCGGGTTCCAGCGGCGCTTCGTGCGACGGTGCGAGTGAGAGATGCTGTGCCCGAAGCTTGGGCCCTTGCCGCAGACATCGCAGTTGGCAGCCACGGTGCACTCCTTCATGTGTGATGCCGGATCGGCATCGATCGTGCCGGCTGGGCCGGTTGGCCGGGCCGAGGACTGGTGATCAAGAGAACGGTCGAGCGGGTAAGCGTGGAACGTGAGAAGCGTGGAACCGGACAAACATTATGCTGCCGTGAAGCACGCAGCGGCCAAGAGTAGCCGAGGCGGGTGCCGGTCCCCAAATCCAGGGTCGGGTCAGTCGAGGGCTGGGGAGGGCAGGGCCGGTGAACGCAGTCAGCTTCGGCAACCCCTCAGCCCTGGCAAATCCCGCCGCCTTCGTGCGCGACTGGGCCCACGCCGCGCTCGCCGGACTGGGGGAGGCGAGGGCCGAGATCGATGCCATGAACGTCTTCCCGGTCCCCGACGGTGACACTGGCACGAATGTCTACCTCACCATGGAGGCGGGGTGCGCAGGCATCGATGAGGCGATGGAACGCGACTCGTCGATGCCCTCCGCCGCGATGGGGCTGGCCCGCGGCTCGCTCCTCGGCGCCCGGGGAAACTCCGGGGTAATCCTGTCGCAGATCCTTCGCGGTACGGCCGAGGTCCTCGCCGCGATCCCCTCGGAGCGCGATATCCGCGGAACGGACATCGCCGCGATGCTCGAGCGGGGTGCGGAACTGGCCTATTCGGCGGTCGCCAAGCCGGTCGAGGGAACCATCCTCACCGTGGTGAGAGCCGCAGCGAGCGCGGCCCGCGCCGCAAGTGCTCACTCACCCACCGTCTCACCAGCCCAGGCCGCGGGCGCTGCGAGCGAGGGAGCCGCGGAGGCGCTCGAGCAGACCCCCTCGCTTCTTGAGTCGCTGCGGATTGCCGGTGTCGTCGATGCAGGCGGTCGGGCGCTCGTCGTCGTGCTCGACGCCCTCGTCGACGTCCTATCCGGAGTCAAGCGCGCGCCGGCAAACCGGCGTGCGAGCCCAGGGCATCGCTCGCAAGCGGGCGCGGCCCTGAGCGCGAGCCCTGACCGCGCGGCCCTCTCCGGCCCAGCGTTCGAGGTCATGTTCCTGCTCGACGCGGATGAGCCGTCGGTCGCTCAGCTCAGGGCCGCCCTCGCGGCGATCGGCGACAGCCTCGTCGTGAGCGGAGCTGCCCCCCTTTGGAATGTCCACGTCCATGTCGATGATCCCGGGGCCGCGGTGGAGGCAGGCGTCGAAGCCGGCCGTCCGCATCGCATCCGCATCACGGCACTCGACAAGCATGCCCTCGGCGGGGAGCGGCCGCCTCGCGCCCTCGTCGCCGTCACCCACGGAGCGGGCACGGCTGCCCTGCTCCACGAGGCCGGGGTCATCACCGTCGCCGCGCTCGCGAATACCCGGCCCTCGACCGCGGAACTCCTCGCGGCTGTCCTCGAGTCGGGTGCCGACGAGGTCATCCTCCTGCCGAGTGACGGCGATACGCGCGCCGTCGCCGGGGTCGCGGCCGCGGAGGCGCGGGCCGCGGGCGTACGGGTCTCGGTCATTCCCACGAAGGCGATCGTGCAGACCCTTGCGGCTGCCGCCGTCCACGACCCGCAGGCGCGATTCGAGGACGACGTCGTCGCGATGACCCGGGCGGCGGGAGCCACTCGCTACGCTGCGGTCACGGTGGCATCGCGAGAGGTGCTCACCACCGCTGGCCCATGTCGCGTCGGCGATATCCTCGGCCTCGTCGATGGCGACATCAGCGCGGTGGGCGGCGACGTGCGAGGGGTGTCGCGCGACCTGCTCAACGCCATGCTCGCCGCGGGCGGGGAGCTCGTGACCCTCGTCTTCGGAAGTGACGTGACCCCGGCATTCGCCGACGGCCTGACTGCCTGGCTCGCAGCGGAGCACCCGATGGTGGAGGTGACCGCCTATGACGGCGGTCAGCCGCTGTGGCCGGTCATCATCGGGGTCGAGTGAGCGCGCAGCCACCCGGCCTGGCCCAGTCGCTCTCGAGGGTGGTCGGAGGCAAGACCGCAACGGCGCTCGAGAAGGCCTTCGGGATGACGACCGTCGACGACCTGCTCCGTCATTACCCCCGCCGCTACGCGGAGCGCGGCACCCTCACCGAGCTCGCCACCTTGGAGGAGGGGGCGTCGGTGACCATCCTGGCCGACATCGAGCAGGTCACCGTCCGGCCAATGCAGCAGCGCCGCGGGACCATCCTCGAGGCCCTCGTGACCGATGGGCAGGGCAGGCTGTCGCTGACCTTCTTCAACCAGAAGTGGCGTGAGCGCGAGCTGCGTCCGGGGCGGCGGGGCCTGTTCGCGGGCCAGATCTCCAGCTTCCGCGGCAAGCGGCAGCTCGCCCATCCGCAGTGCCTGCTCCTTCCCGATGGGGTCGATGACGACCCCGAGGCCATCGCCGCCTTCGCCGGCGCGCTCATCCCCGTCTACTCGGCGACCTCGACGGTCACGTCTTGGCAGATCGCCGGTGCGATCCGGGTGATCCTCGACACGCTCGGCGACCTCCCCGACCCGATTCCCGATCAGGTGAGGCAGGCCGAGGGCATCATCGGCCTGGCTTCGGCCCTCACCCAGATCCATCGCCCGGCGAACGACCTCGAGCTGAGCCAGGCACAGGATCGACTGCGGTTCGAGGAGGCCTTCGTCCTGCAGGTGGTGCTCGCCCAGCGGCGTGCCGAGATGGCCCTGATGCCCGCCACGGCCCGGGTCGTCAGCGGTGGGCCCCTGCAGCGCTCCTTCGATGAGGACCTCCCGTTCACCCTGACGCGGGGGCAGGTGGAGGTCGGCGAGGAGATCGCCGGGGATCTCGCGGCGAGCCATCCGATGCATCGACTCGTGCAGGGAGATGTCGGGAGCGGCAAAACCATCGTTGCGCTCCGGGCGATGCTCGGTGTCGTCGATGCCGGCGGGCAGGCGGCGCTACTCGCCCCGACCGAGGTGCTCGCCGTTCAGCACCACCGGACCATCACCGCGATGCTCGGTCCGCTTGCCCAGGCGGGGATGCTCGGCGGCGATGCCAACGGGACGAAGGTCGCGCTCCTCACCGGATCCCAGCGCACGGCGACCAGGCGCCGCGAGCTGCTCGATGTCATCTCGGGCGACGCAGGCATCGTTGTCGGAACCCACGCGCTCATCCAGGACACCGTCGAGTTCCGCGACCTCGGGCTCGTCGTCATCGACGAGCAGCACCGGTTCGGGGTCGAGCAGAGGGCGGCCCTCGCTGCGAAGGCACGCGGCGGCATGCGGCCGCACGTCCTCGTCATGACGGCGACGCCGATCCCGCGGACGGTCGCAATGACCGTGTTCGGTGATCTCGACGTCTCGACCCTTCGCGAGCTCCCGGCCGGACGGAGCCCGGTGGCGACCCATGTCGTGCCCGTTCGCGAGCAACCAGCGCTGGTCGGACGGGCCTGGGCCCGCGTGCGCGAGGAGGTCGAGGCCGGCCACCGGGTATTCGTCGTGTGCCCGCGGATCGGCGACGATGAGAGCGCTCCGCCGGGCGACGGCAGCGTGGCCCCAGATGGCGGGAGCGCAGGGGAGGAACCCCCTACGGCCTCGGTTCTCTCGGTTGCCGACAAGCTGGCGAGCGGCGAGCTTGCCGGCCTTCGGGTCGGCGTCCTGCACGGACGGATGACGGGCGAGGAGAAGGACAATGCGATGCGCCGGTTCGCCAGCGAGACGGGCAGCGAGCGGATCGAGGTGCTCGTCGCGACGACAGTAATCGAGGTTGGGGTCGATGTGCCGGCCGCGACCGCCATGGTCATCATCGACGCTGATCGGTTCGGGATCTCGCAGCTCCACCAGCTCCGCGGCCGGGTCGGACGTGGGAATCACCCGAGCCTGTGCCTGCTCCTCACGGAGATGCCGAAGGGCAGCCCCGCACGCATGCGACTCGATGCCGTGGCGGCGACAACGGACGGCTTCGAGCTGGCGCAGCTCGACCTCCAGCTGCGGCGCGAGGGCGATGTTCTCGGATCCTCGCAATCCGGCGAGCGCAGCTCGCTGCGACTGCTCGAGGTCGTGCGTGACGAGGACGTGATCGTCCGGGCGCGTGCGGCAGCGCTCGCCATCGTTGCCACCGACCCGTCCTTGGCCTCGGCTCCGGGGCTCCTCAGCGCGATTCACGCCCTCGTGCCGGACGAGCAGGCTGACTTCATGGAGAAGGCGTGACACCCGGGACTGCGGGGTGACCCGGATCATCGCCGGATCGGCGAGGGGACGCCAGCTGCGCGTGCCGGAGCGAGGCACCCGGCCGACCTCCGACCGGGTGCGCGAGGCACTGTTCTCCGCTGTCTCATCAATGCTCGCCGAGCGGGGGACCGGCTGGGGTGAGGTTCACGTGCTCGATGGCTACGCCGGGTCCGGGGCCCTCGGGCTCGAGGCGCTGAGCCGGGGCGCTGCGTCCGTCGTCCTCATTGAGAGCCAGGCTTCAGCCGCCGACGTCATCCGACGAAACGTCGAGGCCCTAGGGCTCTCGGGAGCGACCGTCATCCGCGCGACCCTGCAGGCGACCGCCGGGCGGTGGAATGCCGGCCCGCCAGCCTCGCTCATCCTCCTCGATCCTCCCTACGAGATCGCAGCCACGGTCATCGCCGGGGAGCTCAGCAGTCTCGATGCCGGAGGGTGGGTTGACCCGTCCGCCATCGTGGTCGTCGAACGTCCCCGAGCCGACGAAACGTCGCCATTTCCGCCCGACTGGTCATTCATCCGACAGCGAGGCTACGGTGACACGGTGCTTTGGTACGGTCATCGCAGTTCGGCCGCGGAGGCCGTGGACATGAACCCTGGAGGCCCGTGATGCGGATTGCAGTGTGCCCGGGATCATTTGACCCAGTCACGAACGGCCATCTTGATGTATTCAAGCGCGCAGCCGACCTTGCCGACGAGGTCGTGGTCGCGGTCCTGCACAACAAGTCCAAGTCCAGCCTCTTCACCGTCGACGAGCGCATCGAGATCCTGCGCGAGGTCGTGGCTCCGCTCGGGAACATCCGCATCGACTCATTCCACGGCCTGCTCGTCGACTACTGCCGTGACAATGGCATCAAGGCGATCGTCAAGGGACTGCGTGCCGTGAGCGACTTCGACTACGAGTTCCAGATGGCCCAGATGAACTACCGGCTGGCCAACGTCGAGACCTTGTTCGTGTCGACGAATCCGCTCTACAGCTATCTCTCCTCGAGTCTGGTCAAGGAGGTCGCGACCTATGGGGGCGACGTCCACGGTCTGGTCCCGGAGGCCGTGTTGGAGCGACTGCAGCGGCGGATCTCAGACACAATTGGGTCAGCGGGGCGCTGAGCCGACCGGCGGCGCGCCCTGCGCTGCCGGGAAACCGAGGAGATCACCGAGTGGACGTGCAAGAGAGACTGACGGAGCTCGCGGTCCTCATCGAGGATGCGAAGTCGATGCCGCTTTCTGCCTCATGCATCGTGAACCGGCCACTGGTGCTCGACCTTATCGACGAGATCCGGCACATGCTGCCGGAGTCCGTTCACCGCGCCGATGCCCTCCTCGCTGACAGCGAAGCGGTCGTCCTCGAAGGCCGCCGTGAGGCGAATCGGATCATCGACAGGGCACGCTCAGATGCCGATCGGCTCACCTCGGAACATGAGGTGTACCTTGCGGCGGTGGCGGAAGCCCAGGCCCTTCGCAGCCAGGTCGAATCGGAGAGCGATCGCATGCGCCGCGAAACCGATGACTACATCGATGCCAAGCTCGCGATGTTTGAGATCACCCTCCAAAAGAGCCTCCAGATCGTCGATCGTGCACGTGATCGGCTGCACGGGCAGATCTACCAGGATCTCGCCCCCGAGCCGGTCGGCTACGTCGATGAGCTCTACGACGAGAGCCGCTAGCCACCGAGGATGACGGGGCATGACCGGGGCGGCGGGGGTTCGTTTTCGTCTGGGGCGCCGTCCGCGCTACTCTTTGCCCAAACAGCCTCTCGCGGGGCCACAGTTGCCCATGCCTCATCCGTAAGGGGAGCAGTGAACACCCTCGACCCATCCGGCCCGCTCGTCCTTGACTTGCGTGCGCTGGGCCTGCAGCAGCGGGCCGGGTCGATGATCACTGCTGACCGTACGGTGCCGGCCCCGGGGAGCCTTGGCATCGCATTGGCCACTGTCCCCGCAGGGTCGCCGGTCGAACTTGAACTCCGACTGGAATCCGTGATGGAGGGGGTGCTGGTCACCGGGACTGCGGATATCCATGTCGACGCGGAATGCGCGCGCTGCCTGGATCCGCTCGAATGGGATGAGGCGGTGGACTTCAGCGAGTTGTTCGTCTACGTCGACACGGATGATCGTGCCGGGGCGGTCGCAGAACTCGGTGATGACGAAGACCCGTTGCCTGGGATCCGGGACGATCTGATCGACCTGGAGCCGACGCTTCGTGATGCGGTGGTGCTGGGCTTGCCCTTATCGCCAGTGTGTCGCGAGGAGTGCGCGGGCCTGTGCTCCGAGTGCGGGGTGCGGCTCGACAGTGCTCCCGGGCACGCGCATGAACTGACCGATCCACGTTGGGCGGCACTCGCCGGCCTCGTGGAGCCAGATGAGCAGTAGCGAAGAAGAGGGAATACCGTGCCAGTACCGAAGCGGAAAATGTCGCGCTCCAACACCCGGAGCCGTCGGGCTCAGTGGAAGACCACCGTGCCGAACCTCGTGACATGCTCCACCTGCCGTGAAAAGCGCCTGTCGCACACGGCGTGCCCGACCTGCGGCACGTACGCCAAGCGCCGCGTCCTCGACGTCTAGGCCGAAGTGGCCCGAGTCGCCCTCGACCTGCTGGGCGGCGACGGTGCCCCCGAGGTCGTGGCCGATGCCGTCGTCACCCTTCTCCAGGATGATGCCGACATCGACCTCGTCCTCGTGGGTCCGCCCGACCTTGCCGTCGAACTCCTCACCGTGCGGGGTGTCAGCCTCGCCCGGGTAGAAGTGCTGCCCGCCTTCGAGGTCGTGCCGATGGATGCCAATCCACTCGAGGTGCTTCGGATCGACGCCGCGCGCGAGGTTCCACGCGTGAGCGTGATGGTCGCAGCACTCGCCGTCAACTCAGGGGCCGCTGATGCTTGGGTGTCGGTGGGACACACCGGCGCATCCGTGACGGCAGCGGTCCTTGCCTGCGGCAAGGTACCCGGGATGACGAGGCCGGCGATCGCGGTCGTGCTCCCTGCGATCGAAGGGCCCGTCGTGCTCGTCGACGCGGGAGCGTTCCTTGACGCAACGCCGGAAACGCTCACTCAGTATGCGATGGCCGGATGGAGCTTTGCACGGACCCTCGGAGTGGTGGAGCCGAAGGTCGGGCTCCTGAACATCGGCCATGAACCGGGCAAGGGGGACGAGCTTCGCTCTCTCGCATTCGAGGAACTCGCCGCCAGGCTTCCTCCACTCGGGATTGATTTCATCGGAAACATCGAGGGTGGTGACGCCGCCGATGGGCTGCGCGCCCAGGTTGTCGTCACGGACGGGTTCACCGGCAATGTGCTCCTCAAGGGCATCGAGGGCACCGTGGCATGGGCCGCGCATCGGATCGGCGGCGCATATGGCGACCTCGCACCGGCGCGCGCCGTCGTTCGCGAGGTGGCGAGCGGTGACTTCGCCGGGGGCATGCTCCTCGGCGTGAATGGCGTCACGGTGGTCGGGCACGGGTCCGGGTCGGCGAATGGAGTGCGGGCCTGCGTGCGCCTCGCAGCCCGAGCTGCCGACCGGGGAATCATCGATTCCACGCGGAGCCTGTTCGCCTCCCTCGTCGTGGAAGACGGCGGCTGATGGAGGGGCGCATCCGACGATGAATGCAGGTCAGGGACGGGCGAGTCAAGGACAGTCACGAATCATGAGCAAGCGGACCGCACAACTGCTCGAACTGCGCGAGATCCTCGGCATTGAGATCGAGGCGGAGATGCTCGACCTCGCGCTGACCCACCGCTCCTACGCCTACGAGCACGGTGGTCTTCCCCACAACGAGCGGCTGGAGTTCCTCGGGGATTCGGTGCTCGGCATCGTCGTCACCGACACCGTCTACCGCACCTATCCCGATCTGCCGGAAGGGCAGTTGGCCAAGCTTCGGGCTGCGGTCGTGAATGCGAGGGCCCTCGCCGATGTCGCGCGGACGCTGGGCCTGGGCAGCTACCTGCTGCTCGGGCGCGGCGAGGAGACCACGGGGGGACGAGACAAGCTGTCGATCCTGGCCGATGCGATGGAAGCGGTCATCGGCGCCGTCTACCTCTCCTCGGGTCAGTCCGAGGCAAGCGCGCTCGTGCACCGGCTCTTCGACCCGCTCATCAGTGCCTCGGCAGAGCTGGGCGCGGGCCTGGACTGGAAGACCTCGCTGCAGGAGGCAGCGGCCAATGCCGGCCTAGGGCTCCCCGACTACCAGGTCGAGGATTCCGGCCTTGACCACGAGAAGGAATTCGACGCGCGCGTCGTCATCGCGGGCGAACCCCTCGGGTTCGGCCATGGCCGGTCGAAGAAGGTGGCCGAGCAGCAGGCAGCCGAGCAGGCCTACCGCGCGCTCGTTGGCCGTGGAGGAGTTTCCTGAAGTGCCCGAACTCCCAGAGGTCGAGGTCGTCAGGCGCGGACTGGACCGATGGGTCACGGGCCGGGTCATTGCCGATGCCGCCGTGCTTCATGCACGAGCCGTCCGCCGGCACGAGGGCTCCCTGAGGGATGACCTCATGGGCGAGAGGATCCGCTGCGTCAGCCGGCGCGGCAAGTACCTGTGGATGCCGCTCAGCGGTTCCGACGAGGCGCTCGTCGCGCATCTTGGAATGAGCGGCCAACTGCTCATGCAGTCGCCGTCGACACCGGATGAGGCCCACCTGCGTGCGCGGTTCACCTTCACCGACCAAGGGCCTGAGCTCAGGTTCGTCGACCAGCGAACCTTCGGGGGCCTGATGGTGACCCCGCTCGCCCCCGATGGGGCCGGGGGTCAGGTGCCCGACGTCATCAGCCATATCGCGCGTGATCCGCTCGATCCGGCATTCGACGAGGAGTCCTTCGAATCCCGGCTGCGGGCACGCGACACGGAGATCAAGCGGGCTCTCCTCGACCAGTCCCTTGTCTCGGGAATCGGGAACATCTACGCGGACGAATCCCTGTGGCGGGCCGGGCTGCACGGCAGGCGCAGAACGGGGTCGCTCGTCGGCTCGAGCGTTCGAGATCTCCTCATCCACGTGCGGGCGGTCATGACCGAGGCGCTCGCGCAGGGGGGTACGAGCTTTGACTCCCTCTACGTGAACGTCAATGGGGAAAGCGGCTACTTCGACCGGTCCCTCGACGCCTACGGCCAGGAGGGGGAGCCGTGCACCCGTTGCGGCACGCTCATCGAGCGCGAGCGCTTCATGAATCGCTCAAGCGCCTTTTGCCCGCGCTGCCAGCCGATATCGTGACGGACCCGGGCCCCTTGGCCTCCCGGTAGGCTGCACAGGTTCGGACCAACCGACGTAGAGCATCACCCACCGACCACCGGAGAACCGTGCACCTGAAGACGTTGACCCTGAAGGGCTTCAAGTCCTTCGCTTCCTCAACGACCCTGCATCTCGAGCCGGGGGTGACCTGTGTCGTGGGCCCGAACGGCTCCGGCAAGTCCAACGTGGTCGACGCCCTCGCATGGGTCATGGGGGAGCAAGGGGCGAAGTCCCTCCGCGGTGGGAAGATGGAGGACGTCATCTTCTCCGGCACCGCAGGCAGGGCACCGCTGGGCCGGGCCGAGGTCTCGGTCACCATCGACAACTCGGACGGCAAGCTGCCCATCGAGTACGCCGAGGTCACCATCTCGCGCACCCTGTTCCGCAACGGCGGATCCGAGTACGCCATCAACGGCGAGACAGCGCGATTGCTCGATGTCCAAGAGCTCCTGAGCGACTCGGGCATCGGCCGCGAGATGCACGTCATCGTCGGCCAGAACCGCCTGACCGCGATCCTTGAGGCCACGCCCGAGGACCGTCGCGGCATCATCGAGGAGGCAGCCGGGGTCCTCAAGCATCGCAAGCGCAAGGAGAAGGCCCTCCGAAAGCTCGAATCGATGCAGGCGAACCTCGTGCGGCTCCAGGACCTCACCAATGAGCTGCGCCGCCAGTTAAAGCCCCTCGGCCGCCAGGCCGAGGTCGCGCGACGTGCCGTGGTCATCCAGTCGGATGTCCGCGACGCGCGGCTGCGCCTCATGGCTGACGACCTCACCCAGATGCGCGAGGCGCTGGCCGCCGAGGTCGCCGACGAAACCGCCCTGCGCGACCGGCAGGCCCAGGTCGATGGCCTGCTTGCGGGGCTGCGATCACAGGAGGCCGAGGCCGAGG